>JADLBZ010000034.1 GCA_020847415.1 Planctomycetota bacterium
GCGCGAGCTACTGCAAGCCGACCCGCCGGGGCTTCCTGTTCAGCTTCCTGCTCGCCACCAGCCTTTGGCGCTTCGGCGGCATGCCATTGCCATTCACAGTCGCCAACACGGCGAAGCGCGTCAGGGCCACAGCGCTTCCGCGCCGCAGTTGCGCTTCTTCGCGTCAGCGGTTGCCGTTGCTGTGCTGCGCCCACACCGGCGAATCCACACCAGACAGCGAGGAGCCTGATCTTTCACGCCGCGAGCACCAACCCGCGACGGGCCGCCAACGTGCACACTACGCCGCCACCGTCGCCGCGGTCTCCTCGGGCGGGAACAGCGCCTTTTTCACGTCCGACTCCAGCTTGGCGTACAGGTCCCGGTTGTCCTTGACACGCAGGAACTCCAGCGCGTTAGCCTTGCCGTTGCCCAGCTTGGTCTCTCCGCACAGCCACCAGTTGCCGCTGCGGGTGACCAGGCCGAGTTGCTCGCCAAAAATAAGCAGGTCGTTCACGTAGCTGATGCCGCGACCGAAGTAGATCTCGACCTCGGCCTTCTTGAACGGGGGCGCCAGCTTGTTCTTCACCACGGTGACCTTGGCGCCCACGCCCACGCTGTCTTCGCCTTCCTTGATCTGCTGGGTGCGGCGAACCTCAATGCGCTGGCTGGCAAAGAACTTCAGGGCGCGCCCGCCGGTGGTGGTCTCCGGGTTGCCGAACATCACCCCCACCTTCTCGCGAATCTGGTTGATCATGACCAGGCAGGTGCGGCTCTTGTTGGCAGCCGCCGTGAGCTTGCGCATGGCCTTGCTCATCATGCGGGCCAGCAGGCCCACCTGCATGTCTGCCATCTCGCCTTCCAGCTCGGCCCGGGGCACCAGCGCCGCCACCGAGTCCACCACGATGATGTCCACGGCGTTGCTGTTGACCAGCGACTCGGCAATGTCCAGGGCCTGCTCGCCGTAGTCCGGCTGGCTGACCCACAGACGCTCCATGTTGATGCCCAGCTTGCGACCATAGCCGGGGTCAAAGGCATGCTCGGCGTCAATCAGCACCGCATTGCCGCCCATGCGCTGGGCATTGGCAATGGCGTGCAGGGCCAGGGTGGTCTTGCCGCTGCTTTCCGGGCCGAAGATCTCAACGATACGGCCGCGCGGCAGGCCGCCCACGCCCAGGGCCACGTCCACCGCCAGGCTGCCCGTGGGGATCACATCCGGGCGCTGCCTGGAGGCCTCCGACATGCGCATCAGCGCGCCCTCGCCAAACTCGCGCGTGATGCCCGCCAGCACCGACTGCAGGGCCTTTTCCTTTTCCGGGTTCATCGAAAGTACCGGCGCTTCATCTTCTTTCTTGCGTGCCATGGCTCGTTCCTTACTTGGCGCCTGCGGGCGCCCGCCTCGCTGCGCGGGGACCATTCCTCGTTGCAGCCGCGAGAGGTGTACCCCGCGACGTGACCACGACGGGCGCAGCGGCGGGCCGGGGGGCCGATGCGGCTGGTGTCGGAGGCCAACAGGATGAAGGCGGGCGCTTGCCTACCCCCAAGGGCTGGGGGTGCCCGCCGGTTAGCGGAAACTCCGGGAGTGTTCAGTTGCTGCTGCTTTCGCTGCGCCAGGCTGAAGGCTCGCTGTCGGCTTCCTGGCCCGACTCTTCGCGCTTGGGCAGACGCTGGGTGGCATGCTCGGGCGGGGCCGCGAAAAGCTGATCGCGCAGGGCGGCGACCAGGGGCCCGCGGTTGCCCTTCAGCAGGGCAATGTAAGGGTCATAGATCTGCGGGCAGACAAAGGGCGTAACGGGATTGTCCAGCTTCAGGTCGTGGTACATGTCGCGCAGCACGTAAACTTGATGGGCGCTGAGCCCGTTGGCCTCGCACAAGCGGCGGAAGATGTCTTCATCGGCGGTGGCCAGGCCCGCGGTCTTCCAGCGCTCGCGCCGCACGCGCACCAGGAACAACAGGGCAATCAGAAGGCCCACCGCCAGCACCACAGCCAGCATCCAGCCGGCGTTGTTGCTCTCCAGGAAAGCATCGCCGGACTGGAACAGGTTGGGCAGTGTGCCCTTGGGGCCGGAACCGGGGGTACTCATCAACCGGCCTCCTGCACCGGGGTTGCCAGCTTGCGCAGTGCGGCGTCAATGCGCTCCAGGATGCCGGGTGCCTTCTCGTTGGCCTTGCGCGCCAGCAGCCACTCGGTGGCGCCGGGTGGTCGCGTTTCGCGAATGGCCCACACGGCGCTCATGCGCATCAGCTCGTTGTCTGAGTGCAGCATGGCCAGCATCACCTCGGCGGCTTCCTGCACGCCAAAACTGTACAGTGCCTTGGCGGCATTGGCGCGGACACGGTTGTTGTCGTCGGACAGGAAGGGCACCAGGGCCCGGGCCAGGCTGCGCTCGCCCAAGGCCTCTACAGCCTCGATGGCGTTGGCGCGCACGCGGCGGTCGGCGTCATTCAGCAAAGTGCCGATGGCCTGGATGGCCTCGGTGCTGCGCAGGGCAGCCAGCAGGCCCACCACCGTGGCGCGCACCTTGGCATCGGGGTCGCGCATGAGCTGCACGACGGCGTCCCCCACCCGCGACACGTTGCTGGTCATGTCCAGCAGGCGCAGCGCGCGCACGCGCACGGAAGGATCGGCACTGGCAATCTGCACGCGCAAGTCGGCAATCACTTCGTCGCCCACGTGGCGCAGGGCGGCACCGGTGCGCCGGCGCTCGGGCTCGGGAAGCTTCTCGAAACTCTCCGCGTAGCGCTTCCAGGCGCGGTTGGCCAGATACGTCGTGGCTGCCTCGCGCACGGCATCCCAGTGCGAGTCAATCAGCTTGGTTGCCACCTGCACGACACCCTGGTGCTCGCGCCGCACCATGGTTTCAAAGGCCCGCAGCACGGTGCGCTGGCGGCGCGAACGCGTCAGCCGCGCCAGCGTGGCGCCGGAATCGTCAATGGACATGGAACACAGCAGCTCGAAGGCCTCGTCGGCAAGCTGGGCGTCGCGACCCTCGGCCAGCAGCCCGAAGAACTGGGCGCGGTCATCGCCCTGCATGGTCTGCAGGCGCTCCACCTCGCGCAGCAGGCGACGCAACAACCGCACGCTGTAGCGCTCGATGAATCCCTGCATGCAGGCCATCCAGGGAATGCCGCGGCTGGTCTGCAGGATGCGGCGCAGGGTTTCGTCGTCGAGCTGCTCGTCGAGGATGAAAGCGAGGTTGGTGTTGACGTCGCTGCCCTGCTTGGCTGCCAGGGCCTGGGTCGCGCAGGCGCGGATGTCGGCCCGGTGGTCGGTAAGGCGCTCCAGCAGGTACTCCAGGGTGCGCACATCGCTGTTGTTCTTCAGGAAGCGCTCCACGGGGCCTTCCTGGCGGCGCTCGCGCTCGTTGCGCAGGGCCTCCGAGATCAAGGCCTTGCAGTCACCGCCCACGCGCAGGCAGGCCTCGATGGTGAACTCAAGCTGGTGGGTGACGAGGCCGTCCATGGCCACCTTCAACGCCCGGAACAGCAGCCGGGCCTTCTCGTTCACCCGCTCTCGCTTGCGCATCTGGCGCGTGTCGTTGCGCTTCTCGGTGCCGTCGGGGCCGTAGACGGGCTCGTCGGCCTCTTCGCGCTCCGTGGAGAAGCGCTCCACGATCTTGCGCAGGCCCTGCTCGGCCCGGGTGCGCAACCCCAGGTTCGCGTCGGTCAGGTACTCGCACAGCGGCTCGGCGGCGTCCACCGAGGTGTTCAGCTCCAGGATGTCCATTACTGTGGTGCGCAGGCCGTCGTCGCCCAGCCGGATGGCCTCCTGGATAACCTTGCGCATGGCGCCCACGGAGTTGCAGATGGCGTCCTGGGCCGCCATGGGCAGCTCGGGAAACCGGTAAAGCAGCGCGCGATGAGCCGTGTCGTCGCGGGAACCGATCAGCGCCTTTACCGAAAACGTGCGCAACTGGCTGTGGGTGGACTCCACCGCCAACAGCAGGGCCGGCACAACGTGCTTGCTCCGCACCATGCGCAGGGCAGCGAATGTCTCCTGGATGCCCATACGCCCAATTTAGCAATTCTGCAAAGTCTATAAAGCCCCATCGCCGACACAAATCGAAGGGACGCGGGCAATGCCCGCGTCCTCGTTCGCAAGTCAATCCGGTTAGCGCTGACCGCGCTGTTGGGGCGCTCATCATCAGCCGCCGCGCCGGCCCTGACCCTTACCACGACCCGGTGCCGCGCCGCGACCGCGACCCATGCCGCGCGCGCCGCGACCCCGGCGTCCAGCCTTGCCGGCCTTGCCGCGCTTGCCCTTGGCGGCCTTGTTGCCCTTGTCGCCGTCTTTCTTGCCGCGCGCAGACGTGCCCTTCTTCTTGCCATCGTCCTTCCGCTTGCCGTCTTCGTTGCGCGCGGACTTGTCCTTCTTCTTGTCATTGTCCTTTCGTGCCGACTTGCCCTTCTCGGCAAGCGCCTGCAGGCCGCCGCCCACAGTCGCGCCGGCTGCGTAGGCGCTGTTGCCTGCCAGCGCACCCGCGACCACCAATAATGCAATGAGAGCCCACTTCATGATCCAGACTCCTGGTTGCAGCCCCACGCTGCGGTTAGCCCCGGTTGGTTTACGGCTGGGGGTTTGGCCGTGTTTGCAGCATTCCACCCCGGGGCCCAACGGCGGTTGCGCGAATTCCTCGCATCCGAATTCCTGCGGCTTGGGCCCGTCCTGTGCCGATAGTCCCTGCCGGGTCTCATGCCGCGCCGACGCAAACGCCGACGCTTCACACTTCGCCTGACCGGCCGCACCGCGCGGTTGGCGGCCGTCGTCTTCTTGGTGCTGCTGGCGGCCGTCGTCATTGGCTGCGTGTGGCGCAGCGACGACAGCCCCGCGCTGCCTGAGCCCCCCACCGCCGTCGAGCCCCTGCCCGCCCTGGAACGCATCGAGGGCTGGGTGCCCAGTTGGTGCGACGAAGCCGCCCTGGTGCAGGAGGCCGCCGACGCCGGCTGCACGGGCGTGCTGTTCTTTCACGCCTCGGTGGCTGAAGACGGCAGCGTGAGCCTGGAGGACGAGCCCGGGCTGCGGCGCGGCGTGCAGGCTGCCCGTGCCCGGGGCCTGCACTGCTGGTTGACCGCCACCAACCACGGCGGCTCTCTGGCCCGGCCCCTTTCTGAGGCCGGTATCAACGCCCACGTGCACAGCCTGCTGGCGGCCTTTCAGCGCAGCGGTTGCAGCCACCTGGACCTGGACTACGAATCGCTTTCCGGCGCGCAGTTGGCGGCCCTGGCCAACTCCGTTCCCGCCATTGCCGGCAGCCTGCCCGGGGATGCGCGGCTGTCGCTGACCCTGCAGCCCTGCGACGAGGCCCTGCGGCCGGAGCAACTGCCCGCCTACCGTGCGCTGCTTGCTTCGCCGCACATCTACACGATCCGGCTGATGGCCTATGACTATCACTGGAAGGGCAGCCTGCCGGGGGCGTTGTATCCGCTGGCCGCGTTCAAGCGACTGATCGCGGCCTACCCCCAGCACCGCGGCAAGCTGACCCTGTGCCTGCCGCTGTACGGCTACGACTGGCCGCGGCCCGACGCGGCGGGCATCCCTGCCGCCGACACGATCACCTTGCGCGAAGTCCCGGCGCTGGCTCGCCAGTCCGGATTTGTCGCGGCATGGATGGAGTCGGAGGCTGAGCTGGCGGTCCAGACCGGCCCGCCGCGCCACTGGATTGCGGCGCCCAGCCTGCCTGCCCTGAAGCACCGGGCCATCGCGGCCCTGGATGGCGGCGTGCCCGCCGTGGCCTTCTGGCATCTCGGCTGCGGCAACCTGCGCGGCGCCGTTTCCGCCTGCAGCCGCACCGGAGAGGCCCCGCTGCCCTTTGCGGCACCATCCGTTGCCGGGTGGGCGGCGTGGACCAACCCGTGGCGTGAACAGGCCTGCCGGCGGGTGGTGCCGGCCCAGGGCGAGAGTCTGGAAGCCGTGGGCCGCCGCGAGAACGTCGAGCGCTTTACGCTGTACCGCTATAACGAGGACTGGACCCCCGGCTCGCCGGTGTATATTCCTCGCTGATCGAACCGGCGGCAGACATGACACGCGAAGAAGCCCACTTTTTGCTTGGCCTTTACGTCGGCGCCGCAGCCGACCAGGTGGAGGCCAAGTACCGTGCCCGCCGCGCCCTGCTGGAGGGGCAGCTTGCCTCCGCCACAGGCGACACGTCCCGCAACCTGAACTTCTCGCTGCAGCAACTGGAGACCGCCCGCCGGATTGCGCTTTCGCCCGCGGACACCGGCCCGCAGTCTTCGGCAGGTACCGGCTCGGGTGCGATTCCGCCCACGCTGGTGGCCATGCCCCCCACCCAGGTCGTCATTCCGCCCACGCAGACAGTGCCGGCGCTTCCTGCCCAGCCGCCCGGCCAGCGCAGGCGGGGGCCGTTAGTACTGGCTGTGCTGGTTCTGCTGCTGGGGATTTTCGCTGCCACCGGCTTGCTGTTGATGCGCCGAGATCCGGGCGAGGTGCGCACCAATTCGCCGGAGAACACCGCCAAACAGGAGGCTGAGGACGCGCTGGCGGCATGGCAGGCCTACCGAAAGGCAGCGGGCATAGACGAAACGGCAGCCGGCGGCGAGGCCGCGCAAGCCATGGAGAAGGCCAGGTCGCTGGCCGCAGACCGCAAACGCAAGGAAGCCGAAGACGAATCACGCCGAGTCTGGCGCAAGGTGCTGGAGGCCTTCCAGGAAGAAGACCGGCGCCAGAGAGAGTTGTGGGAGAAGGGCGTCCTGAAGAACTGGCGAGACCGGATGGCCGGGCGCTTTCCGTTTGACCCGACCGCCGCGGAGGAAGCACCCCCCGCCGAAGTTGAGGCGATGCTGCATCCCAGGACGGGCGCGCTATGGAACTGGCGCCGCCGCAACACGGCCCTGCGCGACGTGAAGTTCGGGGACTTCCGGGCCTTCGAGCCCGAAGGGGTTCAGCGCTCGCTGGAAGCCGCGGCAATGCTGCGCGACGCGTTGTACCCCAACGGCGCAGAGGCCATTGAAGTGCGCGGCCACGCGCGCCTTGCCACGGGGCGAGCCTACGGCTATGGCGAGCTTGTGGTCGCCGGCCTGCCCGTGGGCGCCGACACGCCGGGCTTTGCCCCCTTGGCCTGGAAGCCCGGCCAGGGTGCATCGCTGGGCCTGTGGGCCACACGCCGCGGCGAGGACAAGACCCCGCAGATGGACCACACCCGCAGCGCCTGGGGCCTGCTGCGCCTGCTGTTTGCCGGGCACATGACCGCGGGCAAGGACAACGTGTTCCAGTGGTCGTTTGAGCCGGTGCTGTTCACTCGCCTGCCCGGCAACCGGGAGCCGCGCCGCACACCGCCCGCTGACGCGCCGACAATACTGGTCCAGTTGCGCCAGCCTGCCCACCCGCTGGACCCGGCCCTGTGGCAGTCCGTGCAGTTCCAGTAATCAAGGCAGACGGCCACGCAGCACGCGACGAGCCGCCATGACGATGCGCGCGCAGGCCTCGGCATCCGACAGCGCGTCGTGGTGGTTCAGCTTCAGCTCCAGCACCCTCGCCACCGTGGCAAGGTCAGCAGGCCGGATGCCCAGGGTGTGTCGCGCCTGCCGCACCGTGCAGACAAAGGGCAGACAGGGCGGTGCCAGGCCGGCGGCCTCGCAGCAGGCAGCCAGCACAGCCCGGTCAAAGCCCGCGTTGTGGGCGGCAAGAAACAGCGCACCTTCCAGCACGTCCTGCAGCAACGGCCAGGCCTCGCCGAAGGTGGGCTTGTCCTGCACGTCCTGCCAGGTGATGCCGTGAATGTGCGTGAACATCATGCGCCGGCGCGGAGGTCGCAGCAGCTGTCGCACGCGGCGCCTCACGCGCCCGTCTTCGACACGCACCAGGCCCACGGCACAGGCGGAGTCCGCCCCGTGGTCGGCAGTCTCGAAGTCAATGGCGACAAAGGCGCCCGGCAGCGGCTGAATGAAGGCTCTGGACGACGTGTTCACCGCCCGAGTCTAGCAGCGCGCCGCGACAGCTACTTTGCTCTTCGCCGCTGCGTGTGGACTTGCCCGCGGGCGCACAGCAACGGCAACTGCTGACGCAAAGAAAAGCAACCGCGCCACGCAGCGGCTGCGGCCCTGACGCGCTGCGCTGTGGCGGCTGTTGAGAGTGGCAACGGCATACCGCCAAAGCGCCAAAGGCTGGTGCCGAGCAGAATGCTGAACAGGATGCCCCGCGGGTCGGCGTGCAGTAGCTTGCGCAAGCTGTTGTGCGGGTAGACACGCGAGCAGGAACAGAGCTTTGGCCATTTGGCGCCTTGGCGGTCAAGCCGTACCGTGGTTGCATCCTGTTCACTCGGGCAGGTGCGAACGGCCGCCCGGTGGCTGGCTTGCGGTGGCCTGCGCGAAGCCCCCCGCCAAATCCACAGAAGGCAGCGACGAACCATTTATCCGTGGCTAACCGCAGTTGCCGTTCTTTGCGGCTCTGCGTCTTTGCAAGAGAATGCAGTTCGAAGCAGCTTCAGCGGCCGAGA
>JADLBZ010000035.1 GCA_020847415.1 Planctomycetota bacterium
CACCGGGTTGCTCAGCCGCGTGCTGGCGGCCAACGGGTTGATCGGCGCGAAGAACGCCGCGGTGTATCGCCGGCTGCTGGAAGAAACGCCGCCGGTGGAGCGGGCGGAAGGAGAGGCGGAGCCGCCGAAGGGGATCGCGAAGTGCCACGAGAACCAGCCGGTGAAGGCCCTGGACGAGCTGTGGAAGCTGGTGGCGGGGCCGTAGTGGGCGAGGGCGGTTGGGGATTTCGGATTGGGGATTGGGGATTTCGGGTTGAACAGCAAAGGCTGTTCAGATCCGGCGTTCTTTCGTTGGCGCGATTCCCAGCGCAGACTGCCTCTGCGGGCGGGACGCCCGCATCACGAACGGCTTCTGCGGGCGAGGACGCCCACATCACGAACTGCTTCTGCGGGCGGGACGCCCGCAGGACGCACGGGAGCACACCCTACAGAGAGAATTCCCACACGATCAGCGCGCACTGTGCGGCGATTACTGCCAGCACACCCCACAGCAGGGTGCGGTGCACGGCGCGGGCCACGTCGTCTTCACTGGTGGCCGGGGCCAGCCCAAACAAGGCCGCCAACGCGCCGCCCAGGAAACCCGAGACGAGCACTTTCGCCAGCAGGAACTCGCGCCAGTGGGCGGCGGTATCCAGCCCGTCCAGCATCAGGCTCAGTCCCAGCCCCAGGGAGGCGCCCTCGTGGCCTGCCACATAGACCAGCGCCGCCAGCGCCACGCCCGAGATGGTTGCCAGCGTGGCGGCTACAGCCATGGCCAGCCCCTGGGCCAGCACAGCGGGTGCCAGGGCGAAGCCCTCCGGCGACCAGCGTGCCAGCGCCAGCGTTTCCAGCATGCCGCTGCGCACGCCCGCCGAAAGCCGGGCCGCCTGCGCCGCTCCCAGCTTCCCTGCCACCAGGGCGCAGGCTGCCAGGGGCAGCACCACGCGCACCAGGGTGTGGCCGGTAGCCTGCAGGATCTCCTGCAGCAAGAGCGGCTCCACCAGCTCGGGGCGGGGCATCTGCTCGAAGATGAAATAGGCCACCGTGCCGCCCACCAGCAGCGCCCCCAGCAGGGCAAACAGGTGTGTGCCGGGGCTCAGTGCCTCGCCAGCCACACGGCGGGCCACGAACAGCAGTCGCCTCAGGCCCAGCAGGCCCCAGAGAAGGGCCAGCGGGCTCAGCACCGCGCCGCCCAGAAGGTTCAGGTACTCAGCGGCGTGGCTGTGCAGGGCGGCCACGCGCGGGTTGACGGGACGCCCGGCCTCGAGTCGCAGCTGGCCGGCTTCGCGCTCGATGGGCGCGTGGTGGCCCTCTCCCACGGCGCACTCGTAAACGCGCACGGTACGCTGGGCGCGGGCGCTTTCTTCGGGCTCGCTGCCCGTAAAGATCTGCGGGTCGTGGGTAATCACCATGACCACGGCGTCGCGGCGGCGGGCAAAGGCAATCAGCTCGCGCGCCAGGGATTGCGCCGCCAGGGCGTCCAGGCCGGTGGTTGGTTCGTCGGCGATCAGCAGGGCGGGCGGTGCCTCGGCGCGCCCGCGCGGCAGCAGGGCGCGCACTGCCGAAAGGCGCATGCGCTCGCCGCCGCTGGCCCGGGCCATGGAGACGGGCAGGCTCATCAGGTGAAAGCGGGCCGCCAGGTGTTCAGCGTGCGTGCGGGCCTCGCCGGCCGGCAAAGCGCTATACAGCCGCAGGTTTTCGGATGTGCTCAGGCCGTCAATGAAGCCCAGCTTCTCGGCCTGGGGCAGAAAGGCGATCTGCCGGCGCGCGCCGGGGTTGTAGCTTTCGCCGGACCACAGGGGCGTTTCAATGCCCGCGGCATCGCGCAGCACTGCCTCGCCCCGCACCGCCACGCGCGGCGCCGCGAGCTCGCCCAAGCCCAGCAGCGCCCGCACAAAGCTGCTTTTGCCGCTGCCCGAGGGGCCCCAGACCACGTACAGCCGCCCGGCCTGCAGCCGCAGCGGGGCCTGCAGCCGCAGCACGTCAGCCCCGAGCTTCACCTCCAGCGCGTCAATGCTGAGGCTGGGCCCGGGCGGGGCGGCCTTCAGCGCGGCGGCTTCGGCGAGCTCGGTGGCCATGGGCTATCGGCCGTCCTTTTCCAGGCGGGGCATGATCCACTCAAACTGCACCCGGCCGGACTGGTCCGGGGCAATCACCAGCAACGGGTCGGAGGTGATCTCCAGGCTGCTGCGCAGGGCGTAGGCCAGCAGCAGGCGCGGGCCGCCCTTCTCGGTCAACAGGCGGCGACGGGCAAAATCCTCGGCGTACTGCTCGGCTGCCTCCAGCACGCCGTCTTCGCCTTCCAGCCAGGCCGGCACCACGGCGTTCTCATAGAGCTTGGGGCCCCACTTGGTCTCGAACTGCTGGATGAACTCGGCCCGGCGGTTGTTAGAGACCTTGTTGAGCTTCTCCTTGATCTCGTTCTCGTGCTCTTTCAGGTAGGTCTCGACTTCTTCCTCCAGGGCGATGCGCAGGGCGGTGGCCTTTTCCTCGGAAAGGAAGTCGCGGTTCACGCTCTCGCTTTCCTTCTTCTCTTCCCACCAGCCCTTCACCCAGTCTTTCACATCGTTGTAGGTGTTCTCGGCGCCGTCGGAGGCCTTGCGCAGCACGCCTTCGGCCACGCCGGAGACGCCAATGACCTCCCAGGCGCGGTTGGCCAGCTTGTTGAGAAGTTCCTGCTCCATGGGCGCCAGCTCGGTGCGCAGGTCCGCCATGGTGGCGTTCAGCAATTCGGCGTCTTCAGGGTCAAGCTGGTCAAACGAGTGCGTCACCTCGCGGGTCAGGCGTTCTTTCAGGCCGGGCAGGATGTGCTTCTCGATGGCGGGCCAGATGGCGTCGCGGGCGCGGCCCGCCTCGTCGCGCGGGATCTCGGGCGAGATCAGCAACCGGAAGGCATGCTCGACGCTCAGGGTTGGTTCCGCGGCGCGCAGCTTGCCGCCCCTGGCCATGGCGCCCGCCGCGGTGGGGGTGAGCAGCACGGTGACCTCGGACTCGGCCCCCTGCCCGCGCACCCCGATCACGCGCCCCACAATCTCGCCGCTGCCGTCCGGCAGCTCGCGATACACCAGCACCCCCGGCCGCACAGCCAGGGTCGTGGGCACCGTGCACAGCACGCGCGAGTCCGCGTCGGGCTGCGACTCGCGGGAGATCTCGGCCACGCCGGCCCTGGCGCGACCCGCGGCCTCGGTGGTGGAAAGGGCGCCCAGGCCGACAAACAGCGCCGCACAGGCAGCGCCGCCTGCCGCCATGCGCGCCAAACGCTGCCAGCGCAACGAACGATCCCACATGGCTCACCTCCGCGCCCGTGGCAGCGAGCAGCATGCCCGTGCCGGGCGCGTCCTTATCGTACTTCGGAAGTGCCCGCGTGTGCTTACAAAGCCGGCCTGCGGCTGTAGCTGCGGGCGGGCGGTGCAATGCTGACACTGCCCATGGCGGCGGGCCTGTCGCGGCATGCGGTAGGCTAATCACATCTCAAGGGGAGGGTGCCATGGAACGGGTCGAGTACTCAGGACACGCGCGCCACCGCGCCAAGAACCGCAGCATCTCGGGCGATGCCATTGATGCCGTGATGACATGGGGGCGGCTGTTCCATGCCGGCAAGGGCTGCCTTGCCTACTTCCTGGGGCGGCGCATCGTGCTGCACCTGCGGAGGCGGCTGGGGCTTAACCTGGATCGCTACCGCGACATTGCGGTGATCGAGTCCCTGGACGGCATGCTGGTCACGGTAGAGCACCTGTCGCGCCCGCCGCGTCACTGGCGCCCGGGGTAGGCCGGATGTTGCGGGAGGAAGCCTGCGACAGGTGCCTTGGGGGTCAGGTCAGTCCCGCTCGGCCTCGGCAGCCAGTTTCTCCTGCAGCAGGCGGGTCAGCTCGCCGCCCTGCTGGAACGGAGCGTAGGGGAAGACCAGCCGCCAGTGGGTACGGCCTTCCTCGGGCGAGTCCTCGAACAGGTAGGTCTGGGGCGAGGGGTGCTCGCTGCGCACGAAGTAGCGGTCGCCCACCCAGAACCCGGCCGCCTGCCTGGCGGCGGGCGGGGCGGGGTCCACCTCGCGCTGGAACAAGAAGTCCTCCTCGCGCCCCTGCACGCGCAGGCGCACGCGCAGCAGCGGCAGGCCGGCCTCGGGGTTCACGCAGCCCTCCGGGGGCAGCGGCAGCGGCAGCGGCTGGGGGGCCTGGTAGGAGTCGCGGCTCACCACCTCGGCGGCAGCCACCAGGTCGCCCACGCGGGGGCGAATCTCGGACCAGCCCACGCGCAGCACGTGCTCGCTGTAGACCTTCAGCACCGGGCGGGACAGGCAATGCAGAAAAAGTCCGGGCTCGTCCTGACGGTAGGCATCGCGCATGGCGGTGACGGCCGCGTCGGGCGAATCCAGCAGCGGGCGCGGCCCCGAGGCGCAGGCGGTCAGCGCAAATGGCAGCGCGAGCAGCACCCATCGAGTGTATTGACGTGTCAAGGCGTGCCTCCCCGGGGTGGTTTTCCTTTGACGCTGTTTTCGTTGCAGGATACTTTTCATGGAGCGAGCGTGACCCTTTCAAAAAACAGGAGGCAAGCATGGCAGGTACCGCGAAGAAGGCCGCTAAGAAGCCGGCCAAGAAGCCCGCTGCAAAGAAGTCCGCCAAGAAGCCCGCTGCAAAGAAGACCGCCAAGAAGAAGTGCTAGTTTTGTCAGACCGCGCTACCCGCGCGGGTGCTGTACCGGGCAATCGCCCGTAACCAGGTTCCGGTTTATCTCAACTAACGCACGCTCGCTTGGGGCTCCAGGGCCGCTAACCCGGGGCCCCGGTTGTTTTCACGGCCCTGGTGGTCCAGGCGAGTTGAACTTGCGGGTGAGCGCATGCATCGCCGGCACCGGTCTCGCCCGCGCTCGTCGCGGCCTGACGCAGCAGCTGGGGGCGGACCCGCGCGCTGATTCCAATACGCATGCAGCCAAGGCGCGCCGGCACCAAACAGAACGGGCGCCCCGCGTGGGGGCGCCCGGTTCACGTCTTGGACGACACTACTCCTTGGCAGCCACCACCCACACGCGGCTCTGCACGGAAACGTCCTCGTTCAGCCGGATGGTGAAGCTGTAGGTGCCCAGCTCGCGGATGTGGTCCGTCTCCAGCTCGATCTGGGTGGCGCTGAGGTTGATGCCTTCGGCCTTGAAGGCGTCGGCAATCACCTTGGGCGACACGCTGCCGAACAGGTGGCCTTCCGCCGAGGCGCGCATGGGCAGCGTGAGCTGCACCTTGCCCACCGCCTGGGCGATCTCCTGGGCGACCTCGCGCTCCTTCACCTTGCGGGCCTCGTAGGCGCGTTTCTCACCGTCCAGGCGCCGCAGGTTCTCGGGCGAGGCCTGCATGGCCAGGCCCTTGGGCAACAGGTAGTTGCGGGCGTAGCCGTCGGTCACTTCCACAACTTCGCCGCGCTTGCCAACGCCGCGGATTGAATCACGCAACAACAGTTTCATGGCTCTTCTCCTTCCCCGGGCGGCAGGCCTTAGCGGGCAACGTAGGGCAGCAGGCCCATGAAGCGAGCGTACTTGATCGCGTCGCGGATCTGCTGCTGCTCGGCGTGCGAAGCACCCGAGCGCTTGCGCGGCAGGATCTTGCCGGCACTGGTAATGAACTTGGACAGCGTCTCAATGTCCTTGTAGTCCAGAAACTCGCGCTGTTCCTTGGTCAGCTTGCTTTGCGTGGGCGTCGGGATGCGCGCGCGTTTCTTCTTTTTCTTCTTCTTCAGGTCGGTCTTGCTGGTACGAATGGCAGCCATTTCGTGGCTCCTTCCAGCGGGCGCAGGGCCCGCGTCTGTTTAGAGAGAAACGTCGTCTCCGACGTCGCCGGCCAAGCTGCCGCCTTCCGGCGGCGGGGCGAGGTCGGCCTCAAAGTCCGAGTCGCGCACCGTGCTGCCACCCGTCTCCACCACCCGCACGTGGCGACCGGAGGCCGAGGGCTGCACTTCGCGCCGGATGAACTGCACGCTGTACGCCACCACGCGGATACGGCTGCGCTTCTGGCCGTCGCCGGTGGTCCAGGTGTCCTGCTCCAGGCGTCCCTCCACGAAAACCGGCGAACCCTTCTTCAGGTACTCGGCACAGCTTTCGGCCAGCTTGCGCCAGCTCACCACATCAATGAAGCAGGTGCGGTCGTGCTTCTCGCCGGTGCTGGTGGTGTAGCTGTCGCTGACGGCAAGGCGGAACTCGGTGACCGGCGTGCCCGAAGGCGTGTGCCGCAGGTCCGGGTCGCGGGCCAGGTTGCCCACCAGGAAAACCTTGTTCAGGGTGATCATGCGCTTTGCGTCCGTCTCGGTCTCGTGCTGCCGTCTGGTGCGTCGGTGTCCGGGCCCCCGGCGCTAAACTGCCGCAGGCTCGCCGGCAGCCTCTGCCGGCTCTTCTTCCCTGCGCGGCGGGCGCACGGGCGCCTCGTAGCGCTTGAACCACTTCTCGATGGGCACGCCTTCCCGGTTCAAGAACAGGTAGCGCATGATGCGCTCGGTCAGGCGGCACTCGAGCTCGACTTCGCCCATCTTCATGGTTTCGGCCCGGAAGGCCGTCAGCACGTAGGCGCCGCGCTTGTTCTTGCGCACCTCATAGGCCAGCTTCTGCTCGCCCCATATCTCCGAGCGGATCACCGTGGCCCCGTGCTTCTCCAGCACGTGGCGGCACAGCGCAACCGCACCCTCCGGATCCTTGTTCGCAAACCCAGGGTCCAGGAGGAACAGGCCCTCGTACAGCCTCTTCCCGTCTTCTGCCATGACTTCTCCATGCTCCAGAACAGGCAACAATGACTCCCCTGGTCGTTCGCCCGGGCACCCTGGAGTTCAGTGCCCGGGGGGAGTCCCAATTTCCGGTTACTTCTTGGCAGCCGGGGCGGCCTTGGCACCCGCGGCCGGGGCAGCGCCCTTGGCGCCTGCGGCCGGGGCTGCACCCGCGGCCGGGGCTGCACCTGCGGCCGGGGCTGCACCTGCGGCTGGAGCGGCGCCTGCTGCAGCGGCGGCTTCCGGCGTGACAGCGGCAACCTCCTCCTTGCGCGGGTGGGTGATGTGCACGGTGATGCGGTCCGGCTTGTCCACCAGCGAGGCACCCTCGGGCACCTTCAGGTCGCGCAGGCGGACGGCGTCGCCGATTTCCAGCGTGCTGACATCCACCACAATCTGCTTCGGGATCACCTGTGCCGGGCAGTGCAGGTCCACATCGCCGCGCAGCACTTCCTGCACGCCGCCGTGGGCGGCGCCCTTGGAGGTGCCCACGAACGTCAGCGGCACGCGCACCCGAACCTTGTCGGCCAGGTCAATGCGCAGCAGGTCCAGGTGCTGCAACTCGTCAACCAGGCGGTCGCGCTGCATGGCGCGCAGCAGGGCGTGGGTCTTCTTGCCGGCGATGTCCAGTTGCACCACGTGCGCGGTGTCGTGCATCAGCTTCTCGACGTCGGCGCAGGAGAGCTGGAGGTTCTCGTTCTGCTGGCCCTTGCCGTAGAGCACGCAGGGCACTTTGCCCTCAGCGCGAAGCTTGCGAACCAGTTTGGTGCCTGCCGCCGAACGCGGTTCGGCCTTAACGGTGGGAATCTGCATGATGCCCTCGGTAGTGGACTGCGGCGCCCGCTTACCCGCCACACGCGGTTATGGCCGGCGCTGCCTTCGTTCCCGGGCCGGGCTGTTCGCCCGATGCCCTATTCAGTTGTTTGCGGCCTGCTACTTGTTCTCGCCCTCCGCCTCTTCGGGCGGAGTTACCGTGATGCGCAGGGCGGCAAAGCCGCACCGTTCACCCCCGGGCGAGAGGGCGAACAGTTTGAGAACGTATTCCCCCGGCGCAACCCCCAAGTCAACTTTTGTGTGCCAGAAAACCACGCTGCTGCCTTCCTCCTTGTGCGCGCCGGTCAGTTCGGCCTTGAACCAGTCCACCCGCTTGTCGTTGCTGGATGCGTGGTTCTCCGCCACCACGGCTTCCGCGGCTGTCCGCTTCTCGGCGTCCCTGGAGGCCAGGTCGGCCTTGGGCACAGGCTTGATGGGCCGGGCCAGGGTGGTGCGCTTGACCTCCATCTGCAGGTCCAGGCCGGAGACCTTGGCCTGGTCGCCGAACTCCACGCCCAGGGCAGGCGTCAGCCGCGCCCACAGGTCCAGCTCAGTTCCCGCCTGCACCTGCAGCGGCGCGGGCTGGGCAGCCCCTGCCTTGCTGCCGCTGCCCAGCTGGGCCGTCACGTCCGGGTAGCGCAGCCGCAGCCCGGGGTCGCCCAGCAGGTTGTACAGGCTCAGGTGGGTGCGGTTCAGCTCCAGGCGCTCGGCCTTCTTGGGCATGATCAGGGTGGCCATCATTTCCAGCTTGGCGCGGTCGGGGTCAGCACCCAGCACCAGCTCGTGCTTGGCGCGCAGGAAGGCCTCGCCCAGGGTCGCGCGGCGGTTGCCGGCAATCTCGGTGATCAGCGCCTTCTGCAGCAGGGTGTTGCTGTAGGGGTGGCTGTCGCGGCTGCTGGCCACGACGGCAATGGGCCCCTGGGGCGCAAGGCAGATCTTCTCCGCCAGGCACTCGTCGTCCATGGCACCGGTGGCGCAGGCCACGATCAGCATCACGGGCAGGCGGCCTTGTCCGATCTTGAACCCCGCCACGTCCTGCGAGGTCAGGATGGGGTAGTTCAGGCGCTTGCCGTCCACCTGCACGGTCATGTTGTCGAGGCGGTCGTTGCTGCCGTGGCCCATGTAGACCAGCATCAGCGCCCCTTCGTTGGCCTCTTCCAGCACCTTGGCGCTGAAGCGGCTGGGCGTGTAGGCGTAGCTGCTGTTGATGTTCGCGTAGGTCATGCGCACGTCGTAGCAGGGGTCCAGGGTCCCCTCGACAAACGACGTGAAGAGCCCTTCCAGCATGCTGTCCACCTGGGGGCCAAAGCGCCCTTCGCCGGCGAAGAACGTCAGCTTGCGCAGCCATGGCCCGGCGGGGGCTGCCTCGTAGGCTTTGACCTTCTCCAGCGCGGTCAGGGCGTCTTCGGCGGTGCGGGCGGGCACGCGGCCAACGGCGATTTCGGCCTTGCCATCGTCGTCGGCAGTCAGGTCGCCCAGGAAGTTGTCTGTGGGCACGCGTTCGCGGTGCTTGGGGTCGGGATTGCAGTCCAGCCGCGTGGTCAGGGCCCACGGCACTTCGCGGCGCGGGTCGAGCGTCTCGCCCGCCGGGGCGTCGCCCAGCAGCAGCACCTGGAAGCCCTCACGGGGCGGGTCGCCCGCGACCTTCTGCACGGCGAGCTTCAGGTCCGTGACCGTGGGCGGGGCGTCCTTGTTTTCGCGCTCCAGCTCGGAAAGCGCCAGCACGCGCGGGGTGCGGCCGTTGCGGCTGCGCCACTCGGCCCACTGGGCGGCGATGCCCTTCAGGTCGTCCGCGCAGACAATGAGGTAGTCTACCGCCGGCTGCGGGGCCGGGTCCTGCGCGTTGACAAAAGAAAACGCCGCGCAGAAGGCGGCCAATGCCAGCAGCGTGCGTCGCATGGAAAGCTCCAGTGCCCCGCCGAAGTATAGCAACGCGGCGGGGTAAGGGCCTGTGCAAGATGTCTGGGCGTTGCAGCCGGCTCGCTGCGCCGGGCAGCCGAGTGTGCAGCACGGTGGGGTAGCTGCCGGGCTCAGGTCGTTGCGGCAGTCCGTCAGGCGATTACCGGCGCAAGGCGGCTGTGAGGCATCTCGCTCCAGAATCGGCCGTCCAGTTCGCGCCCGGCGCGCTTCTTGTTGACCCCGCCCCACTGCTTGAAGAAGAACGGCACGTCGGCCGCCACGCACTGGTCGCGAATCTCGCGCACCCAGGCGGGATCCACGGCGCGCGCCCCGGGGCCGCTCTCGCCGCCTACAATCACCCAGTGAATGCCGGAGAGGTCAAGGCCGGGAATGGGGCCAAGCAGCGGCTCAATGGAAAGAAACTTGATGTGCGCAGTGGTTTCGCGCAGCCGGTCAATGCGCCAAGTGCAGGAGGCGCTCTCGACGCTGACGCCCTGCCAGATGTGCGGCGCCCACGGCAGTTCAGGCGCAAGCTCGGCAAGGCGATCTGCACGCTTGGTAAGCACTTGGTACTGGTGCCAGTGGGCCTCGTTCATGGTGTCGAAGACGCGGCGGATGAACGCGGCAGGCACGTCCTTGTGGTACAGGTCGGACATTGAATTCACGAAGATGGTGCGTGGGCGCCGCCAAGCGAGCGGGATACCCAGCGCGCGGTCATGGGTGGTGACGGCAAAGCCGTTGGCGTAGTTGGACTGGCCCATGAGCTGCAGGCGCTTGGCCATGCGCTCGGCATAGCAGTGCTTGCACCCTGGGCTTATCTTGTCGCAGCCCGTGACCGGGTTCCAGGTGGCTTCCGTCCATTCGATTGCGGAGTGATCGCCCATCACTGCTCCAGTATGTGCTTTGCAATGCGGCAGGCAATAGGCGCGCCCTTCGGGTTCGCGGCT
Organism: Planctomycetota bacterium; assembly: GCA_020847415.1. Taxonomy (GTDB): domain Bacteria; phylum Planctomycetota; class UBA8742; order UBA2392; family UBA2392; genus JADLBZ01. Next base: position 10,373 of record JADLBZ010000035.1, read on the forward strand.
GCAAAGCAGAGGGCGAAAAGTGGCGTTTGGTTTCTAGCCAGCAGAACGAGAGGCTTCTTCACAACTTGCGCAAAAACGGTTTCCAGTTTTCCGACCATGTAGGCTGTGAGCCCGTCAATATCAATCGACTTCTCGTAGCGTGCATCTTCCACTGAGGGGAACAAGCTCTGTGCGGGTGTCTTCTTATAGAAGGCGTTGAACCACGCGGGACCACCAAAGACCCTATCGAGCCTCGCACGCCACGAGTCAAAGCGCACTCCGCTGCGCGACAGCAGGCGGTTGATTGCACTGACTGGATACAGTAGCCACAAGTCGACTGCCTTCGTAGCTGCAAGCCCCTCGATTGTGTGCCAATTCACCTGCATACCGAATGGGTCTACAAACACGACGGCACGTCGTCCCGCCTTGATCCAGTTCTCCTGTGCTCGTGCAGCCAAGTACGTGTTTGCGTCGGACTGCACGATTTCGATGCGTTCAGCCAACTTGCCGTTTGCGGACTTGAGTTGTTCGAGCTTGCGTACCTTGTCAGCACTTAACTCCACAAATGCATAACGATGGAAGGGTCTGGCAATCTTAAGCGCGCGCGCGGCGGAGCCCTCCAAGTACTTCTCCATCGCTTCATCTGCAGTCTCGCCGAAGAGCGACGTACCTGGACCTTCGCGATACTCGGCAATCTCGCGATAGCCCGTGCCTGCGAACGCATCAATGTACTCTAGTTGGAACGGTTGCTTCGAAAGCGCAGTTGTGTACTTCCCCAAGTACGCGGCTAGAGCGTCCAGTTTGCGCTCCGTCCAGTCTCCCCCAAACTGTTGATCTGCCGGCCGAGCCACGCGCGAGTTCTCCGCTTTGATCTTATGACGCTGTGCGACACGGCGACGTTGTCCGCCCCCCACCCTCTACGCGGCGCGGCGGTCGCCGGCGCGGCGCATGGGGGCGTAGTCCACGCGGCGCACAATGGCCCCCAAAGAGCCCAGCTTGCCGTGGAAGTTCTCGTAGCCACGGTCCACGTGGCTGATCTTCAGCACCTCGGTCGTTCCCTCGGCCACCAGCCCCAGCAGGATCAAACCCGCGCCAGCGCGCAGGTCCGTGGCTGCCACGGGCGCACCCTGCAGGCGCTCAACTCCCGTGACAATGCAGGTGTTGAATTGCTTGCGGATCTCCGCCCCCAGCCGCCGGTACTCGGGCACGTGCATGAAGCGCTCGGGGTAGATCTTCTCCTCCACAATGGCGTGGCCCTCGCTCACGCACATCAGGGCCATCAGGGGGCTCTGCAGGTCCGTGGGGAAGCCGGGGTAGGGCAGCGTCGTGATGTCTGCCGCGCGGGCACGGCCCGGGCAGTTCACGCGCATGGTGGTGGCGTCCAGCTTCTCCCAGGGCACGCCCATCTCGCAGAACTTGTCCAGCAGGGCGGGCATCACGTCGGGGTCGCAGTGCTCCACGGTGATGTCGCCGCGGGTAATGGCGGCGGCGATCAGCAACGTGCCTGCCTCGATGCGGTCGGGGATCACGTCCACCGTGCAGGGGCGCATTTCAGCCACGCCCTCCACCACCAGGCGGCTGGTGCCCGCGCCGGAAACGCGCGCGCCCATCAGGTTCAGCATGTCGGCCAGGTTCACGATCTCCGGCTCGCAGGCGGCCTGGTCAATCACGGTAATGCCGCTGCCCAGGGCTGCCGCGCACATCACGTTGGCGGTGCCGGTGACGCTGGGGCCCATGGGGCCGCCCAGGTACACGCGGCCGCCCGTGGGACGACCGTTGGCGATGACATCGCCGCGTTCAAACCGCACTTCGCTGCCGATGGCGGCGATGCCCTTCACGTGCAGGTCCACCGGGCGCTCGCCCAGGGTGCAGCCGCCGGGCTGGCTAACACGCGCCTCGCCGCGGCGGGCCAGCAGGGGGCCCAGCACGCAAAAGCTGGCGCGCATCTCGCTGACCAGCTCGTAGGGCGGGGCCACCGGGCCCTCGTCGTGGACGTCAATGGCCACCACGCCCGGCTGGGGGAACAGCGTAACGCGGCAGCCCAGGGTCTCCAGGATCTGTGCCATCAGGCGGACGTCCGAAAGATCGGGCACATTGCGCAGCACGGTGACGCCCTTGGCCAGCAGGGCCGCGGCCATCATGGGCAGGGCCGCGTTCTTGCTGCCGGAGGCGCGGACACAGCCGCGCCGAGTCTGACCGCCCTGGATGACGTACTTGGAAGGCATGGTGGTTTCCACGAAAAGAGGGGGCCGCGGGCCGCCGCGGGCACAGTGTTTTCGGCAGCAGTGGCGCCGCTTCTTGAGTGCGCCTGACCAGCCGGATTTGCTCAAGTTGGGTGCCGCGAAATGCCGATAGACGGGCATACGGAGCCTTCACCATGCGCGAGGATGACTTCGCCAACTTTGCCGAGTTTGTCGGCTCGCTGTTCGCCTCGGGGCTGATCTCGCAGGAAAGCGCCCGCATCCTGCTGCTGGAGGAGGCCTCGGACGTGCCGCTGCCCGCCCAAGCGGCACGGCGCTTTGCTGTGGCCGGCGAAGCGCCTTGAGAACCACCCCAGCCGCCACCGATATTTGGCCGCTGCCGGGCCTGCTTTTCGTATAAGTCCCGGGCCCCTTGTCATGCCCCGGGACTGCGCGTGCGGCTGATCCTGCCCTTCTTGCTGCTTTTGCTGGCGCCGGTGCTTGCCGCCAACGACTTGGCCGTGGCGGCACCCGACGGCCATTCCGGCTGGCTGCTGCTGGAGAACCCGCCCGGCGCTGCCGGCGACGGTCTTTCGCCACAGGCGGGGGACCCCGGCCTGCCCGTGCCCGAGCCGTTTTCGTGGCCCGGCGGAACCTACCCGCAGACCGACCTGTGGCCTTACGACGCCCGCACCAGCCGCTTCACGCGCGTCACTGACGTGCTCGCCGGCGACGCGGCCCGCCCCGGATGGCGCCGCACGTTGTACGCCGTCTTTGAAGTTCGCGGCGAGCCCTTTGTGCTGCATTACGACGCCGCCAAGCCCGGCGGCAACATCTGCCACCTGCTGCGCGCCAACCAGTGCGGCGCGGCGGCGGGCACCGTTCCGGCAGCCGCAGTGGCGCTGGCCTCGCCGGAGTACCTGGACGCCCCGGCTGTCTCGCCGGATCGGAGCCACGTTGCGCTGCGCGCCTTCAAGGTGGTGGCGGGCAAGTACCAGGTCAGCCTGCGCGTCTATCGCACCGCGGACTGGACTCTGGCCGCGGAAAGCGCCCCCGGCAACCTGGGTCGCCCGGTGTGGCTCAGCAACTCGGCCCTGGCGGTGCTGCGCTGGAAGGGCGACGCGGCGCCCAAGGTGGATCTGGCGGCAGTCACCGCTGAGGTGCGCAAGGGCAACCGGATCAACGAAGAGCCTGCCTGCGCGCCGGGCACCCTGCTGAGGCTGGACCTTGGCCAAGGGGCGCTGCCCGAGACAGCGCTGCTGGATGGCGAGTTTCCGCCGGAGACCTTTACCCGGGCGCTGGCCGGAGACTGGTGCACGGGCCAGGTCGTGCTGGCCCGGCGCGATGGTGCCGGCATGGTGCTGGAACGCCGCCCCGCGCAGCCCAATGCAGCCGCCTTTGAGATCGCCCGCATGGAGCACTTTCGTGGCGTGGCCTGTGTGGGCACGCGCATGCACGCAGCCGGGGTGGTGAAGGGCGAGCTGACCGTGTTTACCCTGGAGCGCTGGTCTGAGGTGCGCCTGCCCGGTTGCTCGGCCCTGGGCCTGCGCCCGCGACGCATGGTGCTGCCGGGTGTCGCGCTGGAGCGGCTGGTCATGGAACCCGCACTGTTCCTGAGCCCCAGCGGCCTGGGCGGCATGGTTGACCTGGGCCGGGGCGTGCTGGCCATGCTGCAGCCGGCAGCCAATGCCGCGTTTGTGCCCGCCACGCCGGGCAACCAGCCCGCGGTGCTGCATACGATCTCGGTACTCAACTGGCGCCTGGACAGCATGCAGAACCCGCGCAACCTGGCGCGCTTCTCGGCCATGGTGCGGCGCTTTGGCGAGCTGGACGCAGCCCACCCGGGTGGCATTGCCAGCACCCAGTTCGCCTTTGATGTCGCCGTCAACGACGGCCAGGGCAACGTGAAGCGCGGCACCTATGTGGAGATCTGCCACGCGGAGGGGCGCGGCGGCAAGGGCCGCATCCGCACGGAAGACAACCTGGGCGGAAACTGGCTGGTGTACTCCGTGGACGGCGACGGCACACCGGCGGGCGACCTGGTCTACAGCTCCGACAACCTCGGCCAGGGCGCCGGCAAAGAAGTCATGGACGTGAAGTCCGCCGCCGGCAGCAAGGTGTACGACGACCTGGTAACGCAGCTTGAGGCCCGCCGCCTGCTGATGCTGAACAACGTGGCCGCCTCGCCCGACAACGGCGGCCTGCGCTTCATGGGCCACGGCACCTACCGTGACCCGGCCGTGGGCACCCTGTGGCGGGTGTGGGTGTTTGAGAAGCTGGGGCGCGTGCTGCCGGACGGCCAGCGCGAGCGCGTGGAGCTGCGCTTTGTTTCGGGTCTGCCGGGCGGCACCGCCGGCAGCTGGGCGTTTCCGCATGCGCTGGTTCGCGCCAAGCTGCGCTTTGCCATGGCCAACAAAGAGGGCGCGGCGCTGACCGACCTGGCCTTTGCCCCCGACAAGTGGGTTGCGCTGCCTAACCTGACCGACCCGCGCCAGCCGCCCCTGCTGCTGCCCGCCCAGTACCGCATCTTCGACGGCAAGCAGGAGAAAGTCAGCGCGACCCTGAAAACCTCGGTAGCGGACTATCCCAAGGACATTGTCGCGACCGGCAAGCTGGAGTCCGGCTACTGCGTCCCGGTGCTGGGCCGCTCGCCCCTGCGCAAGCTGCGCGAAGCCGCCGACCGCTTCTTCCGCAAACAACAGAGATGACCCGCGCCTTTGTCGCCCTGGATCCGCCTGAGCCCCTGCGCAACGCGGTTGCCGCCCTGTGCCGGGGTGTGCCGGGCGCGCGCTGGGTGCCGCCCGAACAGCTGCACCTGACCCTGCGCTTCCTGGGCGAGCAGACGGACGCGCAACTGGCCGCGCTGCAGCAGGCGCTTGGGCGCGTGCGCGTGGCGCCCTTTGAGTTGCGGCTGGCCGGGCCCGGCGTGTTCCCACCGGCGCGTTCGCGCAAGCCGGCACGCGTGTTGTGGCTGGGGCTGCAGCCGTGCGCGCCGCTGACCAACCTGAAGGCCGCCCTGGACAGCGTGATCCCGCAGCCCGACGAAGAGCGCTCTTTTACCCCGCACCTGACCCTGGCGCGCTTCAAGGCCCCGCCGGGGCCCGAGCCGGCGGACTTTCTGCGCACAGTGCGCGTGCCCGATGAACCGTGGCGCGTGACCGAGTTCCGTCTCTATGCCAGCGAGCTGCAGCCCGAGGGCGCCGTGCACCGCGCGCTGGCCAGCTACGCGCTGGGAGTCTGAAACGCTTTGCGCAACAAGGCGTGCAGGTCCTCTGGATACGATACCGCGAGATCCGCCTCAAAGGCCGCCGGGCCGGGGCCGTTCATCACCAGGCAGGTTCGCGCGCCTGCCAGCCGGCCGCTGGTCAGGTCATCCACGTAGTCGCCGACCATGAGGGCCGAGGCCGCCTCACGCCCGAGGCGCCGAAGGGCCTCCAGCACCGGGTCCGGCGCCGGCTTGGGCGGCGCGCAATCGCGGGTGATGACCACGTCAAAAGCCAGGCCCAGGGCTGCCAGGGTCACGTCCACGGCCTCGCGGAAGTTGCGGGTGATAATGCCCGTGGCAAAGCCGCGGCTGTGCAGCCACTGCACGAGCTCGATGGCGCCTCGGTTGGGCCGGGTGCGGCGGGCGGCCGCAAGCTCGGCCTCGCGAATGACGGCCTCTGCGGCTGCGCGCCGGTCGGGCGGCATGGCCTGCAGCGCATGGACGATGGACGCGCCGGGCGGGGCGCCAATGGCGCGGCGCAGGGCCGGAAAGTCCAGCACCGGCACGGTCAGGGTGCCGTCGAGGTCAAACAACACGGTGGCAATGCGGCGCAGCATGGGCTACTTCAGGGGGGCCCCGGAGAGCACCCAGTCCTCAATCAGCTTCAGTTCTTCAGGGGGCAGGGGGTCGGCACCCATGGGCATGGCGGGGTGTTTAAGCCCCTTCAGGTGCATCAGCAGGGGCGAGTTGGCGGCGTAGGGCACCACGGTGGGACGCCGGCGGCCCTGGTCATCCAGGGCACCCTTCATCAGGCCCTCCAGCGAAGTCAGGTCCAGCTCGCGGCGCGGGCCCCAGGTGGCAATCCAGCCGGCGCCGCCGGCGGGGTTGCCGGCGGGCTGGGCATTGGCGTCGGGCCCGTAGTGGCAGCCGCCGCAGCGGGCCAGCAGAATCGCCAGCACAGCCTGCCCGCTGACTGTGGCCTTGGGCGGCGGCACGGCGTTCAGCACGTACCAGGCCAGGGTCTCGGCGTCGGTGTCACTCATGGGCTGGTCCGGCATGCCGGACCAGGGCATCCAGTGCGAAGGCTTGCGGATGGCTGCCACCAGCCACTGGGGACGCACGCGTTGCCAGGTCTCGGCCAAGTCAGGCGCAAACACACTGGTGGGCTGGAACAGCGGGCGGCCCTCGGCGTCACGCTGGATGGCCACGCGGTGCAGCGCGCCCAGGCTGTGGCAAGTCCCGCAGTTGTGCTTGCTGAACAGCTGCTTGCCCTCCACCAGCCGCCCCGGCGCGGGCTCAGCTTCGCGTTGCGGCCCCGTGGCAGGCAGCTCGGTCAGGCGCGCGCCGGCAAGTTCCACCAAGTGGCGCACCAGGGCATCTACCTCGGCGTCGGAGAGGCCCAGGTCCGGCATGCGGCTGGGCGAGGCCTGCCGGATGGGGAAGGGATAGCGCAAGTAACGCCGCAGCCAGTCCTCGGGGCGGCGCTCTGCAACGTACCGCAGGGGCGGCGCCAGGTATTCAAGGCGCCCCTTCTGCTGGTGGCAAAGCTGGCAGTTGTCGCGCGCGGTGTGGTTCGCGGGCACGTCGGTGCGGTGGCAGAACTCGCAGCGGCGGGCCTGCACCACGGCGGCACCATCCAGCGCCGTGCCGGGCACGGGCGCGCGCCCGTTGCCGGCGGGCGTGCAGTTGCCCAGCAGCAGCGAGGCCGCGCAAAGCAACGCAAGCGCCGGCAGGCGCAGCAAACTCGGCAGCGTCACGCGGTGTGCGGTGGTCATGTTCCGGCTGGTGCGGGATAGGCCAGGGCAATGGCGTCGCAGGCGAGCTTCAGGTTCGCGTTGCCGTCCACCCGCAGGCGCAGGTCGTCCAGCCGCCCGATGGCTGCCACCAGGCTGTCGGCCGTGGCAGCCTCGGCGGCCACCGCCGCGGTCAAGGGCAGCACATCGGGCAGGCCCAGGGCGACAGTCAGGCGGTCGCGCAGGCTTGCCGAAAGCAGCGCCAGCAGGCTGCGCAGTCGCTCGCGGCGTTCTTCGTTCTCGTCCACCTCGTGCACGGCCTCGACCAGTACCTCGGAGGCGCGGAAGGGGTCGTCTGCCACGGTGGCCAGAAACTGCTGTACGTGCCCTTGCACTCCGGCCTCGGCCATGGCGCGCAGGCGGCCGGGGCTGCCCTGGGCCAGTCGCACCAGCGCCGCGCGAGCCTGCGGGTTCACGGGCAGGCCTTCCCACCCGCGGGCGATCTCAGCCATGTCGGCATCCTGCAGCGGCGCAAACCGCACGGGCTGGCAGCGCGAGAGAATGGTAGGCAGCACCTCGGCCAGGTTGCCTGCCAGCAGCACAAAGACAAAGTCGGGCGGCGGCTCCTCCAGCGTCTTGAGGAAGGCATTCGCCGAGCTTTCGTTGAACCGGTCGGCGTCCTGCACTACAAACACCCGGCGGCCTGGCTCCAGTTGCTTCAGCGACGCTTCGTCGCAGATCTCGCGCACCAGCTCGACCGGGAAGTCGGCTTTGTCGGCGGGCTTGGCAAAGACGCGCACGCTGGGGTGCACGCCCGCCGCCACGCGACGGCACTCGTTGCAGCGGCCGCAGGACCAGCCTTCGGCGGGCGCAGCGCAGCGCAGGGCAGCCGCAAACTCCGTGGCCACCAGCGACTTGCCCACACCAGCCGGGCCGGCAAACAGATAGGCGCCGCTGACGCGCCCGCGGGTCAAGGCACCGCCCAGCCACCGCCGCACATCGGCGTGGCCCCTGGCGCGGGGAAATTCGGCCTGTCCCATGGCCACAGGCAAGCATGAAGCGGCCGCCGGGGGAAGTGCCGTGTGTCGCGCCGGGGCGGGGGATTTGCGCTTGACCGAAGGCGCCACCGGAAACAGACTCCCGCGCCGAAGGGGAGCCGCGCCATGGCTGAACAACCGAAGGAAATCCGCAAGCGCATCAAGTCGGTGGTCTCGACCAAGAAGATCACCAAGACGATGGAGCTGGTCTCGACCAGCAAGATGAAGCGCGCCCAGGACCGCGTGCAGGCGGCAGCTCCCTACACAGCCAAGCTGGAAGAGATCATCAGCGCCATTGCGGCGGGCGGCGCCTCGCTGGCCCTGCCCCTGCTGGAGAAGCGCGAGCAGGTCAAGAACGTGCTGGTGCTGCTGCTGACGGCCAACCGCGGCCTGTGCGGCGGTTTTAATGCCAACCTGGTGCGTCTGGCCAAGTTAACCGTGGCGGAGCAGAAGCAGCTTGGCCGTAATGTGCGGCTGGAAGTGGTGGGCAAGAAGGGCAACGCCACCATGCGCTTCCAGGGCTACCAGATTGAGCGCGCGGTGATGGACGTGTCGGACCGCCCCAGCTTTGAGGACGCCCGGCGCATCATCCAGCCCATTGTCGAGCTGTTCCTGAAGAAGGAAGTGGACGAGGTGCTGGTGGTGTACCCGCACTGGAAGAGCCTGGCCAGCCAGCCGCCCACCCTGAAGAAGCTGCTGCCCATTGAGCCGCCGGCGTCAGAGGGCGCCTCCAAGGCCCAGACGGACATCATCTTCAGCCCCGGCGCCAAGGAAATCCTGGAAGACCTGCTGCCCCGGTACGTGACGCAGACCATGTACACGCTGCTGGCCATGAACTCGGCCGGCGAGCAGGTGGCGCGCCGCACCGCCATGAAGAGCGCCACGGACAACGCCTCGGAGATGATTACCCACCTGACGCGCACCCTGAACCGCGCCCGCCAGGCCCTGATCACCCAGGAAATCGCCGAGATCGTGGGTGGCGCCGCGGCCCTGAAGAAGTAGCCGCGTAGCGGTCCCTGTTTGCTAACCTGCGGCCATGGGGCCGTTCGCCGAGTCGGCGTACTTGTTCAAGCACGCGCTGCTGCGCGATGCCGCCTACCAGCTGCATCTGCCCACCGAGCGGGCGTCGCTGCATGCTTTGTCCTTGCTGGCCCTGGAAGCACACCCAGAGGCGGCACACTTCTTCGCAGAATTGGCAGACCACGCATTGGCCGCGCAGGCGGCGCCGCAAACTGTGCTGCCGTCGTCGGAACTGCAGACCCGTGAGCTTGCGTTTCTGCAGAGGGCAGCCGCCGCGGCCCTGGCCGCGTTTCGCAACGAAGATGCGGCTTTGGCGCTGGCGCGCATACGAGAGCACCCGCTGGCCGATGAACCCACTCGCGTGGAAGCCGGGTGCGAGGAAGCGTCAGTGCACCTGAACTGCGGACGCGTCCGGCAGTCCGCCGAGCTCCTGCGCGGGATGATGGCCGCCGGCATCCGCGACCGCTCCCTGCAAACTCGCGTTCTGCTGCGCCTGGTGGGGAGCAGCCAGCACCAGGGTGAGCTGGAAGGCGCATTGAGCCTGCTGGAGCAGGCCAGAAGGGCGGCTGAAGGCGGTAGCGAAGACCTGCTGGTGCAGGTCAAGGTCGCCAAAGCCGGCGTGTTGGGGCGAGGCGGCAACCTGCCTGAAGCCGAACGGCTGTGCCGGGAGGCCCTGGAGGCAACCCGACGCGCCGGGCGCTGGCCGGCATTCGAACGGTGCGCCCTGGATTTGGCGCGGCTGCTGCGTGAACGCAACTCGTTCGACGAGGCCTGGCAGCTTCTTGATGAAGTCGAGCAAGTCCCGGACGCGGCGTTGCGTGACCGCGAGCGCCCTGGTTGGGCCAACGCGCGCGGAAACATCTGCTGGCGGCAGGGCAAGACAGATGAGGCTGAGCTCTGGTATCGGAAGGCTCTCGAACTGCATCGCGCGCGCGGAAACCGCCTGGACGAGGGTGTAGTGGTCTTGAACCTGGGCAACATCTGGAACGACCGACACCAGCCTGAGCGTGCCCTGAAACACTACCTCATGGGTGCCGAGATCCTCCGCGAAACCGGCTACCTGCCGGGGTACGCGCTGGCCATGGGACTCTGTGGAAACGCCTGCCTGGCGCTGCATCGCGACATGGAGGGATTGGCCTACTTCCGCACTTCAGCAGAGCTCTACAGTCGAACAGGCGCATTGAGTGATCAGTCCATGCAAGAGGCCAACGTGGGAGTCGCGCTTTCCGCGACGGGCGACGAAGTCGGCGCGGAGGCGCAATTCGTCAAGGCTGAGCAACTGGCCGCGCGCGCCGGCGCTTCCCGCTGGATCGCAAGCCACCGCAGCCGCCGGGCTGGATCAGCCCTGGCACAGGGGCGCTTTGAGGAGGCCGCAGGGCTGTTTGATTCCGCCATCGCGGCAACCAGGTCCTTGGGCGAGAAGCCCAACATGCGCATTCTGAGCAGCCTGACGCAGGCGGCCAGTGCTCACCTGCATCTCGGACATCACGACAGGGCTCGCGATCTTTGCCGCGAAGCCACGGAGGTCGCCGTTGCCCTGGGTGCATGCGATGGCCATCCCAACCGCTCCATGGCTGACCGCTACAAAGAGCTGCAGGAGCTCAAGGCCAGGCTGGGCGTCACCTGACGCGGATCCTCCACGCAACAGCCGGGCCGGCATCAGACCCAGCGGCCGGACCAGGCAAACCCGAGCGTGAAGGTGAAGCGGAAGTCGTGGTGGTCAAAGCCCGGCGCCGGGATGTTGTCCCACCAGTGCTCCACCAGCATGCCCGCCGAGAAGTACGAGGCGAACTTGTATTCCACCAGCAGCGCGTTGTTGACCTGCAGGTTCTTGGTCTCGTCGAAGTCGAACAGGATCTCGGACTTCGCGTTCACGTGCAGGCTGTCGCCCAGCCCCTTCCAGTCGGCCTCGGTGCGTGCGCGGGCGCCCAGGTAGCCGCGGTCTTCGCCGCCGTTGATCAGGTCCTCGTGGGTGTAGGTCAGGTGGGCTGCCGCGTACCACCAGAGTTTCTCCTGGCGCAGGATGTAGTAGCCGGGGCCCAGGCCGGTGACGCTGCGGTAGTGGTAGCCGCCCAGCTCGTTGAAGTAGAAGTCCTGGGTCAGCTCGATGGTGAGGCCGAAGTCAAAGATGTAGCGGTAGAGATAGCCCACCTGGTGGTTTCGCTCGCGCACCGAGTCTTCCTCAAGGGTGCGGTCCTGCAGGTAGCTGCCCCGGGCAAACAGGTGCTGGAAGTTGTGTTTTGCCGTGCGCTTCAGGTCGAAGCGATAACCGAGGCTGACCGTCTCGGTGTTGCCCTCGGTCCAGCTCAGCAGGCCCAGGGCCGAGAGATCCCACACCGGGCGCTCGTCGGGCAGCGCTTCGTTGATGCCCTTGAAGCGCGACAGTTCAGTCTCGCGCTCGCCCAGTTCGTCGGTGACCACCAGCTTGCCGCCCTTGCTGGCCAGCTTGACTGACTTCTGGTCCTTGAGGTCGTCGCTGCTGCGGATGCGTGCATCCAGCGACTTCTCCAGCGTCAGGGTCGCAACCTTGGCGGCCGGAACCTTGACCACACCGGACGAAGTGGTCTTGAAGTGCACCTCGCCGCCTTCAAGTTTCTCGAAGGTGCCGACCAGCTTGTCGCCGTCTGTGGTGGTCAGTTCGTCGGCGGCAAACAGGGCGCCGCCCAGGGCGGCGCAAACCAGCATCATCAGCGTGTATCGGATCATGACGTTCTCCTCGCCCCGGCCCGGGGCGGGGGATTGTAGGGGAGGGCCGGGAGCAGGCAAGGGCTGCCTCCGGGCATGAAAAAGCAGCCGGGCCCGCCCTGCCGGGCGGGCCCGGGATGCGCGTGGCGTGTGGTCTAATCGTCTTCGTCGCCGGGCAAGAAGATGGCGCCACCCTTGCCGTCGTCCGGTGTCAAAGTCTGTAGGCCGACGTCCGTGGGCAGGCCTTCCTGGATGGCGGCCTGAATGGTCGTGGGCTTGTAGCCCCAAACGGTGATCTCGACGTCAAATGTGCCCACCGGCGGGTCGTTCAGCGTCAGCGTGCCGTCGGCCCCGAGTGTCCCGTGCATGCGCCGGATGCTGCGCCCGCTGCTGTCGCGGAACACGACGGTTGCGCCGCCGCTGATTGCCGCACCCGCGCCGTCAGCAAAGCGGGCCACCAGCGCTGCCGTGGCCGATACGACAAAGTCCGCCGGTGCGGTGGTCTGGTGTCCGGCCTTGATGTCCAGTTCCGTGGGCCCGCTGACCTGACGCCAGCCTGTCCCGCGCAGGCGGGCGCGGTAACGGCCCTCCGGTACATCATTGATGACGAACTGGCCGGTGCCGTCGGTGACGGCGCGGTAGCGGCCGTCCGAGCCGGGCATCTCCAGCATGATCTCGCCTTCGCCGCCGAGGTCGGGCATCTCGCCGCGTCCTGAAAGGCTGACTGTGACGCCGGCAACACCGCGACCGGTTGCATCCACCACGCGCCCGGACACACCGCCGGCTCCGCGCAAGGCAAGCGAAACGCCCTGCTTGTGCTCGCC
>JADLBZ010000036.1 GCA_020847415.1 Planctomycetota bacterium
CCGGAGGAGGGCACGGGGGCTGCGCACCCGGAGGAGGACACGGGGGCTGTGCGCCAGGAGGAGGACACGGGGGCTGCGCACCCGGAGGAGGGCACGGGGGCTGCGCACCCGGAGGAGGCGGGGGAGGAGGAACTGGGGGCTGGCCGCCGGGGCAACTGCCGCCAGCGCCACCACCCGAACCGCCACCAGTGCTGCCGCCGGTACCACCTCCAGTGCTGCCGCCGGTACCACCACCTTGGTGGCCAACGCCCTTGCCCTGGCCGTGCTGCGCGTGGCCCTGGCCCTTGGCCTTCTGATGGCCGGTACCCTTGCCTGAGCTGCCAGGCGCCTGCGCAAACGCCGGGGCTGCGCAGAGGGCCAGGAAGCTCGCGAACAACAGGAACTTCTTCATGTTCATATCCTGAGGGGTTTCAAAAGGGGGCTGCGTGTAGATCACGCGCCCGTGCCCCCTTCTTCACGCAGAATTCTGCAAAAACTCTAAGTTGCCGCCATGGTAAACTGTGCGACTTTGTGCATTCAGCAAACAAAACCGGCGCGGGGTCTCCGCGCCGGTCGTCATATCTTCAGGTCATTCAGCTATTTGCGCGTGTGACGCAGGGCGTCGAGGGCATAGGCGGTGCAGAGCACACCGCTGTTCTCTTGCCAGCGGTCGCTCTTGTCGTTCACCCAGCTACCATCCGCCTTCTGCCGGGTTTGCAGCGCCTTTACGATGTCCTCGCGCCAGTTGTGCTGCAGGCCGCGCTCGGCCTCTTCCACCGTATCGTCGCCCCAAGCCTTCAGGCTGCGGGACATGCTCATGTAGTAGTAATACAGCCCCATCTCGAAGTCCTTCTCGTTACGGAAGCCGGGGACCTTCTCGACGGTGTAGTTACGCTGGATCCACCCATAGGCCAGCTTGACGGGGATGCTGTCCTTCTTCAGGCCGGCGAACATATAGGCCCGCAGCAGGTTGTAGGTCATGCTGCCGTAGCTGAAGAGCGTCACCGTGCCGTCGGCGTTTTTCTTGTGGTCCTCGACCATGCTGGTTTCTTCGCTGTAGATGGCGCCGCCGTGGTCGGGGCTGTCTTTCTCGGCCATCTTCAGGGGCTTGCGCTGCGTGCTGCCGTCCTCGCCCTTGACGGTAGCCATGGCTTCAAAGCCCTCTTCCTGCACTTCGCCGGCGTTCTGGTTGCGCTTGAGGAACTTCAGGGCGGCGGCCCACATGGGGTCGTCTTCCTTCACGCCGCAGGCCTTGAGGGCGTCAATGGCAAAGGTGCTGGTGCTCATGTTCGAGGGCGGCTTGCCCTTGGCCTTCACGCTCTCGTCAACTTCTTCCTTGCTGTAGGCCCATCCGCCGTAGCCGACCTGGCCCTCTTTGTAGTCGGGGGCCGGTCCTTCGGCGTTGCCCACCTGGCTCTGCTTCAGGTAGTCGCGGGCCAGCGCAATGTTGTTGGTCAGCTTGCCCTTGAAAGGGCCGTCGGCGGCATTCAGGTCCACAAACAACTGCGCGCAGATGGCTGTGATGTACACGGCGCGCATGCCCTTGGCCTTGGGCATGATGGACAGCGGCGCGTAGCTGAACGCCCCCGTGGACTCCTGGTTCTCGACCAGGAAGTTCACGCTGTCGCGGATCATCTCGTTGTTGACGTCCCAGACCTTGGTGCCGAACAGGCCTTGCAGGACCATGGCGGTGTAGGGGATGTTGAAGCTCTTGGGTCCCCACCCGCTCAGGGTGCCCTTCTTGTCGTCCGGCGGCGACGCCTGGTTGTACTTGGACTTCAGGAACTCCCAAGCCTTCTGCACAGCTTCATCGCGGGCCTTCTCTGTGTCAAAAGCCGGCTTGTCCTGCAGCACCTGCGGCACTACGGGCTGCGGCAGCACGGGCTCGGCCCACGAGTAGCTGGCAGTGAAGCCAAGGGCCACAGCGGCGGAAACGGCGACAAAGAAGTTCTTCATGGTCTGCTCCTGGGGCTCCCTACAGCCAAGTACGTCCTGCCCGGCGGTCCTGACGCAAATTTCGCGGATTATCCTGCCAAGGCCCGGGCGATGACAATGCGCTGCACCTCGCTGGTGCCCTCGTAGATCTGGGTGATGCGCGCGTCACGGAAGAAGCGCTCGACGTCGTATTCCTTACTGTAGCCGTTGCCACCAAAGATCTGCACGGCGTCCTTGGCGGCCTTGTTGCAGGCTTCTGACGCGAACAGCTTGGCCATGGCCGCCTCCTTGACGCAGGAGATGCCGTTGTCGCGGTTCCAGGCGGCGCGGTGCACCAGCAGTCGCGAGGCGTCAATGCGCGTGGCGTTGTCGGCCAGCATCCACTGCACAGCCTGGAAGTTGCCGATGGGCTGCCCGAACTGCTCGCGCTTCTTTGAGTACTCGAGGGCCTCTTCCACGCAAGCGCGGCCGATGCCCACGGCCTGGGCGGCAATGCCGATGCGGCCGCCGTCCAGGGTGTCTAGGGCGATGGTGAAGCCCTTGCCCTCGCCGGCCAGCAGGTTGACAGCGGGCACGCGGCAATCCTCCAGCAGCACTTCGCAGGTGGCGCTGCCGCGGATGCCCATTTTCTTCTCCTTCTTGCCGATCTTCACGCCCTTGCGGTCGGCCTCGACCAGGAAGGCGGTGATGCCCTTGGTCTTGTGCTCCTTGCTGGTGCGGGCCATGACCACGAACGCGTCGGCGTATTCCGCGGAGGTAATCCACAACTTGGCGCCGTTGAGCACGTAGTCGCTGCCGTCCTTGAGGGCTTCGCAGGCCTGGGCGCCGGCATCTGAGCCCGCGCCGGCCTCCGACAGGCAGTAGGCACCCATCCACTCGCCGGCGGCCATCTTGGGCAAAAAGCGCTGCTTCTGCTCGTCGTTGCCCCACTTGGTGAGCAGGCTGGAGAACAGGCTCATGTGCACGGAGAGCGTGACGCCGGTACTGGCACAGACGCGGTTGATTTCTTCCAGCACCACGCTGGCGGCCTGGTTGGCCATCTTGTTGTCGTAGAAGCCTGCGCCGCCGAACTTCTCGGGGATGGTCAGGGCGGTCAGGCCCAGTTCGCCCATGCGCGCAAAGATGCGCCGGTCGAATTTCTCCTCGTGATCCATCTTGCGGGCCACAGGCCGCACCTCGCCCTCGGCGAATTCGCGGGCGGTTTTCTGAAGCAGGGACAGTTCCTCGTTCAGGGTGAAGTCCATGGCAATCTCCGTGTTTAAGGGGTTTCTATCCGTTACGGCGGGCGGGTTCAACGGCCCGCGACGCCAGGGCCAGGGCAATGGCCAGCACCGCGGCAGCCGCAAGGAACGAGCCCAGCAGCACGCCGCCCCCGGACGCGTCCGGCCGCAGCAGCGACTTGCCGGCGGTGGCGCGGCGCAGCAAGTACTGGCGCAACTCGCGGGCCGACGGCCCGGCCGGGCCATAGGCCCGTTGCAGGTCGGCAGCCAACGCCAGTTGCCAGCGCGTCGTGACAGGCTCGTCCGCACCCTCCAGCAAGGCGCCCACCGACCGGCCCTGCAACGAGGCCGCTACCGTGCCCAGCAGCTCGCGCAGCGGGGCCGGCCGGCCCGCCTCGTGCTCAGCCAGGGCTTCCTCCAGGCGCACGCCCGAGAGGCCGTCGGCCAGCAGCAACTGGCGCTCCAGCCGTTGCAGCTCGGCGTCGTCCGGCCAGAGGGCCAGCCCAGCCGCCAACAGGTCCCGGGCGCGGTCGCGGGCGACGACGCCGGGCGGCTTGTCGCCCTCCAGCCCGGCACGGATCGCGGCGGTCAGCGTTTCGCGGTCCTGCAGGGTCCGGCCGGATGCTGCAGCGCTGAAGGCCTCGGCGCGCAAGCGGGCGCGGCCCTGGGCATCCAGCGTGGAGAGGTCTTGCGGGGCTTGCGCCCACAAGGCCGCCGGCAGCAGCGCCAACAGTGCCGCAGCGGCGCGGGCAGGGGCTCGAATTGCCTCCGGAGGCAGCAGCGAGCCCACCCAGGCGGCGCCAAAGGCCAGTGCCAGGGTGGCCAGCACAACGGCGTGCGAACGATTGGCCAGCGCCACGCCCAGCACACCCGCCAGCAGGGCCGGCCGTACCACCCGGAACGTGAAGAACATGTACAGGCGCTCGACCCACGGCAACCGCGAGCCGAACGCAGCCGAGGCCAGCCGCAGTCCCGCCCCGCTGCGCCGCGCCAGGGTGATGCGCAGCACGGCAATCAGCGCGGGCAGCACTGTCAGCAGAGGCAGCCAGGGCATCTCCCCCCCCAGCACCCACTGCAGGCCTACGCCGCCCGCCGCCAGTAAGGCCGCCACGTAGCCGGCCAGGGCAGGCCCGGTCCCCGGGCGCGGCGGCAGGAAGCGCCGCGCCACCAGCAGCCCGGCGGCGGCAAAGCTGCAGCCCACCAGCACCAGGAACTGCCAGCCCAGGGCCACTTGTTGCGGCTGGGGACGCCAGGCGGGGTCCCAGCCGGGGAACAAGTCCTGCCCCAGGGCAGGCACCAGCTCAAGAACCAGCAACTGGGCCGAGGCGTGCTCGGGCCCGGGCACAATGCCCTGCCGGAAGCAGAGGCCGCACAGCAGCAAGAGGCCGGCAATGCCCCCGAGGGCCAGCAGCAGGCCCACGGCAGCCACCAGGGTGCGAGCCTCCGGCCCCACGGCGGCCCGTTGCGGCAGGGCGCGGCCGGCAGCTACCAGCACGCCGGTGTGCGCACCCAGGGACAGCAGGGCGGTCGCCACAGCGTCGCCCCAGAAGGCAACAGTCAACGGCGCTTCCCAGCGCGGCGCCGCCACGGCGGCGGCCAGCGGACCCGCGCCGGGCAGCACGTAGCCCACAAACACCCCCAGCACCAGCAGCAGCGCCACCATCGGCAGCAGCCAGCGCCCCAGCCAGGTCAGCCCCGCCAGCCGTTGCCGCCGCGCCAGCAACCATAGCAGGCCGGTCAGCAGGGCGGCGCAAGGCAGCCCTGCCCACAACAGCCACGCGCCCGTGCCGTGCCAGGACGACGATGCCGCAGAGAGCTCCAGTTGCTGGTAGGCCAGGGCGGGCGGGCCATCCAGCAGTGAGCGCGCCACCCAGGCGCCTGCGCGGGCGGCGGTGTACAGCAGGACGGCAGCCAGCGCGACGCGCACCAGGTTCTGCAGGCCGTGCACGGCCTCGCGGCCCGGAGACTGGTGATCAAGCTGGCCGGTGGCGAGTTCCAGGCGCACCAAGGCCCCGCCCAGCACATTCAGCACCAGCAGCAGCGCGGGCAAGAACAGCGCCCCGTGCTGCAGCAGGGCCTGCGTCACCAGGGCCGGCGCACCCATCAGCGCCAGCACAGCCACGGTGGCGCCCAGAAAGGCGCCCCGCGAGTGCCAGCGGGTGTGCAGGTACTCGGTGGCCATGGCCGAGATTAGAGCAGTTTCGCCGCCGGCCTGCAGCCCGGGCTGTTGTTGCGCCCACATTGAAAGGAGGGGGTGTTCGTTCCGTTCCGCTGTCGCGTAAGGCCGCGACGGGCGCTCGCGTCACGCGCCCTGCGGGCTTCCGACGCTCGCTGTCGCGGAAAAGACCGCAAGCGAGGGGTGGAGCCACCCCTTACTCAATCGTGATGAACCGCTATTCGCGTTCGGGGTGGCTGGAGGCCGGCAGGTGGATGCGGAAGGTGCTGCCCTTGCCCACTTCGCTTTCGGCCTCCACGCGGCCGCCGTGCTTGAGGGCCACGTGTTTGACAATGGCCAGCCCCAGGCCCGTGCCGCCCAACGCGCGCGAACGTGCCTTGTCCACGCGGTAGAAGCGTTCAAACACCCGGGGCAGTGATTCGGCGGGGATGCCGCAGCCGGTGTCCCTGACCTCCAGCAACAGCCCCAGCCCGCTGCGGGCCACGCGCACGTCCACGGCGCCGCCGCCCGGCGTGTAGCTGATGGCGTTGTCCACCAGGTTGTCCAGTGCCGAGATCATGTCCTCTTCGTTGACCAGGCCCGTTGCTGCTTCGGCCATGGCATGAAGCCGCAGGGCCACCTGCTTTCGGGTGGCGTCGTCCTGGTGCTTCTTGACCACGGCGGCGGCCAGCTCGTTCAGGTCAAGCTGGCGGCGCGACTCGTCAGAAACGCCGCCTTCCAGGCGCGAGATGTTCAGGATGTCCGCCACCAGCTTCGAGAGCCGGGAGGCGTTGGCCATGATCTTCTCCAGGAACGGCTGGCGGACGGCCTCGTCGGCGGCGGCGCCGCCCAGCAGGGTTTCCACATAAGCACAGATGCTGGTCAGCGGGGTCTTCAGTTCATGGCTGACATTGGCCACGAAGTCCTGGCGCATTTCCAGCAGCTTCTGGTCCTCGGTGGCATCCGAGACCAGGACCACCCCGTGGGGCTCGCCGCTGCCGCTTTCAAACAGGGGGGTGGCCACGAAGGCCAGCACGCGGCGCTGTGTTGCACGCGACCGGTCCTCCACGCGCAGGCGGCGGGGCTCGTTCAGCGTGGGCAGGTCGTGCAGCATTTCGTCTATTTCGGGCAGGCGCACGGCCTCCCACAGCGCGCGGCCCACCAGGTTCTCATTGGGGCGGCCCAGCATCTGCAGGGCGGCGCGGTTGGCCATGATGACCACGCCGTTGGCGTCCACCACCAGCAGGCCCTCGGACATGTTATCCATGATGGCGGCCAGCTCGCGGCGGTTGGCATCAAGCTGGCCCACGCGGCTGCGCAGCTCACGGCTCATGGCATTGAAGGCAATGCCCAGCTCGCCCAGCTCGTCGCTGCGGTCCAGGCTGACGTTGGCGTCGAGATCGCCGCCGGCGATGCGCTCGGCGGCGTCTCGCACCACCTGGATGGGTCGTACCAGGTAGCGCGCCGCCAGCACCGAAAGCGCCAGGCCGGCACCCAGCAGCATGGCCACCACGGCAAGCACGCTGTTGCGTATGGAGGAAAGGCGCTGGTCAACCACCCGGGCGTCCACAGCCACGCGCACTACGGGCAAGGCTGCGTCAGCCGGGTCCGCCAGGGCCACATACAAGTAATCCAGCCCGCGCGTGGCGCTGTGTCGCAGGGCGGCCCCGTGGCCGGTTTGCAGGGCCTGGCGCACCTCAGGGCGCGTGGCGTGGTTATCCATCTCGGCGGCCAGTGCCTCTGAGTCCGCCAGCACCTTGCCGTCACGGGCAATCAGGGTTACGCGCGTGTTGCCCAGCTGGCCCAGGCGGCGCACGGCGGCCTCGGGTGCTGCCCCCTCGTCGGCCACCGCGGCGCGCACCAGGCGGGCGCGCACGTCCAGGTCCTGGGTCAGTTCCTGCAGCAGGTCTTCGCGCAGCTTGAGCTCGACATAGGCCGTGGCTGCACCCAGGAACAGCAGGACAGCCAGGCCGTTGAGGCCCACCAGGCGCCACAGCAGCGGACTGCGCAGGATACTAGGGCTCTTCGAAGCGATAACCGACCCCCCGCACCGTCACAATGGCGGCGCCGTGCTCGCCCAGCTTCTTGCGCAGGGCCGCCACGTGCACGTCAATGTTGCGGGCGGTGACGAACACGTCGGGCCCCACTACGGCGTCCAGCAACTGGTCGCGTGTAAACACGCGGCCCTTGCGCCGCACCAGGAAGCTGAGGAGTTTGAACTCGCTCAGGGTCAGTTCAAGGGGTTCCCCGGCCAGGCGCACCTCGTGGCGGCGCAGGTCAATGGCAACCGGGCCCGCGCGCAGCATGTCCTTGTCGGGCTCGCCCTCGCGGGGCTCGGCCCGGCGCAGCACGGCCTTGATGCGCGCCAGCAGCTCGCTGGTGCTGAAGGGCTTCACGACATAGTCATCGGCCCCCAAAGTCAGGCCCACCACCACGTCGGATTCCGCGCCCCGGGCGGTCAGCATCACAATACGGATGTCACGCGTGCGGGCCTCGGCCCGCAGGCGCTTGCAGACTTCAAGGCCGTCCATGCCCGGCAGCATCAGGTCCAGCAGCACCAGGTCGGGCAGGGTTTCCGTCGCGGTGGCAAGGCCGGCTTCACCGGTGCCGGCGCTCTGCACCTGGAAGTGGGCCTTCTCGAGGTTGTACTTCAACACCTCGGTGATGTCGGGTTCGTCCTCGATGATCAGGATGCGCTGGGTCTTTGCCATTGGCGGCTTTGTGGTCTCGTGGGTCGCGGTGGCTGCGGGCATCAGGACGTCCTGTGTCGAACAATATCGCCGGAAAGGATATAAAGCACCTGCTGGGCAATGTCCGTGGCGCGGTCTGCCCCGCGCTCCAGGTGCCGCACCAGGTGCATGGTCTGCAGGGCGGTTTCCACCATGTCCGAGTGCTGCTCCATGACCCCGATCAGCTTGTTGGTCATGCTGCGGTAGGCCTGGTCCACCTCAGGGTCCATGTCCACCACATGATGGGCTTCCAGCTCGTCCAGGTTCACAAACGCCTGCAGGGCGCGGTCAAACATCTCGACCACGCGCTTGCCCACGGGCGCCACGTCCAGTTCCACGGGAAGGGGAGGCCGCGTGGCCAGGAAAGCTGCCCGGCGGCTGATCTGCACCGCGGTGTCGCCGGTGTTCTCAATCAGGCCGTTGATCTTGATGGCCGAGATCAGGTAGCGCAGGTCCTGTGCCACAGGCTGGTTCAGGGCTATGACGCGCAGGCAGTCTTCTTCCACCCGCACTTCGCG
This sequence comes from Planctomycetota bacterium, assembly GCA_020847415.1. Taxonomy (GTDB): domain Bacteria; phylum Planctomycetota; class UBA8742; order UBA2392; family UBA2392; genus JADLBZ01. The sequence goes on from JADLBZ010000036.1 coordinate 8,537, forward strand.
GGCATCAAGCTGCCGGTCGGCCTCTGCCACCTCCTGGGCCAGGACCACATCGCGCTTCACATAGGCATCAAGCGCTTTGCTGAGCTCGGTCAGAGCCAGCTTGCCCACGAACAAGAGGTTCTTCTTAAGTGCTTCCATGTCGCGACGTAGGTGGCTGACTTGGCTGGGCATGAGTGCTCCTGCGGCAGAAACTCTGGCAATGGTGCGTAAAGGCTGCATGAAGAGGCCGGCAACCGGCCATTAAATCGGCGTCCTGCATGGAACCCGCAAGTCCAACCGGCATGAAGCGCCAGGTTGCCGGCGAATCGGACTGCCCCGGCGCGCGGCGCTTACTATCATCCTAAAGCCATGAACATCGAACAACAGGCGGCGGCATTTGCCGAGACCGTTTCCAAGCTGAAGGCCGAGATCGCCAAGGTGATCGTCGGCCACGCCGAGATCATCGACAAGACCCTGGTGGGCTTCATCACCGGCGGCCACGTCCTGCTGGAGGGCGTGCCCGGCCTGGGAAAGACCATGCTGGTGCGCACCCTGGCAGATGCCGTTGAGGTCACCTTTTCGCGCATCCAGTTCACGCCCGACCTGATGCCCGCCGACATCACCGGCACCAATATCGTGGTGGAAGAGGGCGGTCGCCGGCGCTTCGAGTTCCAGAAGGGCCCCATTTTCGGCAACATCGTCCTGGCCGACGAAATCAACCGCGCCACGCCCAAAACCCAGAGTGCTTTGCTGGAGGCCATGCAGGAGGGCAGCGTTACGTTTGCCGGCCAGACCATGCGCTTTGAACAGCCGTTCTTTGTTCTGGCTACCCAGAACCCCATCGAGATGGAGGGCACCTACCCGCTGCCCGAGGCGCAACTGGACCGCTTCATGTTCAAGCTGGACGTGAAGAGCCCCTCGGTGGCCGAGCTGGCTGGCGTGCTGTCCGGCACCACGGGCTCGGACAGCCGCCGCGCGGGCAAGGTGGTAGACGGCAAGCGCATCCTGGAGATGAGGGCCCTGGCGGCCCAGGTGCCCATTGCCCAGCACCTGACAGAGTTCGTGGCGCGCATTGTGCTGGCCACCCACCCGGAAAGCCCCGAGGCTGCCCCGGTGGTGAAGCAGTTTGTGCGCGTGGGCTCCAGCCCGCGCGGGGGCCAGGCCATTATTCGCGGCGCCAAGATGCTGGCCCTGGCGCGCGGTCGCTACAACGTGTCGCCCGACGACGTGCGCGAGTGCGCGGTGCCGGCGCTGCGGCATCGTATGATCCTGAACTTCGAGGGAGAGGCCGAGGGCATCAAGCCCGACGACGTCATCGGCAAGGTCCTGCAGCACGTCCCGGATATCCCCGAACGCGTCCGCCGCATGTAGGCCCCTTCTCCAGTGCCCTTCCGGGAACGCCAATCTCCGGATTGGCGTCGTGTAGCAGGCAACGTGGCGGTCAGGAGACCGCCGTATCCAAAGAGGCCAACGCCACCCCATCGGCTGGATGCCGCCGCCACAGGCTACAGCATCTCCAGCAACTCCCGGGCGCGGCGTTCATCGTCGGGTTTCAAGCCCAGCTTCAGTGCCGTGTTGTAGGCCGCGCGCGCCTTGGCGCTCTCGCCCAGGGCGTGCAGGCACTGGCCCAGGGCGAGCTGCACGGCGGCGTCGCCGGGGGCAAGCCCAGCCACCCGCTCGTACAGCTTCACCGCGTGCTCTCGCAGGTGGCCCTCGTGGGTGCAGGCCAGACTGCCGCCGCGCACCTGCAAGCCGGCCGCTTCCTTCCACAGGTTGGCGGCGCGGCTGGCGATGGCGGCATCAGCCGGGTCCAGTCCCGAGGCCTCTTCCCACAGTGCGGCCGCTGCCGCTTTGTCCGTGGCGGCTCCAGCGGACGCAGCCAGCTCGTCCTTTCGTGTGCGGCGGGTTTCTGCCGCCTTACGCAGATCGGCCCGTTCCCGCGCACTTTGCGCCGCGTACTCGGTACTCACAAAGGTCTGCTCCCAGGCGGCCAGCCGGAACAGCACTTCGGCCAGGGTCAGCGTGCCGTCCTTCAGCGCAGCATGGACCGACGCCAACTCGGCGCGGGCTTCCTTCTCACGGGCCTTGGTCAGCTTCTCCAGGCGCTTGGCGGTCACCAACAGGTCCCGCATCGCGCGAAACTCCGCATCCCACAGGGCGGCCACCTGCAGCGGCTCGCCGTCGGGCAGGTTCTCACGCAGGCGCACGTAGGTCTCCAGGTCCGGGCGTTCTTCGGCGCTGCGCTTGTGCAGCACGGTCAGCACGCGGTTGGCCAGATCGGGATCTTTGCGGCTGTAGAGCCAGGCGGCGAAAGCGACAAGTTCAGCCGCCCGGGGTTCGCCTTCTACGGGGAGCGTTCCCAGCATGTAGCGCGGCAGCCAGTCATCCCAGCCAAAGGTCGTGTTGTCCGGCGCCGGCGTGCGAATGGGCTTGCCCTGGGCGTCAAGAGCGCCGGTGTCCAGCAGCTTGCGCGTGGTCAGGCCGCGCTCGCTGGCAGCACGAATCTCGTGGGGCTCGGCGCCTGCCGCGCCGGGAAACCAGGTGCGAGGGAATTCCCCCGCAGCACAGCGGCCGGCAAGCCATTGCTGCATGGCGGCGTGCCAGTCACGCGCGATGGTGGCCTCGGACCCGGCATCCGGAAAGTGCCGCGCCAGCAGGGCCGGCATGGCGGCTGGCAGGCTGCTCGCCAGGAGCACAGCCAGCATACAGACGCGGGCCATGGCATGCACCAGCAGGGGGAGGTCAGGGGTGCTGCAGGGGCGCGTGGGCGCCCCCGTGTGTCCGGCGCAGCGGTGTGCGCCGCAAATCTTGCGCGTCAGTTCTTCTTGCCGCGGGCCTGGTCCTTCTGCTCCATGTTGCGCATCAAGGCCTGCGCCATGGAGCCGTTACCCTTGTTGCCTTCAATGGCCACCACGCGTTCGTAGTAGGGCTTGGCGTTCTTGCTGTTCTCGAGGGCCTGCCAGCAGCGGCCCAGAGCCAGCAGGAAGCTGGTGTTCATGGGCAGCGCCGCCGAGATGATCTCGTAATGAGGGATGGCCTTCTTGATGCCTTCGGAGCGGTCACAGCCGTTGCCGTGGTCGGCGGGGTGGCCGTACAAGTACCAGGCGTTGGCGCACTCGCCGCGCAGGCTCAGGTCGCAGGGGTCCACCTTCAGCAGCAGCTCCAGTTGCTCGGCCTTCGCCTTCATGCCCGGCACGTCCTTGTCGTCCTTGGCCAGGGCCTTGGCCTTGGGGACGTTGTCTTTCAGCATGGCCAGGTCGTCGGTGATGGAGTCCGAGACGGCGGTCAACAGGTCGGCGTTCTTGGAGTTCTTCAGGAACTCCGAGTTGCCGTAGCCCGCCTTGTACTGCTTGATCTCCCACTCCAGCAGCACCAGCATCATGCTGGGCGACTTTGCGCGGGGCGCCTTGCCCTTGTAGTCACCGCGCGCCGCCACCAGCTCCTTGAATCGCTTCTCGGCGGCCTTCTCGCGGCTGGCCAGACGGGCGGCTTTGTCCTTGGCGGTGACCAGGATGGTGCGCTCGACCTGGTACTCGGGGTCCCACTCGGCCCAGTCTTCCAGGGTGGCGCCCTTCTCCCAGCCCAGCTTCTCGATCAGGTAGGCCTCGATCAGCGGGGCAAGGTCCTTGTTGCGGTGGTGCGCCACCGTCAGCACGCGGTTGCCCAGGTCGTTCTCTTTCTCGCCCAGCAGCCAAGTACCGAACGCGACCAGGTCGGCATCGTTGTCGTTGGACTCGATGGGGTAGGTCTCAACCAGGTACTTGCCCGGCCACTGTTTCCACGACAGCCAGTGCCCCTGGCCCGCCACCTTGTAGATGGGGCGGCCGTTGCCGTCGTAGCCGTCCTTGGCCATGTAATAGGCGCTGAACTGCTGGCGGTTGGCGTCGCGGATCTCGAACTTCGAAGCTTCCTTGGAGGGACGAAACTCGCCGTCCAGCAGCAGGTGCGTCTGCGGGAAGGTGTTCTTGCTGGTCAGCTTGGAAACCCAGTCCGGCAGCTTCTCCCACCAGTCACCGGCAACCTTGGACTCCTTGGCGCCCTTGTGGGTCTTGTCAAAAAGCGGCTGGCCGGCCTGGGCTGCCAGGGTGCCGCAGAAACCGGCCGCCAGCAGCGCGGCAGCAAGGCCTTTCCACATCGTGAACTGCACAAGGGTGCTCCGCATGTCCATCCTCCTTGCGTCAGGCCCGTTGCAGGGTTCCTCTACCCGGCATCGGCTACTTCATGTCCTTCAAACGCGCCTCGGCGTAGTCCCGGTTCTGCTTTTCCGTGTCGCTGAGCTCTTTCTTGCCCTCGGTACGGCGCAGCACTTCATCAAAGTGCTGCTTGGCCCGGGCCTTGTCACCGCCCGCCATGAAATTCAGGCCCGCGTGGTTGTGCAGCCCCAGTTGCGCCGTGTAGATGTCCAGCACAGCCTCCCAGTATACGGCGGCCTGCAGGGCCAGGTCCTTCTTTTCACAACTGGTGCCGTTGTTGGTGATGCCCGCCCCCTTGCTGCAGGCATCGGCTGCCTTGGCCAGCAGGTCCGGGTTCTGCGGATCGCAGCGCACCAGCGGCACATAGGCGCGGGCGCAACCCTCGGCATCGCCGTCAATGGCCATGCGGTCGGCCTTGTTGCGGGCGTTCTCGATGTGCTCAAGGTCGGCCTTGATCGCGGCCGTCAACTCTTCGAGGGTCTTCTTGGTCTTGCTGTTGCCCGCCGTGGCTGTGCCGGCAAAGGCTTTCTCGAAGCGCCCCACGCGGACCAGAAGCACATCCAGCCGCACCTTGGGCGTGCCCTTGCGCTGGCCGGGCTTGCTCTTTACGTCTTCGCCCTGCTTCAGTTGCAGGTCCTTGAGGGCGTCCTTGGCCTGTTTGTCCAGGGTCTTCAGGCGCTCGGTGGCGGCTTCAGTGGTGAGCAGCAGGAAGCCCTCTTCGCCGGATTCCAGGTTGGTGGTGGAGGCCTCAGTGAGGCCGCCTTCAGGCAGCGTCCAGCCGTGTTTGGCGACCAACCACTCGTCCACTTCCTTCTTGAGCGAGGTTTGCAGCTTGGCCAGGCCGGCCAGCAGGGCGTTGGCGGTCCAGAGCTCTTTCTTGTTCGCGAGCCAGACGCACACGCCCACAACCTCCGCGGGTGTGCGATTGGGCGCCTTGAACCACTCCGCCACACAGGCCGGCGGAATGTCATTGAACTTGAGTTTCACGACGGGCTCGTGGGGCGACCAGGAATACTCCAGCCGGTCGGCGTACCAGCCGCTGCGGGCCAGGGTGGCCCAGGTCAGCTCGTTGGACTTGACCTCTGACAACTCCACGAAGATGGGTTTCTTGTTGTAGTCCATCCGCAGGCGCGGGCGGGTGGTGTCTTTGAGCGCCGCCTGCAGGAAAGCGCCGATGCCGGCCTCGAAATCCTTGGCCACGTCGGCCTCGGCCTTGCCGGGGAAGTGCGTCTCCACCAGCCCAGCCAGCAGGCTGGGAGCCAGCAACGAACACAGAAGGGCGCAAAGCGCGGGCCTGAGCATGGCGGGTCTCCCGTCCGGCAGTACGCGGCTGCGGAGGCGGCCCCGTACATATTGTGCCATAGCCGGTGCAGACCTTACACACCTTGCTTGCCCATTGGCAACGAAAACGACAGGGCGGGCGTAACCCGCCCGCCCTGTCGTCTTTGCACGGCCGGCCGGCGCCGCGCTCGAATTGAACCTGTGGCGTCCGCTCCGCCCCGCAGCAGCGTCAGGCCGCGACGGTCGCGCGCGACCGTCGCCCCTCGGGCTTCTGTCGCGCGCTGTTGCGGAAACGGCGGCAAGCGTTGCATGAAATCACCCTCTTTATGCAGCTCGAACAAACCACTACGGATGGTCCGTGGCCGTCGTGTCGGCATCTGCCGAGTTTTCATCTGCCTCCCACGGCGCGCCGCTGCCTGGCGCGGTGTACACGTCCGTTGGCGCGGTCGTGTCGGCAAAATCGTCCTGCTCCCAGGGGTTGCCGCCGGCTGGCACCACCAGGGCTTCCATGGCCTGGGCCAGGATCTGGAACGGGCTGACCTCGCCGGCGAGCTGGGCCTCGGTGTAGCCGCCCAGAATCGGCTGGCTGGCCACGATGACCGTCTCAGTAACGGTTGGGCCGGCATCGGCAGTGGTGGCCTCGGGGGAGTCGTTGGGCGGCTGTCCCTCAGGCGCGGGGTCTTCAAGGGCAAAGACGACTGCGGCTGGCGCCAAGGCGGCGGCCAGCAAGGCCAGAAGTGTGCTGCGAATCATGGTGGGCTCCCGTGTGGGAGCGGCGACGCGGCGGGCTTGCGGGTACCGGAAGGATGAGCCTTAAGGCACTTGTCGCGGAGCTTCCTGCCGTGGTTGCGGCACACGCCGCCGCTGCCCGCCGGGGCAGCTCCCTGACGCTGCCTCGCACAGGCGCGAGACAGCACGGGAAAACCGTAGCGGATAGAAAGCTTGTAAGCGCTGTAGGCGCAGATGCTTGCAGCGAAAGTTAGAACTCACTCCGCCTGTGCTGGAGTCACTTGCGAGCGGAGGTCTGCAGGCGCAAGGGCCTCAATCTGGAAGACGTTCGTTGTTTTGGTTGCTTGCGGTGTCGGAAAGCTGTCGCATCGGGACGGAACCGGCAGAAAACGCCAACCACATTCTGCTCCAATTCCGGTCAACCTTTGCAACTGCCGGGCTCTGCTTCACGTATTAGTGTCGTTCAACGTCCGCCACCGCAGGGCGTGGTCGTAGTTGCCCTGTTTCGGGAGTATGTATGCGCAATTCACGGTTGCTGCTGGTGCTGTTTGTCCTGTTGCTGGCGCTTGGCCTGGGGGGCGGTGCGTTCCTGCTGTTCGGTGACGGCTCGGGCGATGCCCGCAGTCGCAGCAACGTGGTAGCTTCCGGCAACCCCTGTGCCGGCGGCTCGGGCGCGGTGGACCCGCTGGCAGCCGCGAACACCGGTACCCAGGGCAATGCAACCGGCCCTGTCAACTCGGCGACCCACACCGGCCCCGCCGCCAACGAGACCCACCAGCCGGCAAACACCGTGGCGAAGCCCGCGACGGTGCCGCCGACACCCGGCCCTGAGACCACGCCGCCAGTTGAGGCAAACGGCGACTGGGAAAAGCAGATTTCCAAAGTAACCATCCGCGGCACGGTGCTTTTCAAGGCCGACAACCGCCCAGCCCCTGGCGCGACCGTCACCGCGGAAGCCCAGGGAAGCGAGGATCTTCAGCCGGGCGGCGGAGGCGGAAGGATTCGCAGCAGGGGCCGCCCATCCAGCCACAAATACGGCGGCGACAAGCCGGCCACCGAGATCTCCGGCAGCACCACCACCAACGGCGCGGGCGAGTACGTGCTGGAGCTGAGCATTACCAGCTATGTCGCCAAGGCCACGCGCGAGGGCGCCAGGACGCCCCCGATCAAACGCAGGCGAAGCGGCGACGACCGTGGCAGCAGTGACGACGCCACACCCGACCCCGAAAGCGAAGCCCCCGGCAGCGACCGCAGCGACAAGGACGCCCCGGAATTTGACGGCGGGCTGGGCTTCGACGGCGAATCCCTGGTGGTGGTCGCCCGCCTGGCGGGCTACGCCCCCGGCCGCTCCGGCGCCATCTGGCCCGCCCCCGGCTCCGAGCACGTCGCCAACCTGATGCTGGCTGTGCCCGCCGCTGTCTCCGGTCGCACCGTGGACAGCCTGACCCGCGCCGGCATCGCGGGCGCCCAGGTGTCGTTCAACTCGATGGATGACGGCCGCGACGGCTGGACTGCCCCGCGCACGGTGACGACGGACCAGGACGGCTACTTTGCCCTGAATGACCTGCCCGCCGGCACTTACTGGTGGTCCATCTCGGCCCAGGGCTACAGCGACTACAACGCCATGAACGGCGAGGGCCGGCTGGATGTCTCCAACGGTGGCGAGCGTAACCTGGGCGAACTGCCCCTGATGCCCGAGGGCAGGCTGACCGGCGTGGTCGTGGACGCCCGCACCGGCAAGCCGGTCCGCGACGCCACGATTACCCTGGAGGCAGTCAACGGCGGGTGGGGCCGCTGGACCCGCGGCGTATCCCGCACCGGCGAGGACGGCCGCTTCACGGCCGAGGGCTTGCAGGCCGGCGTGAACACCCTGAAGGTGCAGGCTGCCGGCTATGCACGCTTTGAACTGCCTGACGTGAAGACCGAGCCGGGCAAGACCGTGGATGTCGGAACCCTGCGCCTCGATGTAGGGCAGACCCTGTTGGGTATGGTGCTGAACGCAAACGGCGAGGGCGTGGCGGGTGCCAGCGTCACGCTGGCTGAGCCGCCGGAAGGTGCCTTCAACTTTGTGGACTCCGGCAACACGGTGGCCTCGGTGACCACCCAGAGCAACGGCAGCTTCGAGTTGCCCGCCATGTCTGAGGGCAAGTGGCGCCTGATCGTGCGGGCCGAGGGCTACGCCGACACCCGGCACGACTTCGAGTTCTCCGGCGACACCCGCCCGCTTGAAGTGCGCGTTGTCCGCGGCGGTGCTATCCGCGGCCGTGTGCTGGACGCCGCCGGCGCGCCGGTGCCCAACATGCAGGTTACGGCTACCGCCCACTCCAGTTCGGCCTATGCCATCATCAAGATCCAGCCCGATGCACAGTTTGGCGGCTTTGGCGGTTCAACAGCCACCACCGATGCCGAGGGCCGCTTTGTCATTCCCAAGTTGCGCGCCGACGACTACCTGCTGGCGGGCGGCAACGAGGGTACCGGCACGGTGCGCAAAGACGACATCTCCGTTGAAGACGAGCGCGAAACGGATATCGGCGACCTGCGCCTGGCCGGCAAGGGTGCGCTGCGCGTGTTCGTGACCGAGAACGGCGAACCCGTTCAAGGCCTGAAGGTGACCCTGGCGCGCAGCATGAACACCTGGATGAGCGAGAACAAGCTGCAGGGCGTCACCGACGGTACCGGTGCCACGCTGATTGAGAACGTGCCCGCGGCCGATTACTTCATCCGCACCGACCGCGACAAGGACACCTGGGACACCGAAGTGATGAAAAAGCGCCGTGCCGTGGTGCGCACCGGCGAGACCGGAGAATTCCGCCTCGAGCTGCGTCCTCGCGACGGCGTGCTGCTGCACGGCCGCCTGACCCTGGGCGGCAAGGCGCTGTTCAAGGATGTCTACCTGATCGGCACGGGCAACCGCGCCACCGTGATGAAGAACGCCAAGGTGGCCGAGGGCGGCTTCTATGAGTTTGCCGGCCTGGAGACCGGCGTCTACGAACTCTATGCCCGCGAGTCCGACACCACCGTCGCCGCCAAGCTGCTGGTCAACGCCGAGCAACAAGGCGACCTGGACATCACCCGCGACTTTGCCGCCATGACCCTGGCCGGCGAGGTCAGCACGCCCCAGAACAGCGCCGCAGAGCGCGCCGCCGTGGACATCACCGTGCGCGCTGCCGATGCCAACGACCAGATGGGCGGGTGGCTCAGCGGCCGCGCCAAGTGCGACGCCCAGGGGCGGTACCGCATCGAGAACGTGCCCGCCGGGGCTTATCGCGTCACGGCTGTCCTGGCCGGCGTGGGCAGCACCACCGTGGAGGCCGACGTCAGTGCTGCCAGCCGGCTGGACGCCAACATGGTGCTGGCGGCCAACAGCGGTTCCCTGACCGTGACCATCAAGAAGCTGAACGGGCAGTCATCCTCGGGCGTGGGCTTCGGCATGGTACAGTTGCGCGATGCCAAGGGCGCCGTGGTGGCGCTTTCCGACCAGCAACAGGGCATGCTGATGCTCTCCGAGGGCACCAGCACCACACTGGAAACCCTGGCCCCCGGCACCTACACGGTGACTGTGCAGGGCAGCGGCTTCCTGCAGGTCGAGTTGCCGGGCGTGACCATTGAAGTGGGCAAGAAGGCGGCCGTGGACGTGACCCTGACGGCAGGGGCCGAGCTGCACGTGACCTTCATCAACCCCGAGCTGACACAGGCCCTGCTGGACACCGCGCAGGTGAAGTACTTCACGGCGGCGGGCGTTGAGGTGCCGCGTCAGTCCAACATGTTTGATGCCTGGGGCCAGCAGGCTCCGCCCGCGGTGCCCACGGTGACGGCCAAGTACCTCAGCACCGATGTCTCCGAGGTGCGCATCAAGGTGCCCGGCTACGCCGAGCTGGTGGTGCCCGTTCAGCCGCAACCGGGCAAGAAAACCGAACGCCAGGAGTCGCTGGTGGCCGGGTAGCCGCGGCTTGGAGCACAGGCAGGCACCACAAGCGCCACGCCAGGCCGCCCAAACAGCAAGCCCTTCGCACGGGGTGCGAAGGGCCGGGCAAGCTGGTGGACCTGAGGGGATTCGAACCCCTGACCTATGCATTGCGAACGCATCGCTCTACCAACTGAGCTACAGGCCCGTCAGGGAGCGTCGCAAGGTACTTTCGCCGCCGCCTGCCGCAATGGGGCGCAGCCCGGCCCTTGCTATACTTGCCGCCGTGAAACGACTTGCGCCCTATGCCGTGTTCGCCTGCGCCTGCTGGCTGCTGGCGGCTGTCCTGCCTGCGCCGCCTGCGCAAAAGCAGGACGCCGCGGAGGCTGCCCGCGCCGCGGGTGTGCGCGTGCTGGGCGCCACGCGCGGCTATGCGGGTACGGCCTTGTGGCTGCGTGCCGGCGATGCCTACCGCCGCGGCGACATGTACGAGACCCTGGCCGCCTACCAGCTCATCCAGGAGTTTCAGCCCCGCAACCCCGCGGTGTACAGCTACCTGGCCTGGAACGAGGCCTACAACCTCTCGGCCCAGTTTCCCGAGCCCGAGCGGCGCCTGGAGTGGGTTCAGCGGGGCTTTGCCACCCTGCACAGGGGCCAGCAGCGCCTGTCGCGCGATGCCGGCTTGCGGCTGGACGAGTGGCACTTTGTGCTGAACCGCAGCGCGGGCTACCCGCTGGGGGTTCTGGAACTGGAGCTGGAACGCCACGGCACACAGGACCCTGCCTGGGGCCTGCTGGCCCGGCGCGCCCTGGAAATGCACCGCGCCCTGCCCGAGAACGAGCGGGCAACCCTGCAGCGGTTTCTTGACGAGGTGGGCCTGCAGGTGCCGTTGTTCGACACTGCCGAGCGCGCGCAGGAGTTATCGCCTGCCCAGCGGGCGCGCCTGCTGGACCCGGCCTTTGAGGTACTGACACCCGCCCAGCAGGGCGAACTGGCCGCCGAGTTCAACGACCTGGAGCGCATGCAGCTGCGGGCGCTGGAGCTTCTGTCGCCCGACGCCCGCGCCGTGCTGGCCCTTTGCCACTGGTGCCGCTTTCACCTCATGGTGCTGGTGCTGGCGCCGGCCGGGAAGCTGACGCCGCGCAGCCTCAGCGTGGACGCCGCCCTGCTGAATACCTACCGGCTCGCCCAGCTTTGGCTGGTGCCCGGCACCGAGACGGAATTCACCCCCCGTTACCGTCAGGGAGTTGCAGTTGCGTTCGCTGACGGTATAGAGAACGCCCGCCGGTACGGGGATGAGACCGCCGCCGAGTTCTCGGCCCACATGCGCGAGAACTTCGCCGATCTTCCCGGCTGGCTGCCGGAATAGACCGACTCGGAGATACAGGAATGATCGTTTCGCTGCGCGGCAAGCGCGTGGCCGTGTCCAGCCGCAGGCTGGCACTTGCGGCCGCCATGGTACTGATGGGACTTGGAGTTACGTTCGCGGCGCTCACCCACGAGGGCGGTCCCGCCGGGTTCTTTGACATGAAGCGCACGACGCACAAGCTGGCGGTTGCGGTGGGCCTGGAAAGCGACACCCCGGTGCTGCTGGCAGAGGCCGAGAAAGAAGGCCCCCGTCGCGCCCGCGGCCCTTTCCGCCAGGGTGACGACCCCGGCGAGAAGCACTGGCACGACGAGCTGAAGCGGACCACCGAGAACAAGGACGGCAAAGTTGTCGTCAGCAACGTGGAAGGCGCCGGCGCCTGGTCAAGCTGGTACTACTTTGCGCCCACCATCCTGCTGGGCCTGATCGCCGCGGCGGCGGCGCTGGTTGTGGCCCTCAAGTTCTTCAAGGACGTCAAGGCCGCCGAGCCCGGCACGCCCAAAATGGTCGAGATCATGGACGCCGTGGCCGAGGGCGCCATGGCCTACTTGAAGGCCCAGCGCAAGCGCGTGCTGCCGGTGCTGGGCGCCGCATCCGTGATCATCCTCGCCATCAACCTGATCGGCATGCCCTGGTGGCTGGCCATCTTTGTGCCCCTCGGCCTGTTCACGGGCGGCTTCTCCAGCTTCATCACCGGCTGGTACGGCATGAAGACCGCCACCATGGCCAACGCCCGCACAGCCTACGCCTGCAAGCAGGGCGGCCTGAACGCCGGCCTGCAGGTGGCGTTCAAGGCGGGCTCGGTGATGGGCCTGTCGGTGGTGGGCATCGGCATCGGGTTCATCACGGTGTGGCTGCTCATCCTGGGCGGCATCTTGGACCCCATCGCGGGCAGCATCACCCTGAATGACATCGCCAACGCCATGATCACCTTCGGCCTGGGCGCCTCGCTGGTGGCGCTGTTCGCCCGCGTGGGCGGCGGCATCTACACCAAGGCGGCTGACGTGGGCGCCGACCTGGTGGGCAAGGTGGAAGCCGGCATCCCGGAAGACGATCCCCGCAACCCGGCCACCATCGCCGACAACGTGGGCGACAACGTGGGCGACGTGGCGGGCATGGGTGCGGACCTGTACGAGTCGTACCTGGGCTCAGTGCTGGCCTGTATCGCCCTGGCGTGGTCGGCCAGTCAGGCGCTGGGCCACAACCCCTGGGGCTACGTGGCTGCCCCCATGTGGATTGCCGCGGGCGGCATCATCCTGTCCATCATCGGCACCAAGTTTGTGAAGACCAAGGAAGGCGCCAACCTGGGCGAGCTGCTGAAGGCCCTCAAGAAGGGCGTCAACGTGGCCTCCATCGCGGTGGTTCCGCTTTCGCTGGTGGTCTGCCTGCTGTGCTTTGGCGTGGCGATGGGCCTTACGATGTGGTTGGCCTGCTGCATTGGCCTGGCATCGGGCCTCGTCATCGCCTGGGGCTCCGAGAAGTACACCAGCTACGACGACAAGCCCACGCAGGACGTGGCCAAGCAGGCCCTTACCGGCCCGGCAACCGTCATCATCGGCGGCCTGGCAGTGGGCATGATGAGCACCTGGATTCCGATCATCACCGTGGCGGTGGCCACGTTCCTGGCGTTTGGCCTGGGCGGCGGGTTCCTCGGCGGTGGGTTCTCTGCCGGTGTCTACGCCGTGTCGCTGGCGGCGGTCGGCATGCTCAGCACCCTGGGCATTACCCTGGCCACAGACGCCTACGGTCCCATCGCGGACAACGCCGGCGGCAACGCTGAGATGGCGGGCCTGCCCCCCGAAGTGCGCGAGAAGACCGACGCCCTGGACAGCCTTGGCAACACCACGGCTGCCATCGGCAAGGGCTTTGCCATCGGCTCGGCGGCACTGACCGCCCTGGGCCTGATTGCAGCCTACAGCGATTCTCTGAGCAGCCTCGCCACTTACATGGATGTCAGCCCGCGCTTCAGCTTGGGCGTGATTACGCCCGAGGTCATCATCGGCCTGTTTGTCGGAGCGTTGCTGGTGTTTGTGTTCTGCGCCCTCACCATGAAGGCCGTGGGCGATGCCGCCAAGGAAATGGTGGAGGAAGTCCGGCGCCAGTTCCGCGAGATTGTGGGCCTGCGCGAGGGCAAGGAAGGCGTGAAGCCCGAGCACGGCAAGTGCGTCGAGATCAGCACCCAGGCGGCCATCCGCCGCATGATGCTGCCCGCCATCATCGCGGTTGTGGGTCCCATTGCGACCGGCGTGTTCTTTGGCGCGGGCGCGGTGTTTGGCTTGCTGGCCGGCGGTTTGGCCACGGGTTTTGCCATGGCGGTGATGATGGCCAACACCGGCGGTAGCTGGGACAACGCCAAGAAGTTCATCGAGAAGGGCGGCCTGGCTGAGCTGATGATTGCCGACGGCAAGTACAAGCCCGAGGTTGAGGACCCGCAGCTTGAGGCCGCCAAGGCCACCCAGGGCGGTCCTGACGACGCCCCGGCTGCTGCTGCCCCTGCCCCTGCCGCCGAAGCACCCAAGAAGAAGAAGTACGCCCGCTACATGAAGGGCAGCAACGAGCACAAGGCGGCCGTGGTGGGCGACACCGTGGGCGACCCCTTCAAGGACACCAGCGGCCCGTCGCTGAACATCCTGATCAAGCTGATGAGCATGGTGGCGGTGGCTACTGCTGCCCTGACCCTGCTTGTCAACGATGGCGGCGGCCTGCTCTCGCAGGCGTTCAGGTTCATCTTCACCACCACCGCTAAGTAAGCGGCGGCTTGACTTCGCGCGGGGGCGGTCCGGAAGGACCGCCCCCGCGGTGTGTGAGTTCAACCGCAGGTATCTTGTTGCCCTGCGCACCGTGCTGCTGATGACGCTGCTGCTGCTTGCGCCGCTCGTCCGTGCCGGCGAAGACGCCAAGGCTGACTACGACGCGGTGCTGGCCGCATTCAAGGCCAAAGACCACGCCCGCACGACCGAGCTTGCAGAAGCCTTCCTGGCTGCCCACAAGGACTACCAGCACGCCGGCGCCGCCGCCTGGATGGGCGGTAACAGCGCCTTTCGCGCGGGCCTGCACGCCCGCGCCGAGAAGCTCTACCGCACCCTGCTGGCGGACTACCCTCCCAGCCGCGACATCGAGAAGGGCCGTGACGAGCTGGTCTCGCTGCTTTCCGAGATGCGCAAGCTGCCCGAATGCATTGCCCAGTGCGAAGAGAACCTCAAAGCCGCCCCGGAAAGCCCCGCCGCCGAGTGCTGGGTCCTCACCGTGGCGGAGTGCCGCTTTCGGCTGTGGGAGTTTGAGTCCGCCGAGAAGGCCCTGAAGGCCTTCATCGAGGCACATCCGGCCTCGCCCCTGCTGGCGCGGGCCAGGAGCCTGCTGGACGACATCAACCCGCCCCTGAAGGTGGGGGCTGACGGCGTGGTGGCGGGCTACGACGGCAAGTACCGCGACGACCCGCGCCTGGCGGCTGCCCTGAAGGCCCTGCCGGGGGCGGTGAAAGCCGGCTGCGCCATGCTGGAGAAGATGCTGGGCGTGAAGGTGGCCGGCAAGGCCAGCGCGGTCTTTGAGTTCAAGGACAAGGCCGATTCGCGTATCACAGACCGCGCCACCACCCGCACCATCGCCATGAAGTACAAGCCCTTCACGCTGATGACCTTCTACACCGAGCACATCGTGGTCTCGCTGCCGGACTTTGAGAGCCGCGTGGCCCACGAGCTGAAGCACGCCGCCTTCCGCACCCTGATGGGCCAGGCCTACCTGAACCTCCCCGAATGGGTGCGCGAGGGCTTGGCCGTCTACGGCGCCGGCCAGCTTGAAGACCGTATCTGCCATGTGGTGGGCAACCAGGTGTTCGGGGGGCAGCCGTCGCTGGCGGTGCTGGATGGACTGGAGGACGCCGACCACGACAGCACCGATTACATCGAAGACGCACTGGCCTTTGCGTGGCTGGAGGGCCGCAAGGCGGGCGCCGTGAAGGAGTACTGCCGCCGCCTGCTGGCGGGCGAGGCCCACGACAAGCTTTTTGCTGCGCTTTCGGGCCTGGAGTATGCGGCAGCCGTGGAAGCGGCCGGCACCTTTGCCCGCGACGAAGTTACCCGTCGCCTGGGCAGCGCCGAGGCCGAGCTGATCTCGCTGCAGCAAGCTGAGGATGCCGCGGTCTCCAGCGGCAAGGCCGACCACTGGCGCAAGAACACCGGCCTGCGCGAGTATCGCGCCTGGCTGAAGGCCAACCCGGCGCACCCCCTGGCCGCGAACTGCCGCTACCGCCTGGCCAAGGCAGTGGTGCTGACCGGCGACTACGAGCAGGGACGCGTGCTTATGGCCGAGGTTGAGGCCGACCAGCTTCGCACCAGCCTGTGCGACGATGCCGTGTACTGGCTGGCCCGCAGCCACGAGCTGGAGGGCAACGCCGAGGCGGCTGACAAAGAGTACGACCGCCTGCTGCATGACTACTCGTGGTCCAGTGCAGCCCAGCGCCTGCGCGACGAGCGCGCCAGGAAGCCGGGGTAACCGGCATGGCGGAAACCTCCCTGTTGCAGCGCCAGATTGAGGCCGCCCCGGCTGCGCCCGGCTGCTACCTGTTCAAGGACGAGCGCGGCAAGGTGCTTTACGTGGGCAAGGCCGTGGATCTCTCCCGCCGCGTGCCCAGCTACTTGCGTCCAGGCGCTGACGGCCGCCCGCACATCCCCTTTCTCATGGAGAAGGCGGAGAGTGTCGAGTTCGTGGTGGTCAGCAACGAGAAGGAGGCGCTGGTCCTTGAGAACAACCTGATCAAGCGCCTGCGGCCCCGCTACAACATTGTGCTGGCGGGCGACGACAAGACGTTTGTCAGTGTGCGCGTGGACATGCGCCACGACTACCCTCGCGCCACCATCGTGCACAAGTACCGCCGCGACGGCGCTGTCTACCTGGGGCCCTTCTCCAGCGCGTCGGCCCTGTACAAGACGCTTGAGGTGCTGCGCACGCGGTTTCCACTGCGGCTGTGCAGCGACCACGTCATGGCCAACCGCTCGCGTCCCTGCATGTATCACGAGCTGGGCGCCTGCGTGGCGCCCTGCATGAAGGGACAAGTGGACAAAGCAGCATACCGCGAGCTGCTGCAGGGCTTCATGCGGGTGTTGCAGGGCAAGGACGATTCCGTGGCGCGCGACCTCGAGCAGCGCATGGAGCAGGCCGCGACGGCGCTTGAGTTTGAGAAGGCCGCCCAGTGGCGGGACCGCCTGCAGGCTGTGCGCGCTACTACCACCCGCCAGCGCGCGCAGATCGGCCATGGGCCCGTGAACAACCAGGACGTCATCGGCCTGCACCGCGAGGCCGACCGCGTTATGGTGGCCCTGCTGATGTACCGCGACGGCAAGCTGGAAGACACCGCCACACGCGAGCTGCAAAGCACCCTGCCCGACGACGAAGTGCTGGCCGGCTTCACCTCGGCCTGGTACAGCCGCGCTGCCTTTGTCCCCGAGGAAGTGGTGCTGGCCCTGCCCGTGGAAGCGCCTGAGGCCCTGGCCTCGTGGCTGACGGACCGGGCCGGGCATGCCGTGCGCGTGACCGTGCCCCAGCGCGGCGACAAGGCCAGGCTGGCCGAACTGGCGGCGGTTAACGCGCGCCACGCCTTGAAGGTGCGCAACGAAAGCGAGCACCGCGCGCGCGAGTTGCTGCGCAGCCTGCAGGAGGCTTTGGGCCTGGAGCGGCTGCCCCTGCGCATGGAATGCTACGACATCAGCCACGGCGGGCAGGGGCGCGAGACGGTGGGCTCGGGCGTGTGTTTTGTGGATGGCGAGCCCGCCAAGCAGCACTACCGCAAGTACCACGTGAAGAGCCACGACCGCAACGACGACTTCGCCAGCCTGCATGAGGTGCTGACGCGCCGCCTGAAGCGCGGGCTGGAAGAGGGCAACCTGCCGGACCTGATCGTTATTGACGGCGGCCCCGCCCAGCTTGGGCGTGTGCAGGCGGTGTTTGACGAGCTGAATGTGGTGGGGATTGACCTGGTCTCGCTGGCCAAGTCCCGCGACAAATCCGCCCCGGCCTGGGAGACCAGCTACGGCGGCGAGGCCGCAAAGACACCCGAGCGCGTGTTTCTGCCGGGGCGCGAGGAGCCGCTGCTGCTGGACCAGCGTTCGCCGGCCCTGTTTCTGCTGATGCGAATCCGGGACGAAGCGCACCGGTTTGCGGTAACGTTTCATCGCAAGTTGAAGCGCAAGCAGGCGGTGCAGAGCAGCCTGGATTCCGTGCCGGGGCTCGGCCCGCGCCGCAAGAAGGCGCTGATCCAGCGCTTTGGCTCGCCGCGCGGGGTGAAGCTGGCCACGCTGGAAGAACTGCGCGCGATGCCGGGCATCCCGGAGAAGCTGGCCCAGGCGGTGTTTGAACGCTTTGCCGAAGAACGCGCGCGGCTGCAGGCCAAAGCCGCCCCGGCCCCCGGCCCGGAAACCGCGCCCTGACCCCCGGTGCATGCGTCGCACCTCGACCCGAAATGCCGCCGCATCCGACCACCGGTGCCGGCGCTATCGCCGCACGCGCACCCAGTACCGCGCCAGTCCCGCATGGTGTTGGCGCTTCCAGGTCTCGATGCCCCCGCCCCAGGCGGTGTAGTCGAGCACCAGGTAGTAGCGGCCGCGCAGGCCGCTGCGGGTCCAGGCGGCACGGCTCATGTGCAGGGACTGTTCCACCGTGCCCGGCAACGCAACAGCCTCCATGTCGTCCGGGTAGGACCGCTCGTAGTCGGCAAAGGCGGCCTCATCCAGCAGCATCACGTCCACGGCAAAGTTGGCGCCCGGCTGTTCGCTTTCCGCCTCCACCGTCACGCGCAGCTCGTCGCCTTCGCGCAGCTCGATGGGACCCAGATAGTCCCGGAAGTCGCGTTCCAGCCGGCTGGTGTCGTTGTACAGGGTCTCGGCGTCCGACTCGGTGGTCTCAAAGGGCCCCTTGCGCGGTCGGAACTCTTTGCCCACGTGCCCGGCGGCAAGCCAGTTGTCGCCGTCAGCCGTGAGCACCAGGGTAAAGCCCGGCTGAAGGGACTCCTCGATGGCGGCGGTGCCGGCCTTCTGCACCACGCCCGAGAAGATGCGTGCCAGCAGGTGGTCTATGTGGGTGCAGGTAAACCAGGGCTCGCGGATCTCGCGGCAGGTGAAGTACGCATAGATGCGCCAGTCCTCGCTGCGGAAGTCCACCTGGTAGCTGACGCCCGCGCCGCCTTCAAAGCGCACGCGGCCGCCGGTCTCGTGCCAGAGTTCGCCCTTGCCTTGCAGCTTCACGTCGTAGATGCGGCGGCGCGCGGGGTCGGCGTCGGCGGCAAAGGGCTGCGTGACCTGCGCGTTCTCGATGCGAAAGCGCCCCACCACGCGGCCCTGGTCGTCGCGCAGGGGCAGGCTCTTGCCTACCGGCGTTTCGCGGTAGACGGCGATCACGCGTTCCAGCACAGCCGCGCGATAGGTCTCGCTGTCCGGGTCGTTGATGAAGCCCTCAAACCACTCGCGATAGGTCAGGGTGGCGCCAGCCGCAATCACGCCCCAGCGGCCGGTGGCTTTCAAGTACAGTGCCCCACCGCCCAAGGCCGCCAGGATCAACACCATGACCGCGGCCGCCACCCGCCGGGCGGTGCGTTTGCGTGGAAGCGGCGGCTGTTCGGGCCCCTTCCGGCTCATACCCACATGTTAGCGCGTTTACTTCGCGGCGGCTTGGGCAGCTTTTGCCGACGGCGCGCAGTGCACCGTCAAGCCGCAGAACAGGGCGGGCACCCAGCTGCGCTTGTAGCGCGGGTGGCTGTACTCGCAGTGCAGGTAACGGCGGCCTTCGCCATCGAGGCGGACTTCCACGCTGTCGAAGAACTGCTCGAACAGGTGCTTGAACCTGGCCAGGACAAACTCGTCGTTCAGCTCTGCCACGGCGCTCTCCAGTTGGGCCGGAGTGTAGTTCGCCCGCGCGGGCAGGAAAAGCCCTCTGCCATGCCGGCTACTCTTCCTCGACGGGCAGGCGCACCGGGGCAATGCCGCCTGAGGTGCCGTCCAGCCACAGGGTGCGCGCACCGAGCTCGCGGGGGTTCAGTCCTGCCGACTTGCCCAGCAGGGCCACGGGCTGGGGAAGAGCGGCGGACAGATGCCACTCGTTCACACGTCCGCCCGCTTCCTGCACCGAAAGGGCCGCGGCGCTCCACCAGGGGGTGATGCGCGTGGCCAGGGGCTCCACGACCAGTGCCTGCCCGCCCGCGGCGGCGTGGTCCAGCATGCGTTGCAGCAGGCGGGCGCGCAGGGCAGGAGCAAGCTCGTTCAGGGCGAAGGCCGCGACGATGCGCCGGGGCGGCGGCGGCCAACGAAAGCGATCCAGGGTGCAGCGCAGGGCGCCGCCGCGCACGCCCAGCTCGCGCCAGCTCTGGCGGGCTTCCGCCAGCGCCCAGTCGGCGGTATCCACGCCCACCACAAGGCCCGGGTGCTCCAGTGCCCAGGCCGCCGAGGCCACGCCGGTGCCGCAACCCAGGTCCACGATCTCGGCCTTGCAGGGGCCGGGCTTGAGGGCGCGCAGCACCTCGCGCACCATCACGAAGTGGCGGGGACCGTAATAGAGACAAAACGCCGCGCGCTTGCCGCGCCCCGCAAAGGCATCGCCCCGGATACGTCCGCGCCGCTGCACGTAGTCGCGGGTCAGGGCTTTCAGGGCGCGGGAAACCTCGGGGTGGGTCAGCTCGCGCAGGTGCCGCGCAAACAGGGCCTCCAGCCAGCCATCCACCGATGCAGGGCGGGGCTTCAAGCGTACACCCGCACCACGCGCCGTCCCAGGCCGCACAGGAACTCGTAGGGCACGCACTGGGCCCAGCCGGCCACTTCGTCCAGGGTAATGGCGGCCTTGCCCTCGCCGCCCAGCAGGGTGACTTCGTCGCCCACCCGGGCGTCGGGCACCGGCCCCAGGTCCAGGGTGGTGTAGTCCATGCTGACGCGGCCCACCACGGGGCAACGCACGCCGCGCACCAGCATCTCGGCCTTGTTGCTGAGGGCGGTGCGGTAGCCGTCGTCGTAGCCGATGGGCAAGGTGGCAATGCGCGTGGGTGCCGGCGTGTAGTACGTGCGGTTGTAGCCGATCGGCGTGCCCTCGGGCACTTCCTTGATGAACAGGATGCGCGTCTTCAGGCTCAGGGCCGGCTTCAGGCGCGCCAGCCAGGGCGCGCCGCCGCCGGGCAGGTGGCCCCACAGGGCAATGCCCGTGCGCACCATGTTGAAGTAGGCGTCGCTGCGGCCGAACAGCGCCAGGCTGCTGCTGGCGTGCAGGGTGAGGTCGCGATAGCCCAGGCGGCGGGCGACCTCGACAGCCAGGTTAAAGGTCTCAAGCTGGCGCGTGGTGAACGCCGGGTTGCGCTCGTTGGGATAGCTGAAGTGCGTGCACAGGCCCACCAGTTGCAGGTGCTTCAGGCGCCGCAGGTTGTGCAGGAAGGGCACGGCCTCAAAGGGCTGCATGCCCAGGCGGCCCATGCCGGTGTCCACCTTCAAGTGAACGCGCACGGTGCGGCCCTGCCGCTCGGCCTCGGCGTTCAGCTCCTCGGCCATGGGCACCGTGTGAAGGTTGACCTCAATGTCGGCGGCCACGACGCGAGGCATCTCGCCGGGGATGACGCCGCCCACAATCAGGATGGGGGCCGAGATGCCGGCCTCGCGCAGCTCCAGCGCTTCGCCCGAGTCGCCCACGCCCAGCGCGTGCACGCCCTGCTGCACCAGGAGCCGCGCCATGGGCACGGCTCCATGCCCGTAGGCGTTGGCCTTGAGTACTGCCATCAGGCGCGTGTCGCCCACGCGCCGGCGGATCACGTCCAAGTTGTGCCGGATCGCGCCGGTATCAACCGTGGCCCAGGCCCGGTAGGTTTGCGTGGACATGCCCGCCGCCCGAAGGGGCTAGCCCTTCTTCTTGGAGGCCTTCTGGCCTTCCACGCGCTTGCGAACCTTGGCGCGGGCGAGCTTCTGGCGCTTGGCCTTGAGGTGTCCCTTCTTGCTGCTGTTGTAACCCATCGTCTTTTTCCTTCGTTGTAGTTGCGTTCCGGGTTGGGGCTATTCGGGCTTCACGCTCTTGGCCCAGGCCACCAGGGCCTCGTGGTGCGCAGCCGCGTTGGGTGTATCCAACACGACGCCGACCACAACGTATGTTCCCAGCTTGCAGTTCAGGGCGGCCACCACCACTTCGCCCGCCTGCATGGCGGTCCAGGCGATGGCGCCGCTGGTCTTGATGTCCGGCTCGCCGGCCGCCACCTGGGGCGCGAACTTCTTCACTGCCTCGGCGGGGTCCACCGCGTCCTTGCTGACAAAGAACAGCATCCCGCCCGCGGCTTCCTTGCTCCAGTGGTCCCAGTGTTCTTTGCCCTCGGTGCCGCCGGGAGCCTTCTTGTTGGCCACGGCTACTACAGGCACACAGGTGGAGTCCAGGGGCTTGGTGTGGCGCAGCAGCTCTTCGCGGCCGTCCTTGCTCAGGTCCACCCAGCCGGCAGGCTTGCTGTGGGCCACCTTGCGGAAGGCGTTGGGGTCGTCCTTGGGCGGGGCGGGCTGGTTCTTGGCCGGCTGGCTGCCGGACTGGTTGCCGGCCGGCGTGGTCGTGCCGCCTCCGCTGCTGTTTTCCGGCGCGGGCGTGTTCGTGCCGCCGCCGCCGCAGGCGGCAAGGCCAATCAGGGCAGCAGAAAACAGGGCGGCAAGAACCGCGTGGCGCATGGCTGTCTCCGCAACAGGTGACGGCGCGGCATGCTAGTACGGGCGCGCGCCTCGCGCCACAGCCGGTTGCGCTGCTGCTTCGTTCCAGTTGGATCGGGTTCCAGCAACGCTTGGGGTGGTTCCCGCGACAGCACGCGACAGAAGCCCGAGGGGCACGTGTCGCGAGCGCACGTCGCGGCCATACGCGGAGGCGACGCCCCACCCCAGCGGGCATGCTGCCGCTACCACTGCAGCGGCTTGCCTGCCAGCCCGTCAATAGCCGCGATGCGCGTCTCGGCCCGGCCCACCGCCTTCATGTGCAGATTCCACACCGGCAGAAACAGGTTGGTCACCTTCTTGGGTGTGGCCTTGTAGCGCTGCGAGAAGGCCTGCTTCACCACTTCGTCGCTCTTGCGGTTCTGCAGGTCAACCAGGTTCAGGCGCAGGTTGCCGGGCAGGGCACGCTCCAGGGTGGTCACGTTGTCGAAGTCGCGCACGCGGCTGGCATAGTCGTCGGGGCGGTCTTCCAGGCGCACACCGCCCTCCGGCGTGTAGACGGCGATCTTCAGGTTCACGGGGTGCAGGTAGACATGGCCCTGCAGGTGATCTGCGGCGCGGAAGTCAAACTGGAACACCCGCTGCATCAGCGTGCGGGTCACGCTTTCCCGGAACTCCAGCTGCAGCACCAGGCGGTACTCCATCTCGACGTGGTCCAGCTCTTCATCGTCGCCAAAGATGCCCAACGTGGCCTTGCCCCGCAGGTCGCGCCCCAAGCGCTCGGCATCGTGGCTGGTCAGGCGGGCTGACAACACCTGCACGGGCTCAGTCAGCCCCAGGTCGGGCCGCAGGCCGGCGGCGCGGCTGAAGTAGCGCTGCACGCGGCCCTCCTTGAACTGCGCCGCCAGCCCGGCAGCGGCCAGCTTGCGCAGGGTGCTGCGGGCGGCACCCTCGCCCACGTCGGCATAGGCCGCGTACTCGGCGGCGGTCATGCTGGGCTTGCGGGCCAGCTTGCTGTCGGCCTCTTTCAGGGCTTCGGCTGCGGACGTATCGGGCGCCGCCGGCTCTTCCTCTTCTTCGTCCTCATCTTCCTCTGCCAGGGGCGCCGCCTTGGCGGTGCGGCCCGCTTTTGCGGGCGCGGGCTCTTCCGCCTCGTCGGCAGGAAGCTCCTCGTCCTCGGGCTTCTGGGCCTCCAGATGCTCCTCCAGTTCGTTGAAGCGCTCGCGTACCGGGCCGTCCACCTGTTGCTCGATGGCGTCCTCGTTCAGCGTCTCGTGGCGGGTGTACAGCCAGCGGCTCTGCAGGCGCACCGTGTTGCTGAAGTTGTCGGGCGAGATCAGGATGAACTGGCCGGGCTTGAGCGCCGGCAACTCTTCCATGATCTGGTCCACGTGCACCGGGTCCAGGGCCTTCACGGTGGGCTGCACCTTGGCCATGTCCTGGCGGGTGGTCAGGCGGCCGATGGCCCAGGTGCCGAACTGCGCCATGGCCTTGTAGTCCACGTCGGCGGGGTTCTGCGTCGCCATCAGGCAGCAAATGCCGTACTTGCGGGCCTGCTTGAACAGCAGGCTGAGGCCGGGCTTGCTGGCCGGCTTGCGCACCGGCGGGATAAACGGGGCAACTTCGTCAATGTAGAACAGGGCCTGGGGGGCATCGCTGGGGTTCTCCAGCATCCAGGCATAAAGCCGCTCCACCAGCGCCGCGACAAAGAACTCCTTGTCTTCCTGGGCGTTCAGGGTGTTCAGGTAAACGACGCTGAGCCGCGCCTTGCCCGGCACCGCGGCGGAGTTCTCGCCCCGGCCCAGCAGCAGGTCAATGTCCAGGGCCAGCCCCTCGTGAAACAGCAGCCGCCGGGCGCCCACGTCCAAGCGCGCCAGCTTCTGGCAGGCATGCTCGATCTTCTTGACGTCCAGATAGCGCCCGTACTCCTCCTTGGTGGCGCCATCCAGCTTCAGCAGCCAGTCCGTGAACTGCCGCAGGTTGCGCGGCATGCGCCCGTTCTTCAGCAGGCCGGCCAGGGCCTTGTCAAAGACCGCCACCAGGCCGGCGCCGTCATCGCTTTCGAGGTCATAGCCCAGCAACGAGGCCAGCATGCTTGCCATGCCGCTGATGGCCACCACGCGCTCGCGGGCGGGCAGGGCGCTGACATCCATGCTCATGGGGTCCGCCGAGAGCGCCACGCCCTTGCGCGAGGCCGGCGAGAACAAGACCACGTCGGCCTTCTCGGCAAAGGCCGCCGCCGTGGCGGGGTCAATGCCCTTCTGCTTCAAGTACTCGGGGTCCTTGGCGTGCAGGGCCAGGCTGCACAGGTCGCCCTGGGGATCAATGCAGATGGCGGGCAGGCCGCTGCGAACAAACTCCTCCACCACTGCCTTGCAGATAACGGTCTTGCCCGAGCCCGAGCTGCCCAATGCCATCATGTGCCGCAGCAGCGATTTGGGGGCCAGGGACACCGGCGCGGGTGGCTGTGCCAGGCGGTCGGTGCCCAGTTGGAAGCTTTCGGTCTGCGGCATGAAGTCTCCCTGCACCTGAACTGAGGCCAGAAAGCTGGCAATGGAAGCGCGCCCGCGCAATGGCCGAGTTTGCCGGGGCGATTCCGGCGGATCCATCTTTCACCACGGCGCGGCGTGACGACCGTCTCGACGGGCGCTATACTCCGTGGCCCGGCTGGACCAACGCCTGCGAGCCCCCATGCAGAAGTGTCCTTCGTGCAAGACCGAAAACCCCGACAACGCGCGATTCTGCATTGATTGCGGCGTTGCGCTTGGCGCCGAGCGACCCTCGGGCGCGCCCGAGAAGCCCGACGAAATCGGCCGCGTGCGCGGCGAAGCCGACCTGGTGTTTGAGGCCGGCAACGTCTCCTACGATCCCGGCACCCTGGTGGCGGACCGCTACCAGGTCGAGAAGGAGCTGGGCCGGGGCGGCATGGGCACGGTGCTGCTGTGCCGCGACAAGTTCCAGGACGACGAATTCTGCTGCCTGAAGGTCATCAACCCGCAGTTGATTGACAACGAGGAACTGGTCGAGCGCTTCAAGAGCGAAGGCCGCATCGCCCGCAAGATCCGCCACCCGGCCATCATTGCCACCCACGACATCTTTGAGTGGAAGGGCCGCTGGCACATCAGCATGGAGTTCTTCCCGGGCATCGTGCTGCGCAAGATCATCAACGAGGCCGACACCGCGGGCCAGACGCTGCCCCTGAACGACGCCGTGGCGGTCGTCGAGAAGCTGCTGGACGGCCTGAAGGCCGCCCACGAAGTGACCGTGCACCGCGACCTGAAGCCCGAGAACGTGATGATCAAGGGCAAGCCCGGCTCGCCGGACTTTCACCTCAAGATCCTCGACTTCGGCATCGCCAAGAACTTCGAGGTCAGCAACGCCACGATGGCCGAGGTCGCCATGGGCACCACCGGCTACATGGCGCCCGAGCAGGCCCGTGACGCGGCCAATGTGGACCGCCGGGCTGACTTGTACGCCACCGCCGTGATCTTCTACGAGTTGATGACCGGCCTGCTGCCCGTGGGCAACTACGAGCCGCCCACGGCCCTGCGGCCCGACCTGCCCGGCTGGGTGGATGCCTTCGTGGACAAGGGCCTGCGCGCCCGGCCCGACGCGCGCTATGCCGACGCCATCGAGATGAAGCGTGCCCTGCTGACCGGCGGCGGCACCACGGACAAGCAGGGCGCCAACCGCGCCACCCAGGTCTTCACCAGCCCGCTGGCCGAGGCCCGCAAAGAGAAAGACCCCGTGCGCGACGGGCGCTGGCTGCGCGTCAAGTTGATGGACAGCCGCCAGGGCCTGCTGCACGCCGTGGCCTATTCGCCCGACGGCCAGTGCTTCGCCACGGCCGGCGAGGACGGGAACATCAAGGTGTGGGATGCCCGCCGCCTGAAGCCCGTGGCCGAGCTCAAGGGCCACTCGGCCTGGGTCAAGGCCCTGCACTTCAGCCCCGACGGGCGCGTGCTGGCCAGCGGCAGCGGCGACAAGAGCGTGCGCGTGTGGGACACCCGCACCTGGCGCGAGGCAGCCGTGATCAATGGCCACGAGACGCCGGTCATTGCCGTGCGTTTCAGCCCGGACGGGCACTTCCTGGCCAGCTCGGGTGCCGACCAGACGGCAGTCCTGTGGGACACGACGAACTTTGAGCCGGTCAGCGAGGTGCACGGCGGCGGCATTGCGGCCCTGAGCTTCAGCCCGGACGGCCTGCTGCTGGCCTCGGGTACCCTGAACCAGAGCGTGGTGGTGTGGGACATGATGACCGGCGAGGTGCTGGTGGAGCTGAAGGGCCACCGCGGCACGATTACCAGCCTGTCCTTCAGCCCCGATGGTCGCTATCTGCTCTCGGGCTCGGACGACTCGACCATCCGCGTCTATGAGGTGCCGGGCTTCCAGCGCACCCTGAAGGTGCGTGACCATTCGTCGCTGGTCTGGTCCATCAACTTCTCCAGTGACGGGCGCGTCATGGCCAGCGCCGGCGAGGACCGCATGCTGGTGCTGCGCCGCCTGCCTGAATGGGACGAGATGGCCAGCTTCCTGGATCACCCCAAGGGGGTATCGGGCGTGTCGTTCTCGCCCGACGGCCGCAACATGGTCTCCTGCGGGCGCAGCGGCAGCGTGGCGGTTTACTCGCTGCAGGTCTGAACGTCGGCGCCGGCAGGCGCCCGCGAACAGGCGTCCGGACCGGCCCTGAAGAGGCTGCAGAGGCTACAAAACAGCGGTCGGATTGGAGTCGGCGCGCCGGGCGGGCCTTGGTACCTTTCCCCTAGCCGCAAAGGAGCACGCGGCAGGCCCCGCAGGGGGCCGGGAGGCAGAAGCCATGGAACACGTACTTTACTGGATTGCAGGAATCGCCACCGCGCTGTTCGCCGTCCGCCTGGTGCTGATGCTGATCGGCTTTGACCATGACGCGGGCGACGCAGCCGACGCGCTGCACGGCGTGGGCGCCATGGACACCCTGGACGCCGCCCATGCAGCCGCTGATGTCGCGGACTTCAAGATCTTCACGTTGATGACCCTGCTGGTCACCGGCATGGTGGGCTCGTGGTCCTCCATCCTGGGCCTGGAGCTGGGCTTCCCTTCCTGGGCGTCCGTGGCCGGCGGCTATGCCGTGGGCTTCGTGGCAGCCCTGGGTGTGGCTTGGGCCATGTACGGCATGAAGAAGCTGGAGTCGGACGGCACGGTGCGCACCAGCGACGCCGAGGGGCTCAAGGGCACCTGCTATGTGGCCATCCCCGAGGGCGGCAAGGGCCAGGTGCAGGTGGTGGTGAAGGGCCGGCTGCGCACCTTTGACGCAGTCAGCGACGGGCCGGCGATTGCCAGCTTCAAGCAGATCGTGGTGATGACGCACGTGGATGACCGTACCGTGCGTGTGTGTGCAACCGAGTAGCGTGCGGTTAGGCAGGGCTTCCAGGACGAAACTCCGCGCCCGGGCGGGCGCCCAGCAGGAAGGACTGGTGACTCATGTTCATGGCAGAAGCAGATTCCACGGTGCTGATCCTGGCGACCATCTTCGTGGGCTTGGTGTTGTTCCTCATCATCTTCTTTGCCCAGCGCTACAAGCGCTGCCCCAGCAACAAGGTGCTGGTGGTGTTCGGCAAGGGCGTGGGCGGCGGCGCGGCGCGCACCATCCACGGCGGCGGCGCGCTGATCCTGCCCCTGATCCAGGACTATGCGTACCTCACGCTGGAACCCATCACGGTCGAGATTGACCTGCGCGGGGCGCTCAGCAAGAAGAACATCCGCGTCAACGTGCCCGCCAGCTTCACGGTGGGTATCGGCACCAGCCCGCAAATGATGGGCTGCGCCGCCGAGCGCTTGCTGGGCCTGGACGAAGGCAGCATCCGCAAGCAGGCCGAGGACATCATCCTGGGCCAGCTGCGCCTGGTCATTGCCACCCTGGCCATCGAGGAAATCAACCAGGACCGCGAGAAGTTCCTGAACCTGATCAACGAGAACGTCGCAAGCGAGCTGAACAAGATCGGCCTCGAAGTGATCAACGTGAACATCCGCGACATCACCGATGAAAGCGGCTACATCGAGGCCATCGGCAAGCGCGCCGCGGCGGAAGCCATCAACGCCGCCAAGGTGGAAGTGGCCCAGGAAGACAAGAAGGGTGCCGCCGGTGAAGCCCGCGAGGTCCGCGAGCGCGTGATTGCAGTGTCCGTGGAACAGGCCGCCGCCGCCGAGGGTAAGAAGAAGGCCGAGCGCGACCAGCGTATCGCGCTGGCACGCCTCGAAGCGGAAGGTGTGGCTGCCGAAGCCGCCGCCTCTCGCCAGCAGGAAGTCGCGGTCTCGCGCGAACGCGCCGAGGCAGAGAAGGGCAAGAAGGAAGCCCAGGCCGCGCAGCGTGTGGCCCTGGCCGGCCTGGAAGCCCAGGCGGTGGAAGGCGAAAACACCAGCAAGGCTGACATTGCCGCGCGCAACGCGGTGCTGGCTGAGGCCGAGGCTGAAGCCACCCGCCGCAGCCTGGTGGCCCGCGCCGACGCCCAGCGCCAGGTCTTTGAGAAGGAACGCCAGCTCGAATCCGCGCGCCTGGAGAAGGAAATCATCGTCAAGGAAGAGATCGCCAAGAGGCGCATGGAGATTGAGGCCGACGCTCACGCCGAGCAGCAGCGCCGCCACGCCAAGGGCGAAGCCGACGCCATCATGATGAAGTACGAGGCAGAGGCCGAGGGTATCCGCAAGGTGCTGCAGGCCAAGGCGGACGGCTATAACAAGCTGGTGATGGCCTGCGCCGAGCGCCCGGACATCGCGCCGACCCTGCTGCTGATCGAGAAGATGCCGGAACTGGTGGCTGAACAGGTCAAGGCTGTCCAGAACCTGAAGATCGACAAGATCACCGTGTGGGACGGCGGCAACGGTGGAGCCGGCAACGGCAAGGGCGGGGCCGCGGGCTTTCTCTCCAGCCTGATTGGCGCACTGCCCCCGGTGCACGAGCTGGCCCAGCAGGCCGGTGTGGAGCTGCCGGGATTCCTTGGTCGCCTCAGCCCGACCGAGAAGCAGGGGCTGGGCGACGCCCCCAAGGGCAAAGCCTGATTCGTGCGAGTCGCAAGCCAGGGGGCCGGGCGCAAGCCCGGCCCCTGTCGCGTTCTATTGGCAGTACAGGCCCTCGGCCTCGATGTAGTCCGCCACCGGGGCGGGCACCCAGTGCCGCCAGGGACGGCCCTGCCCTGCAGCCGCCCGAATGGCCGTGGACGAGATCTCGGTGGGGGGCATGGCCACCAGCTCGCGCTGCAGGGAATCCACGGCGGCATCGCCCAGGGGCGCGCGCAGGGGCTCGAACACGTCCATGGTGAAGCCCGGCCGAAGCACGGGCACAAAGCGCACCAGTTTCAGCAGCAGGCCGATGCTGCGCCAGCGGGGCAGGTCCGCCACCATGTCGCCGCCCACAATGAAGAAGAACTCGTCGCGCGGCTGGCGGGTGCGCAGCTCGCGGATGGTGTCAATGCTGTAGCTCTTGCCGGGGCGGCGGGTTTCCAGGTCCTGCACACCCAGGCCCGGCTGGGTGCCGGCCGCCAGGCGGGCCATGGCCAGCCGCTGGGTGACATCGGCGTGGTTGTGCTTGGCCTGGGCATGAGGGCTCTGGCCGCTGACCAGCAGGTCTACCCGGTCCAGGTTGCGCGCCCGGCGCACAGCCGCAGCCACCAGCAGGTGTCCGTGGTGAGGAGGATCAAAGGCGCCGCCCAGAAGCCCGATGCGCATGCCACCAGCATGGCGCAGCGCGCCGATCTTGGGTAGGGGCGCAGCCGCGCCCCGGCATGAGCATGAACGGGCAAGGGCGCAGCAGTGCCCCGGCATGAACATGAACGGGTAAGGGCGCAGCAGTGCTGCGCCCCTACTGTGCTTCCAGCCACGGTTCGGACTCTGAGTCCCCGGCGTGCTCTGGGTTGAAGCGATCGAGGGCCCATCGCAGTGGGTTGAGGTGGATGTAACGAAGAGCCGCTGTCCATTCGTTGGCCCGAAGCACCCGATCATGGAAATTCCGCTGCCAGAGCCGCTCGGAGCTCAGGCCAGCTTCTCGTGCCCGCTTAGTAACGGCGGCCTTGAATGAACGAACAATCGCACCCAATGAACCCGGCTGCACGTTGTGTGGTGTCACACCGCGAATACCACGTAGGGGCGCAGCATGCTGCGCCCCTGCTTCGCGTGCGGAACGCGCCTTCGCTGTCCATGCCGGCGTGGGCGTGATTTGCACGATGCCGTGAATGTGGTTGGGCATGACCACATGCGCCGGGATGACGACAGCCGGAAAGTGCGCCGGGATCTCGCGCCAGCAATCGTCTGCAACGCGGCCCAACCCCGACAATTCGACATGCGCCGCGTGGCCTTCGTCGGCCTCCCGCGCGGACAAGATGCCCCCGTGCGCAAGGGTCTCGCCGCGCACCACACGGCCCAGCAAACACCGTTGTTCCGCAACGCAAACAGGTACGAAGTAACCCGCCGGCGCCGAGTAGTCGCAGCCGCGCCAACGATGGGATGTGCGATCACGTTCCGATCCTTGCGTCACAAACGCATTATGCCGATTGTGCGGCAAGGGCGCAGCATGCTGCGCCCCGGCATGAACATGAACGGGCAAGGGCGCAGCAGTGCCCCCGCGTGAGCATGAACGGGTAAGGGCGCAGCACACTGCGCCCCGGCGTGAGCATGAACGGGCAAGGGCGCAGCAGTGCCGCGCCCCGGCGTGAGCATGAACGGGCAAGGGCGCAGCAGTGCTGCGCCCCTACGTCCCTACATGACTGTGACTTGCCTACTTGCAGCCGCAGGAGCCGCTTCCGCAGCCGCCGGTTGCCGCCGCGGTCGCCTCGGGCGCTCGCTGCTTCTGCTCGCCGGGGACCAGATCGGTGCAGTCGTCACAGCCGCTGCCGCAACAGCCGCCTTCACTGTGCTCGTGGCTGTGCTCATGCTCGTGTGCAGCCTCGGCAGCGCAGGCGGCGTGCTCTGCCACGGCCTCTTCACGGGCCAGGGCCTCCACCTGCTCAACGGTCATCCGGGCGTCAACGCGACGGCTGAAGTGCTGCTTCATGCGCTTGGCCACCATGTGCAGCAGGTTGGCGGCGTCGCCCACCTCTTCGTGGGGCAGATTCAGCAGGGCGCGGCGCAGCTCGCGGTGCGAGCCGACATACTCGCGGAACTGCTCCATGGTCAGGCCGTAGCCGTCCAGCGCCCGCTGGAACTCTTCCCGGCAGCGCACCTTGGCCTCGTACAGCTTCATCTGCACACGGCTGCGGATATTGACCTCGCCGTCGCCGCTGGTCTCGATGGGGATGAAGATGCACTCGGGGTAGTCGTTGACCACCTTGCTTTGCACGCCGTCGCTCTGGGTGCTGGGCATGCAGCCGAAGGGCTTCACGCTGATCACCATGTGCGCCTTCTTCTCCAGCACACAGTAGATGTTCTTGCCGATCTCCATGTGTCCTTCGCCGCCGCGCAGGTCAATCGTGTAATACTTCTGCGCCAGCTTGTGCAGCTTGCCCTGGTCGGGCAGGGCGTGGGCCTTCATGCCCAGCAGCTTGCGGTAGCGGTCGTATGTGTGGCGGAAGTAGCCCTTCAGGATGCCGGTCAACAGCCAGCTCTTGGCCTGTTTGTAACGGCTGGTCTTGCCGTCCTTGCCGGGCAAGCCAAAGTTCTGCACGGTGTCGTGGCGGGCGATGTACAGCAGGTAGTCCACCCACGTGGAGACGGGCTCGGTGAGCACGTGGGCGCCTTCGCTCTCCAGCCAGCGGCCCATCTTGTAGTTGCCGTCGCCCTCGGTGGTCATGGCCCAGAACTCGCCGGTGATCTTGACCTTGGGCTTGACCCGGGTGAAGTCGCACTCGATGGCGTCAAAAAGTTCGCGCACCTGCTTGAGGGCGGGTTCCACCTTGTGCTTGTTGCGCAGGGCCTCGCCGACGATGCGCTTGGATTGCTCCAGCACGCGGTCTGTTTCGCCGGTCTTTACCTCGTAGGGGCGCACCTGGTAGCCCAGGTCGTTCAGCAGGTCGCCCATCATCAGGGCCTTGATCAAGGACATGAAGAAGTCCTTGTTGTAGTCAATACCGCCCTGGTCGGCGGCCTGGTCGCCCGCCGCCTGCGAGATGCCGTTGTCCTGCTCAAACAGCAGCACGCGGAAGCCCTCAAAGCCCGAGTCGGTCAGGGCCTTGCGGTACTCGGCCTCGTACATGCCGAAGCGGCACGGACCGCAGGCGCCCGCGGTGAGGAACACGTACTGTTCGTTGATCTGCTGGGGCGTGAGACCCTTCTCGTCGCGCAGGTTCTGCAGCGTCTTCACCAGGTTGCCCACGGTGTAGTACGTGGGGTTGCACTGGCCGCGGTTGCCGAACTCCTTGCCGATGGTCAGCGCGTCGTTGTCCGGGCAGGCAAGCGCCTGCACCTTGTAGCCCAGCCCGCGCACAGCTTCTTCAATGAGCTGGTCGTGGGCGACGGTAAGGCCGCCGAACAGCACCGTGGTGGATTCGCGCGTCTGGCGCAGGAACGGGCGCTCGGCCGGGCGGGCGAAGTGCTCGTGGTTCTCCTGCTCCAGCCCCAGTTCAGCCCTCAGCTGCGCTTCGTAGGCCTTCAGTTCAGCTTCGGTCGTGGCGTCCAGAACGTCGTTGGGCGTCATGGCCAACCTTTCTCGCGTCGCTAGCCGGGCTCTGCCCGGATCCTGCCCCGTAATGCCCCGTAATGCCCCGTCTGCGTTTACTGTTTAGGTATGACGGCAATGCCGTTGATGCCGATGGAGCCGGGCCCGATGGTCAGGCTCAGGTCTTCGTTCCCGCGTCGCACCAACACCTGCACGGATTGTCCTTCCGCCACGCCGCCCTTGGCGGCGTTCACGTCCTGCAGGTTCTTCACGGCCACGCCGTTGTAGCGGGTCATGATGTCGCCCACCTGGATGCCGGCCAGCGCACCCTGCCCGTCCTGGGCCACAAAGGTGATCATCACCCCTTCCACCGTGGCGTTGCGCGCGGCCATCTGCTGGCCGGCGGCCTTGCGCACCTCGGGGTCGGGGTCATTGGCGGCGGCATGCTCAATGGCGGCCCAGGCCTCCGGCGTGTCCTTGCCGGCCAGGGACGTGACCGCCTGCTTGCGGGCACCCGCGTTGTCGGTGTTCGTGCTCAGGTAGTCGGTGAGGTAGCGCACCGAGGCCGGGTCCGGGATGTCGTTCAGGGCCGTGATCGCCACCGTGGATTCGTAGCCCTTGGAGGCCAGCAGGATGTCGCCGGCCAGCCGCGCCCGGTCTGCCGCGGGCTCACTGGTCCACCAGGCAAGGCCGTACAGCGACGAGATGCGGAAGCCCTGGTCTACGTTGGGGTCGGTCAGGCCCTTGTGCACCAGGCCATAGGTGGTGATCAGCGACGTGTATTCCTGGAAGTTCAGGCCCAGGGTGTTGGGCCCCTGCCCGAAGGGGTTCAGGCCGAAGTCCGCGGCCACCTGCTTCCACATGGCAATGGCGTCGTCATAGGCGGCGGGTCCCAGCTTCTGAAGGTCCCAAAGCGCTGCGATGGCGGCCTTCTTGTCCTTGGTGGCAAAGGCGCGCTCGAACTCGGCCTTGCCGCTCTCGATGCGCCGGGCGATTTCCTCAGGCGAGAAGTGCGAGAGGATGCCGTTGTCCTCGAGCAGCTTCTCGAGTTGCTCGACCCTGGCATTCTTCTGGCGCAGGGCTTCGTCGCTGCCGGCCTTGAGCGTGTCGTACTTGTCCTTGTACTCGCGGGCCTTGGCCTGCAACTCGGCCTTGTCGTCTGCCACGCGGCCCAGTTCGGCGGCCATGTCGCCGCCGGCATTCAGCGTGCGCTCGCGTTCCTTGCGGGCGTCCTCGGCTTCGCGGGCGGCTTTCTCGCGGCCCAGCCGCGCTTCATCCAGCTCGGCCTGCAAAGCGCCCACTCGGCGCTCGGCGGCAGCCAGGTCGCCTTGCGCGTCGCGGTTGGGCCCGAACAGGTACATGCCGCCCACACCGGCCGCCAGGCCCAGCAGGGTGCAGAAGACCGCGGTTGTCGTACCCTTTTCCATGCGCACTTCCTTGGCTTGGTGCCGCAGCTAGCTGCCCGTGGTGGCCAGGGCGGGGTCAGATTGCGGCTGATCCGGCCGCCGGGCCAGCAGTTCGCGCTTCTTGGCTTCCAGCAGTTCCGCCAGCTTGTGCTGCCTTGTCTTGCGGTCCGCCATGTCCTCCATGTAGCGCTTCAAGAAGTAGTCAATTGTCTCGGTGCGGATCTTGATGGCGCCGGTGGGCTTGTTCTCGTCAATGTCGTGGAAGGTGAAGTAGGGCGTGCGGCTGGCCGACACGATCTCTTCCACCACGCTGTAGATGGGTGCATCGTGGCCGCATTTGAAGCTGGACAGGTCCAGGGCCACCAGGTTGGGGTGGCGCGCCACGTACTTGGCTCCCCACACCTTCTGGGCGCTGTTGGTGCTGTAGGCGTTCTTCCAGACGTCCAGCACGCTCATGGGGTCGGTGATGCGGCCGCTGCGCAGGTCCTCGGCGAACACTTCGCGCAGGATGTCTTCCTCAATTGGCAGCGAATCAAGATTGAAGACGGGGTAGCCCATCTTCTGGAGTTCCTCGACGATCTCGTGGTTGATGCCGGGGTCGCTGTGGTAGGGGCGGCCCAGAACCACGACGCCCAGCTTGCCCTCGCGCTTCAGGCGCTCCAGGGTCTCGCGGGCAGGCTTGCGCAGGTCCTCGTTGCGGAACTTGTCCATCGCCGCGTACGCCAGCTTCAATGCTACCGCGTTTTCTTCCTTGGTGATGCCGAACTTTTCGCTGAAGAAGCGGTAGAGCTGGCGCTCGGCCTGGACGGGGACATACAGGTCCACCACCGGGTTCCAGTACTCCATGTTCTTGTCGGCAAACAGGTCGCCTTCCTTGGTGAAGGCCGCCTTGATCACCTCGGGCGTGGCGGTCACCGTGGGGCAGGCGCACGAGTTGATGAGCTGGGTCAGGTCCGTCTGCAACGTTGCCGGGATGGGGAAGAGAATGGCGTTGACCGGCTTCTTGTAGAGCAGGTTGTGCACGTGGGCCAGCGCCACCTTGGCCGGGAAGCACTGGTCAATGCTGCCGCGCCGTGAACCCTCCTTGTACATGGTCTCGTTGGTGTAGTCCGACCAGACCAGGTTCTTGGCGGGAATGCCGATGGCCTCCAGGTAGGTGCTCCAGAAGGGCCCTGTGTTGTACATGTTCAGGGCCTTGGGCAGGCCGATCTTGATCTCCTTGCGGCGGGCGCGGCGCTGCATCTGCGCCTTCACCCGCGGCAGCATGATCTTCTCCAGCAACCCGGGCTTGTAGTCGTCGGGCGCCACCACCGGCGGCTCGTAGCTTTCAAAGGCCTTGCGCGCCGCGACGTCCACGAAGTTGGGGTTCGCCTTCTTGATGTCGTCCAGGCGGCCCTTGATCTTGCGCATCTCGTTGACGTCTTCCACCGAGCCCTTCTCGCAGGTGGCAATGATGAAGCGCCGGGAGTCGCCCTGGGGCGTCCTGGTGTCAATGAACGTGCGCAGGCACTTGTTCTTGCAGAAGTAGCAGCGGGTGCTTTCGTCGCGCTTGCTGGAGTAGTCCAGCCCGAACAGCGACTCGAAGCCGATGAAATGCGTGTGGCCGTGGCGTTGCGTGACACGGATGGACTCAATGGCGCAGCCGATGGCACCCGACTCGCCGCAGAACTTGTGCACGATCACTTCCGCGTCCGGCACCTTGCTCTTGATGAAGTCCACTTGTGACTTCACCGCCGCCAGGTTGCGCTGCGTGCCGCCCTGCAGCACGAACTTGCGCCCCAGCTTGGCCAG
>JADLBZ010000037.1 GCA_020847415.1 Planctomycetota bacterium
ACGCCGATCAGGCCGCCGTTCTGCTTGACGATGCCAAACACCGTTGCCAGGCCCAGGCCGGTGCCGCGGCCCACGCCCTTGGTGGTAAAAAACGGCTCAAAGATGCGCGCCCGCGTTTCCGGCGACATGCCCTCGCCGGTATCCGTGACCGCCAGCAGCACATGGTGCCCCACCTGTGCTTCCGGGTGATCGCGCACGTAGCTTTCGTCCAGGTACAGGGCCGCCGTCTCGATAGTAAGCGACCCGCCCTTGGGCATGGCGTCTCTGGCATTGCCCACCAGGTTCATCACGATCTGCTCGAACTGCCCCGAATCCATGCGCACGTTGCCCGCGGCACCGTCCAGCACGAAGCGCAGCGAGACGTCGTCGCCCACCAGCCGCTCCAGCATGCCTTGCAGGTTCTGCAGCAGCGCATTGGGAGAAACCACGCGCGGCGAGACGATCTGGCGGCGGGCAAAGCCCAGCAGCTGCCGTGTCAGGTTGGAGCCGCGGTCGGCTGCGCCGTGGATGGACTCCAGGCTGCGGCGGCAGGAACAGTCCTTGGCCTTGCGCAGGGCCATTTCGGACTGCCCCTGGATCACCGCCAGCACGTTGTTGAAGTCGTGGGCGATGCCGCCCGCCAGGCGGCCGATGCTGTCCAGTTTCTGGCTCTCGCGCAGCCGCTCTTCCAGCAGGCGTCGTTCACTGATGTCCTGGATGGTCCCCACCAGCACGCCGGGTGTGCCCGTGCCGTCATGGCGCTCCGCGGCAATGACAACCCAGCGCAGGCTGTTGTCGGGGCCGAGCAGCCGGCACTCCACGGTGAGTCGCCCGTCTCCTTTGCGTGCCCGTTGCAGCAGGTCCGTCACCAGCGCGCGGTCTTCGCCGTGAATGCGCTGCAGCAGCGACGCCGCGTTGTCTTGCGGCGCCAGGCCGAACAGCCGCTCCGCCCCCTCCGTGAGGCGCAGGGGGCCGTCCGGCAGGGGGTACTCCCAGCCGGCCAGCATGGCAATGCGCTGGGCCTCCTGCAGGCGGTCGCGGCTGGTCTGCAGGGCTGACTCTGCGGCGCGGCGGGTTTCGACTTCATTCTTGAGCGACTCGGCCGTCTGGGCCAGGTCAGCGGTGCGCTCGCGGATGCGGTCTTCCAGGCCGGCCTGGTGCTCGCGCAACCGGGCAAGCGTGCGCTGGTACAGCATACCCACCGCAGCCGTGGACCAGATGGCAAACAGCGTGAGGGCGCGATTCGTCGCCCAGATCCACGCGGCCGCCGGCGACTCCATCGGAAAGATGCCCGCCACGGTCAGCACCGAGCACGCACCAGCCACAACCCATGGGGCATGTCGTCTGCGCAACCAGACGGAGAGCAGCGTGGGGATGATGTAGGGCAGGCCAGCCGCGATGCCCAAGGGCAGCATCAGGTCAAACGCCAGCACAGCCGCCATCAGGACCACCACGCCCAAGGCAAGCAGAGTCTGGCTGTGCTGTTCGTCTGGTTGCCCCGCCCGGGTCATGCCTGCGTCTGCTTGTTCACAGGTGGAAGCGTTCTGGTTCGCTTTAAACGCCCACAATGCACTTAGCTTGCATCATGTAAGGAACCTCGCCAACAGCGAGACCAAACGCACTAAGTAGTCTCGCTACAAGTCCAGAAGCCAAAAAGCGTTACCGTATTACAGCGTGAACCAAAATCCAGAGAACGTCTTTACCACATGAAGCTCGAACAATCAAAAACAAACAGTTGGTCATGAATCACCAAAGCGAAATGAAAAGATATGTTGCCGGCAGCCCGTTGCGAGTGCGCCCCGACGCCTGATTGCGGGCGGCAACTGTAGCGCTACCCTCTTGCCCAAAACTCGCGAGGCCCAGGACATGCCTGCCACCCCCGCCGCCCGTCACGACCCCGCCCGGGGCGCGTACATCTACACCATTGGCTGCCAGATGAACGAGCTGGATTCCGAGCTCGCCGCGGGCACTATGCGCGGCGCCGGCTGGGACATCGTGGACGCCCCCGGCCGCGCCGCAGCCATCTTCGTCAACACCTGCAGCGTGCGCGAGAAAGCCGAAGACAAGGCCTACTCCTTCCTGGGCCGCATGAAGATGCTGAAGCGCCAGCGGCCGGAGCTGGTCATCGGCGTGCTGGGCTGCATGGCCCAGAAGGAAGGAGCGCTGATCTTCCGGCGCGCGCCCTATGTGGACATCGTGGCGGGCACGGCCCACTTCACCCGCATTGACGACTACGTGCGGCAGGTTCGCGAGACCGGGCAGCGCATCCTGGCCACCGGCCGCGACGAAGAAGTGAAGACAGAGAAGCGCCTCAAGGCCGGCGAATTGCGCCACTCGGCCTTTGTGGCGGTCATGCGCGGGTGCGACCACCACTGCACCTATTGCGTGGTGCCCAACACGCGCGGCAGCGAGATCTCGCGTCCCCTGGAAGAAATCGTTGAGGAATGCCGCATCCTGGTGGGCGAGGGCGCGCAGGAAATCACGCTGCTGGGCCAGAACATTGACAGCTACGGCAAGCGCCTCACCCCGCGCCGCCGCACGCTGGCCGAGCTGCTTTACGCCGCGGCCGACATCAAGGGCCTCAAGCGCCTGCGCTTTGTCACCAGCCACCCCAGCGACATCAAGCCCGAGCTGTTCCAGGCCTTCCGCGACCTGCCCAGCCTGATGCCGTACCTGCACATCCCCGCGCAGTCCGGCAGCAACGAGGTGCTGCGCCGCATGCGCCGCGGCTACACCTTTGAGCGCTATGTCGAGTTGATCGAGGCCGCCCGCAGCGCAGTGCCCGACATCGCCTTCGCCGGCGACACCATCGTAGGCTTCAGCGGCGAAACCGAACAGGACTTTGAGCGCACCCTGGAGCTGCACCGGCTGGCCCGCTACCAGACCAGCTACATATTCATGTACAGCCAGCGCGCCTTCACGCCCGCCGTGGAGCAGGGCCTGCCCGACGACGTGCCCGCCGAGGTGAAGAACCGCCGCTGCAACGAGTTGATGGCCCTGCAGCGCGAGATCAGCCGCGCCGAGAACCAGAAGCGCGTGGGGCAGGTGGTGGAGGTGCTGGGAAACGGGCCCAGCGAGCGCGATCCGGCGCGCCAGCAGGGGCGCAACCCGCAGCACCAGGTGGTGATTGTGGAGACGCAGAAGGACCTGAAGGGGCGCTTCTACAACGTGGAGATCACCGGCGCCTCGGAAGCAGCGCTGTACGGGCGGCTGGCCT
The DNA here is from genome assembly GCA_020847415.1 of Planctomycetota bacterium. Classification (GTDB taxonomy): domain Bacteria; phylum Planctomycetota; class UBA8742; order UBA2392; family UBA2392; genus JADLBZ01. Next base: position 3,197 of record JADLBZ010000037.1, read on the forward strand.
AGCAGCATCACACGTGAGCCACCCGCGCGCGTGGCATTGGCTTCCGGCCAATGGCGTATCGTGGCGCTTCCGGCGCCACGCCTTGGCCGGAGGCCAAGGCCACTCCATCGGCAGGATGCCGATGCCACGATCCGGCGACGTCATTCATGGTGCTTGGGTTGAACCGTTTCTGATCGAACGCAAACGAGCGGGGCAGGTGCCCCGCTCGTGTTGTAGCTGGTTTGCTTCAGCGACGCCCTACTCCTCCCAGGTTCGCCAGGTGCCCGGCACAAACGTGGCCGACACGTTGTACGAGCTCAGGAAGAAGGGCGGCGTGGTGCTTTGCAGGCGCCAGTCCCAGTCGTAGTGCACGTAGTTCCAGCAGTTTTCGCAGTAGTAGGTGGTGTAGAGCGAGATCAGGCCGCCGGCGCACCACAGTTCCTGCGACGGCGCGGTACCATGCCAGTAGTTGTCACCGGCCGAGAACGTGCCAAGAAACACGCCGTCCATGGCGTTCTGGGCCGTGGTGTTGTGGCCGCCGTCGCCGGCAATGTTGGTGACCATCTCGCTGGCGGGCAGCAGGCGCCAGTAACGATAGGCCATGTTGACGTCGCCGCCACCCAGGTAGGTGCCGCTCTTGGTGGCCTGGTTGGACCAGCGCTCGCGACTGAGCACGCCCAGCATTTCGGGTACCGCCAGCGCCGCGGCACTGGTCTTCTCGGCCTCGCGGCGCAGGTTCGGGTTGCTGGCGTAGGAGTTGTAGGTGATGTTGTCGCGGATCACCATGTTGACGCCATCGCCGCAGATGGTGAGGCGCTTGTCGGTCAGGCGCCCGCTCAGCAGCAGCACCGGCGTGCGCAGCGGAGGGTTTACACCGCCGGCGCCTTGCCGCTCGTCCTTACGGTTCGGTACGTTCTTCAGCAGGTCGCCGAAGTCAATGGTGCGCTGCGTGTATCGGTTGTACTCCCCCGCCTTGTCGCTGTCGCGATAGTCGCTGTAAGCAGCAGGGGAACCCAGCTTCACGTAGATCACGCCGTTGTTGGGAATCGTCTTGGTCTCCCAGGCCAGCACGTAGTGGCTGCTGGCATCTTGTACGCTGCTGTGGGGCGAGCCCACTACCGTCGCGTCGTCCCAGTGTCGCGGCGCGCCGTGGATGTTCAACTTGCCGCGGGCGAACGTGCTGCTGCTGTTGGTCAGGCCGCCCACGTCGCACCAGCCCGCGGCTGACCCAGCCCAGCTCGAATTCACCAGTCCCAGCGATGCCCCGCCCGGGTAACCGGTGGGCGCCGTCGTCCCCGCCGACCAGCTTGGCGGCGTCGGGTTGGCCGTGGCTGTATTGGCCCGCTTCACGAAGATGCGGCGGTACTGCGTGCCCATGAGCTGGATTTCCAGCGTGTTCTCGTAGTACACGTGGTTGTCCGCCAGGTAGGGCGGCTTGGCGCCGTTTTCGATAGCTGTGTAGTTGGCGATGTCATCCGGCATGGTGATGACCGGATGGTTCATGATGTAGCCCTTGTGGAAGATGTCGTCTCCAATGCTGGTAAACGAGCCGCTGGTCCAGGCATTGCCGAAGAACTCCGTGCCGGCCGCACCGAAGTTACAGCTGCCGCGCGAATAGAAGTTGCCCACGCACTTGAAGTAACCCCAGCTACTGGCGCCCGCTTCGCCGCAGAACACGGAGTAGTCGCTGAAGGCCGCCACCTTGATGGTCTGCTCGACCACCCGGGTGCGCCCGGAGGCCGACGCGCGTCCGCGCACGCGGGCGCGGGGCACGGACGGGTCACTGGTGCGCAGGGCGGTAATCTCTACCAGCATCCCGTTGACCGTCACGTTGCCGACGCTCGTCCAGGTCGTGTCGCTGATCCAGCTCCAGTCCTCCTGGATGTTGTCCACCAGCGTAAAGCGGCCGCGAACGGACTCGACACCTGCCTCGCAGGCGATCATCAGGCGCACGTCAACGCCGTTGCGCACGATGTCCAGGCGGTGGATGGTGGACACCGACAACAGCGCCGTGCCCGCAACGAGCACGACAATCAGGAACACCATGGCTGCCGGCAGAACGCCGCCGCGCCGGGCCTCGCGAAGGGACAATTTGGACATGTAAGGTTCCTTGTCGGACGGTCGTACTACCGTACCCCATGCAAGGTTCATGTCAAGTTACACATTACAAATTCATTGCAGCTTGTAACACGCCCGTAAGTTGAACTGCATAGGTAACTTACGTCGCAGCGTGCGGGATGCGATGCGGAGTTTTGCTGTTTTTCACATTAATGGGATATTGCAAACCGATGACCCCGTTGCGGGCCTTGGCGGGTCTGCGTCAGCACTTCCGGGCCCGTCTCGGTCATCAGGATGGTGTGCTCAAACTGCGCCGAGAGCTTCCCGTCCGCCGTGTAAACCGTCCAGCTATCGCGGCGGTCCACCACGGTCTTGTACGTGCCCGCGTTGATCATGGGCTCAATGGTGAAGCACATCCCCGGCTCCAGCACCTGCGTGCCGTGAATCGGGTCCGGGAAATGCGGGATATGCGGCCGCTGGTGAAACTCGCGCCCTATACCGTGCCCCTGGTAGTCTTTCACCACCGAGAAGCCCAACTCCTCGGCGTGGGCGGCAATCACCCGGCCAATCTCGATGACTTTGCTGTTCGGGCGGATTGCATCAATTGCACGCCACAAGCAGTCAAAACTGCATTGCACCAGCCGCAGCGCCTCGGGGCTCACTTGCCCCACCGCAAACGTCTCGCTCTGGTCGCCGTACCAGCCGTCCACAATGCTGGTGATATCCAGGTTCACGATATCCCCGTCTTTCAGCCGATACGCGCCAGGGATGCCGTGGCAGACCACATGGTTGGGGCTGATGCACAGGTTGGCGGGGTAGCCCCGATAGCCCAGGGTGGCGCACTGGTGGCCGTGGCTGGTGGTGTAGTCGCGCACCAGCCGGTCAATCTCGGCGGTGGCGATGCCGGGCTTCACGAAATCGCGCAGATAGTCCATGAGCTGCGCGTTGAAGGCGCAGGCCTTGCGCATGGCGTTGCGGCCGGTTTCGTCCAGCAGCAGGTGATTCTTCTTCGCGGGGCGGGCCGGGGCGGGGGCCGGAGTTTGCGGCTGGGCGGCATCAGCCCCCTGGTGGCATTTCTTGTACTTCTTGCCGCTGCCGCACCAGCAAGGGTCGTTGGGGCCTGGCTTCTTGGACAGGTCTTCCCGCATGACTTGGACTTTACCTGAAAGCCCTCGCGCTGCCAGCACGGGCCAAGACAGCAACCGCACGTTATGCTGCCCCCATGGCTGAGCTGACGCCGCTGGTGGTGCTGAACGTGGTGGGCCTGACGCCCGCCCTGCTGGCCCATGCGCCAAGGCTGGCCAGGATGGCGGCGCGGCCCATGCGCGGCGTCTTCCCGGCCCTCACCATGACGGCCCAGGCCACCATGCTGACGGGTGCCTTGCCGCGCGAGCACGGCGTGGTCGCCAACGGCTGGTACTGGCGCGGGCTGGGTGAGGTGCGCAACTGGGTGCAATCCAACGCACTGCTGGGGCGCGAGCCGTTCTATCGCACCGCCGCGCGCCTGGCGGCCCAGCGCGGCCTGCCCTTCACCTGCGCCAAGATGTTCTGGTGGTTCAACCAGGGCAGCGGCTGCAGCTACAGCGTCACGCCCAAGCCCCACTACGGCAGCGACGGCAGCAAGGAGTTTGACATCCTTTCCGAGCCGCCGGAGCTGGCGCCCGAGTTGCAGCAGGCCCTGGGGCGCTTCCCGTTCTTCAGTTTCTGGGGACCTCGCGCGGGGCTGCCCTCCAGCCGCTGGATTGCCCAGGCCACGGCCCACGTCCTGCGCACCAGGCGCCCTACCCTGACGCTGTGCTACCTGCCGCACCTGGACTACGACCTGCAGCGCAAAGGGGCCGGCGCCGATACGGCGCGGCTGGTGCGCGAATTGGACGACTGTGCTGCCCTGGTGCTGGAAGCTGCCGCCGCCCAGGGCGCGCGCGTGCTGGTGGTCAGCGAGTACGGCATTTCTCCTGTTGCGCGGCCCGTTTACGTGAACCGCACCCTGCGCGAGGCCGGCCTGCTGCGCGTGCGGCACGGCCCTTTTGGCGAAGTACTGGACCCGCTCGAAAGCCGCGCCTTTGCCGTGTGCGACCACCAGTGTGCCCACGTGTATGTGCGCGAGGCCGCCGACCAGCCGGCCGTGGCATCGCGGCTGCGCGGGCTGCCGGGCGTGGACCGCGTGCTGGATCGCGCCGCGCAGGCCGAGTTCGCCGTGGACCACCCCAACGCGGGCGAGCTGGTGTTGCTTTCGGCGCGCGATGCCTGGTTTGCCTACTCCTACTGGCTGGATGACACCCGCGCTCCCGACTTCGCGCGCAGCGTGGACATCCACCGCAAGCCGGGCTACGACCCCTGCGAACTGCTGGTGGACCCGGCCCTGGCTGCACCCGGCCTGCGGGCGGGTTTGACCTTGCTGCGCAAGAAGCTGGGCCTGCGCTACCGCATGAGCCTGACGCCCCTGGATGCGTCGCTGGTCAAGGGCAGCCACGGCCTGCCCGCGGCGCGCCCCGAAGACGGCCCGCTGCTGGCTTGCAGCGACGCGGCCCGGCTGCCCGCCGAGCCCGCCATGACCGACCTGCCCGCGCTGGCCCTGCGCCTGCTGGGCCTTTCCGGTAGCTGAGCCCGTTTCGCCTTCCGGGCTCGTCAATCTTCCGATTGCTGCCCCTCTGGGTACGCCAATCTCCCGATTGGCGCCGTGCGCAAGTGGCATTGGCTTCCCGCCACTGGCGTATCATGGCACTTCCAGCGCCATGCCTTGGCCGGAGGCCATACACCGCTCCTCTTGGAGTTGCAGCCATCCTTATTGAGGCCGATGATGGCCTTGGGTGGGTTGGATCAATGCAACCGAACCACCGCAGGACGATGGTTCCCGCAGCGAACGAACACGAAGCGAAGCATTGCTTCACGAGGGAATACGCTGGACGGCCAAGCGCCGCGTGGCGCTGGACTTGAGCATCCTCAAGGGCGAGACTTCCGTGGCTGATGCCGCCCGAAAACACGGCCTCACCATCGCCGAGATCGAGGACTGACGAGCCAAGGAAACTGTGTGCGTCCGTAACAAGACGCACTTTGCCGGACGCTTACTCGCGAAGATTGCCTGCAACTCCATGGGCGCAGCACCACCACGTCAATACGCCCCGCCGGACGGATACCCTGTTACTTGTCCTTTCCCACCCAGACCCGCTTGTTGGGCACGTTCGGACAATCTCTGATTTGGAGCAAGACAGGCGGACTGCGGCTGTCAAGCCACGAGAGCCCGTCGCTCGTCAACAATGGCAGCTTGGAAAGGATAATGCACTTCAGTTGTGGCGCGTGTGCCAATCTGCGAATGCCAGCGTCCGACACGGCCAGACAGTCATCGATGTATATATCTCTCAGATTGGGCGTGTTGGCCAGCTCTTCGATGTCGGCGTCGGTCAGGTGCTTGCACGGCCCGATACTGATGGTCTCCAGTTTCGGGGATTTCGCGAGGCTGCTCCATCCCTTTGTCGTGATGGACGTCGTGTACTCCACGTGGATGTATGCAAGGCTTGGCATCCTGGCCACTTGCTCCATGCTGGCGTCACTGATTGCAACTTCCGAGAATCGTCCGGATGAGTCGCGCAGGGGACTGATCTGGAGATGCTCGCACTTCTCAAACTCCGGAAGCAGGCTGCACCATGTGTCGTCAGGCTGCAGCAGCCCCAACCCGGTTGAATCGCGCGGCTTGCCCTTCAGCTCGTCTCGGGAAGTAATGCCTTTCTCGAACGGGGCCATGCAGCCGGCAAAAACCGCGCTGACTACAATCCACGCGGCAAGAAGTAGCGCAGGCCGGAACAGGGCAACGGTCGTGCTGCCGCGGCTGTAGCTGGGGGCTGCGCGCCACATTTCGCCGTTGACCGGGGGAGTCCCGGCGCCGGGCCGGGCAAGTCGGCTGCGGGTGAGAGGTGCCGATTCGGTGGCGACCACGGCTGGCATGGCGGCATTGTAGCTGTGGTGTGCGGGCGCGGAAATGATAACTGGCGGCGATTGCGGCGGGGTGGCAGCGAGGAGTGGCAGAGGGTTTGGGAACGCCGGTCTCCTGACCGGCACGTTGTGCGGGGCCGGGTGTTTCGCGCGGGCCTCAGCGCACAGGCTCCTCGGGCGGGACGCCCGGCCGGGACGTCCGTTTCACGCGCAGCCGCCAATCAGGAGATTGGCGTGCCCAGGGGCACAAAGCCTCACTCCTCCTTCTTCGGGACCTTTCGATCCAAGGCGTACTGGGCGCGCATGCGCTCAAGATCGTAGTCATGCTTTGCCATCCACGCCTGCAGTTTGCGAGGGACGTAGGCATAGTCCGGCTCGTGCAGAAGGTAGCCTTCTCGCGCACAACCCAGAATCCGTAGAACCACTCGCTGAACCCTCATGCCCACAGTGTACTGTCCGACCACTGACTCTACCTTGTCGCTAGGCCGTTCATCGAACATCTGTCCTGCGAGATACTCGAGTTCCCACGATTCCTTGGCAGCCCACAAGATGTCCAAGGCTGCTGAATACGTCTCCGAGCCAGACGACCCTTCGGGACCCTCCAGCGCATCCACCGCAGCAGCCATCCGGCTGGTGTCATGTACTGGTCTGGCTGGTGGTTGGCCGCCTTGCGTGTTGGAACAGTCCGCCTCTGGGCCCGACAACTGATTCGCAGTGCTCTTGACAGGGCCACAACCAGCCAAGGTTGCGCTCGCACCCAGCAGCGCAATCATCGCAAACTGATTGCGACGCGAACGTTGATGCTCGCGCCGACACTCGGCCGTTGCGCTACTTCTCTTTTGGCTCAGCGGCGTTTTCATTCCCCATCTCCTTCAGCAAATCAGGCTTGTCCTTGGCGCCAGCAGGCCAGTTGTCAAAGCCTGTTTAAGAAGCTGGTTGGAGTCGTCGAATCATCAGGTGCGTCATTGCCCGGTTTACAAGTGCTTCGCCTGAGCTTGGCCGCTCTTCATAGTCTTTGCTCAGCCGCCGGGAGCGACCGAGCCATGCCAGGGTTCGCTCCACGATCCAGCGTTTCGGCAACACCACGAACTTGTGCAGCTCCGTCCGCTTCACGATCTCGATCGTCCAGCTACCGAAAGCCTTGGCCCACTCTGCCAGCCTATCCCCCGTGTAGCCTGCGTCAGCAACGATCGTCCGGACCTTCCTCGGCACCCTCTTGCCCTTCATCCGCGCCAGTACCGGCCTTGCGCCGTCCCGATCCTGGCCGCTTGCGACATGCACGACCACCGAAAGCAGCAGGCCCAAGGAGTCCACGGCGATGTGGCGCTTGCGGCCCTTCACCTTCTTGCCGCCATCGCAGCCGCGAGGCCCACGACAAGATGCACTTCACCGAACAGGCACCACACGGTAATCCACGCTGGGCTGGACGGGAGCGCATTACCTAACGGTCTTCTTCCAACTTTGGACCCTGTATGTTTGCCGCCAAACGAAAACGCCGCCTGATTCTGACGTAGATGGACACTGCGGTGACGTAGAGAACACCACCTGTGAACGCGCCCACCCACTCCACCCAATGATTCTCAGCATCGTACCAATTCGTCCAGCCCAGCTCCGCAATCTTGCGCCCTATCATGACTGCCAGCATTAGCGGCAAGTACCGCAAGAATGTTCTAAGCATCGCGACGCCTCAACCATTGTGCGGAACGTTACCTGCTGGCAGGCCGTTGAGAAAGTCGCCGTTGGCGCCTTCCTCAACGGAAAGCAACTGCCCGGCTTGCGGCGTGAAGCCGCTCGCCGGCCGGCCCGTGCAGCCGCGCGGGCCGGGTGTTGAAACGGACTATTTCAACACCCTGCTAATAGTCTTCTTCCTTCTCCTTCGGGTTCAGCTCGTCCTCAATGGTCTTGATGCGCGGATTGTCCGGGTCCAGCTTGCGGGCCTCCTCCAGCGCCTGCTTGGACTTCTCGGCCTGGCCCGCCTGCATCCAGGTCGCGGCAATGTCCAGCAGGGCCTCCACGTCCGCAGCCAGGGCCTCCTCGGGCGTACCCGAGGCCAGGCGCCGGATGAACTCGTAGTGCCGCACGGCCTCGTCGTAGCGCTTCAGCTTGCGCAGCGCAAAGGCCCGGTTCCGGTGCACACCCGGGTCCAGCGGCGAGACACAAAGGGCCTGCCAGCTCATGTCCTCCATCCTGGCCCAGCTCGCGCCCGGCCGGTACACGTTGTCAATCAGCCACATGCGCACGCCCAGGTTGCTTTCGTCCACGCGCATCCAGGCTTCGGCGGTGGCAACGGCCTGCTCGCGCTGCTGCATGCCCTGATAAAGCTGGTACAGGGCCTGGTAGGGCGCCGGGCTTTCCGGAAAGGCCTCTCGGGCGCGCTCCAGCCAGCGCAGCATCTCGTCCAGGTTGCGCTCCTGCTGGGCAAACTGCGCCAGCAGCAGGTAGGTGTTGAAGTCCTCCAGCCCGCGCCCCAGCGCGATATGGATGTGCTTCAGGGCCAGCGCCTGACGCTCGGCAGCCTTCAGGTTCTCGTTGCCGCGGGCCAGCAGCGCCCGGGCGTAGTGGTACCAGGCCCCCTCCTGGCCCAGGGCGTCCACGGCGCCCTTCTGGCCGGCAATGCCCAGCCAGGTGTCGGCATCAATGCGGCTGCCGCCCTGGGCGTAGCCCATGCCCAGCTCTACCAGTTCCGGGCGCGTTGCCTCGCCGGCCTGGGCCTTGTCCAGCAACTCGTCAATCCGGTCCTGCGAAATGCGGGGCACCATGCGCAGGTGCTTGATGCGCTCCTGGGCCACATAGTCGCGGAAGCGCTTGTCGAACTCGGCGGGTTCGATCTTCAGGCAGGCCCGGAAGACCTCCTCAGGCGTGCGCTTCTGGCCGAACATCTCCAGCATCTGCCGCACCGCCGAAAGGCCGCCCAGCTTCTTGTCAATGAACTCCAGCATCACGTTGCCCAGGTAGTAGGCAAACAACACCTTGCTGCCGTCCCGGAACCACTCGTTGAAGCGCTTGACGGGCGGGATGTCGTCCTGGTGATAGTGGTGGAAAAGCTGGTCCTCCATGTGCCGCTCCCACTCGGGGCGCGTCAGCTTCTCCTCGTACACGCTCAGGCCCTCTGCCAGCCAGCGCGGCACCTGGCCGTTGCTGATCTGGATCTGGAACACGTGGTCCATCTCGTGGCGCAGGGTGCTGGCCCAGTTGTAGCTGCCCGGCGGCCGGGCCGAGGGGCTGTCCAGGGTAATGAGCTGGCCAAAGCAGGCGCCCAGGGCCGGCAGGCCGGTAATGCCCACCGTGCGGACCTCAAAGTCGGCGTGGCGGTTAAAGGCCTCGATGGTCAGGGGCAGGCGGGGCGTGAAGCTGTACTTCTTCTCCATGCTGTTGAAGGACGCGTTCAGGTGCTCGAAGTACAGGTCCTTCATCACCGCGGCCTCGCTCTTGTGCACCAGCAGGCGCCAGCGGCCGTCCGCGGATTCGACGCGCTCGAAGTTCTTGTAGCTGTCCAGCAGGGTCAGCAGGTTCACCGTCTGCAGGTTGTTGCGCAAAGGGTCGTTATCCAGGGCAGTGGCCAGCGACTTCTTGCCCAGCACGTCGTCGCCCTTGTTCATGGCGGCCATGCCCTGGCCGCGCCAGGCGGTCCAGTGCTTCGGGTTCTGCTCCAGCGTCCTCGCATACAGCGGCAGCGCCTCGTGATAGCGGAAGCGCTCCGAGAGCCCGTCGGCGACAATCTCATAGAAACGCGCCGGACGGGCATTGAACGACAGCACCGCCTTCTCGGCCTCGGCGTAAACATCCTCCAGCCCCAAAGTGCGACCGTGCAGGGCCTTGGCGCCCAGGGCCTCCAGGTTGCGGGGGTTGAGCTTCAGGGCGCGCTCGTAGTCTTTGCGGCCTTCGTCGTACTGGTCGTTGCTGATGCTGCGCGCGGCCCGGAAGGCCAGCGCCTCGGGGTGGTCCGGGTTGATCTTCAGGCAGCGCTACAGCGACTTCATGCCCTCAGCGCCGCGCCACCGGAAGAAGTGAACGCGGGCCGCCCAGAAGTGCACGTCGGCGGCAAACTCGTTGTGCTTCAGCGTCGGAGCCACGTAGTTCACCAGGCTGCTGCTGTCGTGGTTCTGTTCCAGGTACAGCCGCGCCATCCAGGCGTTGCTGCGCAGGTGGTACTCGTCGCACTGCAGGGCGTTGCCCCAGCAGTCGTTGGCCTCGTGCAGCTTGTTCTGCAGGAAGTAGCCCTCGCCCGCGGTGGCCCACAGGTCGGCCAGGTCCGGCTGGCGGCCTTTGCTCTTGTCAATCTTCAGCTCGGTGTTGCGGCGGGCCAGCACGGCCTGGCGCAGGGCGTCGAGGCTCTTGTCGGCATCCTCCAGTTTGCCGGCGTGCAGTTCCAGGCGCGCCTTCAGCAGCAGGCCGTCCAGGTCGCCGGCGTCGGCCTTCAGCAGGGCGTCCACGAGGGGTTGAGCGGCCTCGGTGGCGCCCAGCAGCAGGTGCAGCCGCGCCAGGTGCACGCGGGTGGTGCGCTCGGCCTTGTCGCCGGCGGCCTGCAGGCAGGACTCCAGGGTCTTGATGGCGGGCTTGTAGTCGCCCTCGGCGGCCTGGGCCGCGGCCAGCCCGCGGGCAGCCGCCTGGTGCTCGGGCTGCTCCTTCAGCACCTTCTTGAAATCGGCCTTGGCCGACTTGTAACGCCCTGTGTCCAGGGCGATTTCGCCAGCCGCCAGCCAGCTGTCCACGCTTTCTTCGCGCGGCTCTTCTTCGTCTTCGCCCGCCTGCACGGGGTCAGGCCGGGTAACGGCTGGTGCGGGTGAGCCCGCGAACAACGGCGCCAGACAGCCGGAAAGCAGCAACAGGGCAAGCAGCTTGTGCATAACGTTCTCCGGCCGGGGGCGTGCGGCGCCCCTCGGCCCATGGGTCCATGCGTATGTTACGTTTGGCGGGGGCGGCGCGTTCAGGCAAAAGGGCGGCCCAGCCGGGCGTGATTTCCGTGGCGGGCGTACCGCCCCCATGGACGCGATTTGCGCGGCCGGTGAACCGCCCCCATGGACGCGATTTGCGCGGCCCTTTACCCTGACCGCTGGAGGCGGCTGTCGTTCGCGCCGACCGGAAAGCGCCAAAAAGATGCAGGGCATCCTGAATGGACTAGCAGGGTGTTGAAATAGCCCTTTGCAACACCCTGCCCGGCCCGCGCGGCTGCACGGGCCGGCCGGCGAGCGGCTTCACGCCGCAAGCCGGGCAGTTGCTTTGCGTTGAGGAAGGCGCCAACGGCGACTTTCTCAACGGCCTGCCAGGTGGTGAGCGCACGGGGCGAGGAAGTGGGCGAGCAACATCGGGCGCGCCACTTGTGCGGCCCGCCGGAGGGGCTTTGAACATGCTGTAAGGGCCTGTAGCTCAACGGTTAGAGCAGGGGACTCATAAACCTTACCCCTCTTCCGCTCGCACGAGAACCGCAGTCGCCCGCCTTTCCTTGATCTGTGGGCCTTCGCAAGCACCGAGCAGTTTCCGCATTGTTTCGCGGAGCCCCACCGTACCCGATTGCGTACCCAAAACGCGGGACAAGTCCGGACAAGCCAAGGCAAGTGAGGCAACGATTTCTTGCGTCGCTCTTCCGTAGCCGTGAGCACGTTGCCGTGCACGAGCCCGCGAACTTACCTCGTGAACTCGATGAGCGCGGACATGTTGCAGATGATCTCAACCGCGTCGCCTGGAGTCAGCAGCGCAAGACTGGCGCTGGTGTAGCGCGTTTGAAAAGCACTGAGGGTGCTCTCGATCAGTTCGGGAGTGATCCACGCCGGGCAGCCGTTGGGCTTGTTGGTGCACGCGAGCCGCTCAAGTGCCCTCGCCGCATCGGCATAGGCCGCCACACGTTGGGCTGGGTCGCCGCTGATGCTTAGAACGTGCGTGCGAGACCTCGCGACACGCTGTGCGGGCAGCGTTTGACACAATGTCAGCAGCTTTGAGGCAAGGTGCTCCGCAACTTCATCATCCAGCCCTTCAACGGCGTTAGCGGCTTCCCGTAACCACCCTTCCACGGCGACACGCAAATGTTCCGGAATAGGGTCGCGACCACTTGGGCTTCCCTTCACGATCTCCGGCATCGTGTATCCTTCTCTGCGAGCATCCAGCGTTGCGCTGGCGCAGCACCGTAGCGATTCAAGCCGTGCCCCCACAGCCTCACTTCGTGCCTCACGTTTAGGCTGAGGCCTTGCTCGTGACCTCGACCGGGGTCTCCCGAATCGTGCGCTCCAACCACGCCAGCAGTGCGCGGCGGCTGATGCGCAGCTTGTTGCCGACCTTGCAAGCCGGGAAGCCAGAGCCCTTGTCGTTCGCCAGCGAATAGATGCAGGGCTTCGACACGCGCAAGAACACGGCTGCTTCCGACGCCGTGAGCACTTCGTGCTCCACCGTTCGAGCCGGTAGGCGCAGGCCCTTCGGCTTCTTCACCTTCACGCTCATCGTCATACGCTCACCTTTTTCGGTTTGTTGCTGTTCACCTTCGGTCGAAAGTGAACACCGTTTGCCCGAAGGACCTTGAAAACGCTTGCGGGCGACCACACCGGCTTGCCCGT
>JADLBZ010000038.1 GCA_020847415.1 Planctomycetota bacterium
CTGCGCGACTACCAGGGCCTCGAGCACGGTATCGGCGGCCAGTACGAAAGCTCCGGCGGCGATGCAACGGTGAGGCTGCCGCCCGCTACGTTGAAGGGCCACGCCGGCATCACCATCGAGTTCAGCTTCCGGCAGGACGGCGAACGCTGGCTGCTGGCGGGCCTTGATGCAAGGAACCGCCCGTGACGCCGCGCCTGCTGCTGACCGGCTTCGAGCCCTTTGGCAACTGGCGCGTCAACCCCTCCTGGGACGCGCTGGTGCTGGCGCAATCGCAGGGGCTGTTTGCCGGGACCGAGGTCCACCTGGCCCGCCTGCCCGTCACCTGGAACGGCGCCTATTCTGCCTTTGAGGACGCCGTGCGCCGATGCACCCCCCACGCCGCCGTCAGCTTTGGCCTGCATGGCGGCATGGCCGGACGCGAGGCTGCGACCGTCTACATTGAGCGCATCGCCCGCAACCGCGATGGCGCCACCAAGCCCGACAACGACGGCCGGCAGGGCGGCCAGGGTGCCATCCTTGCCCACGCGCCGGAAACCCTGTCCTCCACGCTGCCGCTGGAGCCCATGCGTAATGCCCTGCGCGATGCCGGCCGGCAGGCCGAGTACAGCGACGACGCCGGCGGGTACCTCTGCAACCACCTTTTCTTTCGTGGGGCTGCCGCGCTGCAAGGGCGGATTCCCTACGGATTTGTGCACGTCCCGCCCGTAGAAGGGATGGGTGGTTCCCTGAGCCTGCTGCAGCTAGCCCAAGCCATGGCGCAACTTGCCGCCGTAGTGGCTGAATCTGTGGCTGCGGCTGGGCACGGTGCCGCCGCTCCCGAACGAAAGCCAACCCGATGAAGCGTCTGCATCTTGTCCTGCTCGCAGGCTGTCTTGCCCTGTTGCTGGCGTCGTGCGGCGGCCAGGGCGGCGGTAACTGGGGCGGCAACAACGAGGATGTTGAGAAGCGCGACCCCCTGGTCGAAGTTGTGCCGGCCGTCAAGGACAACATCTCGGCCTTCGAGCGCAGCACCGGTCGCATTGAGGCCCACGACATTGCCGCCGTGCATGCCCAGGTCTCCGAAGTCGCCCTGGAGGTGAACGCCGAGGTCGGCGACGCCGTGCAGAAGGACCAGGTGCTGGCCCGCCTGGAAAGCCGCAAACTTGAGCTGGCCCTGAGTGCCGCCCGCATCGCGCTGGAAGAATCCGAGCTCGCCCACCGCAAGAACCTCCTGGACGCCGAGAAGAAGAAGGCCGACCTCGAGCGCATCGAGAAGTACTTTGACCCTGCCAATCCCGAGGGTTCGCGGCTGTTCAGCAAGGACGCCTACGATGCCGCGCGGCTGGAACACAACAAGGCCGTGAACGCCTGCGACTCCTCGCAACTGGCGCTGACGCGCGCCCAGGGCGAAGTTGCCTCGGCGGCACTGAACCTGTCCCATTGCGTAGTTCGCGCACCCATCAGCGGTGTGGTCACCGAGCGCGGCGTGCGCGCCAACGAGCTGGTGGGCAGCAACGCGCTGCTGTTCCGCATTGCCGACTTCTCGATCCTGGAGGTCAAGCTGGACGTGGCGGAAGCCAGCCTGAAGGACCTGCGCGAAGCGCCCCGCACGCGCTCGGTGGCGCTGTTCGGCTTGCGCGACAAGGTGGACCTGGGTGCCGCCCAGCCGGTGCTGATGACCGTGACGGCGTTTCCCGACGAGCGCTTCCTGGGCTACGTGGACCGCATCTCGCCCACCGTGGACCAGGCGCGCGGCATGGTGGTGGTTACGGTGCGGCTGCTGGCGCCGCGCGTGGTGGAGGAAAACACCCACGGCCAGCTTCTGCGCCGCCTGGACCCGGACGCCCGCAAAGGAATCCTGGGAACCGCGAACCGGGCGCGTCAGGGCACCGCGGTAGAGCTTCGGCCCGGCATGTGGGTGGACGCGCGCATCGCCACCAGCCTGACGGAGGACGCCGTGCTGGCGCCCGGCGCGGCGCTGGTGGGCGACGCCGAGGTGATCTGGGTGGTCGTGCCCGACGCCAAGGACCCCACGGTGGGAACAGCCAGGCGCATTGACGTGGCAGGACGGCGCGGCATCGGCAGCGAAGGCCGCTTTGAGCTCAAACCCGCGCCCAAGGGCCGCGAAGAGGAAGTGCCGGTGGCGCCGGGCAGCCTGGTTGTAGTGCGCGGGCAGAGCCTGCTGCGCGACCGCCAGCGCGTTCGCATCCGCGACCTGAGCCGCTAGCAGGGCGTTGAAGTAGTCTTTTTCAGCGCCCTGCCCGGCCCGCGCGACTGCACGGGCCGGCGGGCTCGCGGCTTTACGCCGCGAGCCGGGCAGATGCTTTCCGTTAAGGAAGGCGCCAAGGGCGACTTCTTCAACGGCCTGCCAGCGCGGCTCTACTGCGGCCGGAAGTCCTTGATCTCGACTTCAACTTCAGGGATGCCCCGCCACGAGTTGATGCGCGGCGTGTAGGCAACGCGCAGTCTTGTACCGCGTGCCACTTCGCCCACGCGCGACCCGGCGCCGAAGGCAATGGCCTTCAGGGCGGGGCCTTCCTGCTTCAGCATCAGGGACAGGTGCCCGGTGCCGCGCCCCACCACTTTGGGCGGCGACGCCACTTCCACGCCGGCCGCCATGAACAGCGGCTCCGGGTTGCCCTGCCCAAAAGGTTCAAGTTCAGAGAGCAGGCGCACGCCCACGGGGTCAAGGGCCGAAAGGCGCACTTCGGCGTCAATGTTCAGGGTCGGCGTCTCGTAGTCGGCCTGGGTAACGTGCTTGTCCGCCACGCGGTTGATTTCGCGGCGCAATTCAGGCAGGCGTCGCGGGTCCAGCTCCAGGCCGGCGGCCTGGGCATGGCCGCCAAAGCGCTGCATCAACCCGGAGCACTCGTTCAGGGCGTTGTAGAGGTGAAAGCCCGCCACGCTGCGACCGCTGCCACGGGCCGTTTCCGCCCCCACGGCGACCAGCACCGTGGGCTTGTTGAAGCGCCTGCACAGCCGCGCCGCCACAATGCCCACCACGCCCGCGTGAAACTCCGGGTGCCCCAGCACCAGCACGCGCTCGCTTTCATAGCCGGCATCGGCCTGGACCATTTCCTCGGCCAGCCGGGTCAGCTCGCGGTCCAGGGCCTGGCGCTTGCGGTTCAGGGCGTCGGCCTCGCGGGCCAGCTCCATGGCCTCGCCAAACGAGCGGGCGGTCAGCAACTCAAGGCCCAGGGTCTCGCGGCCAAGGCGGCCGCCTGCGTTGATGCGCGGCGCCAGCTTGAAGCCGATGTCGGTGCCGCCGGGTGCACCCTCCACGCCGCTGCTCTCCAGCAGGGCGCGGATGCCGGGGTTCGGGTTGTCCGGCATCAGGCGCAGGCCCATGCGCGTCAGCACCCGGTTGTCGCCCGAAAGGGGCACGACGTCGGCCACGCTGGCCAGCGCCACCAGGCTCTGCGCCGAGGCCAGAAAATCGCGGAAGGGCTGGTCCATCCGCGGTGCCCGCGAGATGCGTTGCAGCACGGCCCAAGCCAGCTTGAAGGCCACGCCGGCGCCGCACAGGTCACGAAAACGAAGCGTCTCGTCTTTCACGTGCGGGTTCAGCACCGCGTAGGCGTCCGGCAGCGTCTCGCCCACGGTGTGGTGGTCCGTGACGATCACATCCAGGCCCAACTCGCGCGCCACGGCAATGGGCTGCAGCGCGGTGGTGCCGTTGTCGCAGGTGATCATCAGCCGCGCGCCCGCCGCCACGGCGTCGCGCACAATGCGCTCGTTCAGGCCGTAGCCTTCACCCGAGCGCGAGGGGATGCTGACCGTGACCTCCACGCCCAGCAGGCGAAACAGGTTGACCAGCAGCGCCGAGGCGGCGCTGCCGTCTACGTCGTAATCACCCTGCACCACGATGCGCTCGCCGCGCTCCAGGGCTTGCAGGATGCGTGCAACGGCGCGGTCCATCTGCCGGAAGGCGAACGGGTCTTCCAGGTGCGACGCGCTGGGGGCCAGGAAACGGCGGCCGGCCTCGACATCTGCCACGCCGCGATTGACAAGAACCCGAGCCACGTAATCCGGGATGCGCAGGGCCTCGGCGAGCTCGCGAACCTGGCTGTTGCGCTGGCTGGCAATGCACCAGGCGCTCTCAATGGGAAGCTCGGGCACCGCATCAGGCTAGCGAGGGGTGCGACGAAAGGCGAGGAGAAACGGCCTAAGTGCTTTTCCGCCAATATCTTCCACAACTTTTCACCACAAAACGGACACTCACGCATAACATGGCGTAAGATTTTGTCCCATCCGTGCCGAATCCTGCCGCAACAAGGGATTTGCACAAATTCAACCACACAAACCATCGGCAACTGCACTGTGCATCAGGTGCAATCGGTTGACAAAACGTCTGACCATGCGAGAATTCGAACCTGCAACTCGCTGCTTCATTTGGGTACGATGCGCGGCCTTCAGAATGCACACCTGAGACAGCGTTATCGCCCGGATCGAGGATGACGATGCAACGGATGATTCCATTCCTGTTGTGCGCCCTGGTTGGGGCCGCGTTGCCTGCGGTCACCTACACAGCCACGCCCAACACCGCCATTCCCGACAACGACCCCAACGGCGTCACTTCTTCACTTGTTGTACCTGCTACAGCCGACCGTATCCGCGCCCTGCGCGTGGGCGTCCGCATTAACCACACCTACGACGGCGACCTCGACATCTTTCTGCTGCCCCCGGGCGTGACCTGGGCGCCACCCTATGCATCCATCAACAACGGGCCGGTGGTCACGCCGCCCGCAGGTGTGATCCAGCTTTCCACCAACAACGGCGGCGCCAATAACAACTACGGCACCGGCACGGGCGGCGGCACGGTGTACACCAATTTTCGTTCGTCGCGCGATCCCATTGCCGCAGCCACGGCCAACATCCGCACCGGGGCGGCGCCCTTCACCAGCCAGACGCGCTGGATCCCTGAAGGCGAAGCCGAGTACGACCACTGGTATGGCCGCAACCCAGGCGGCACCTGGACACTGATCGTGGTGGACGGTTGGGCGGTGGACACGGGCACGCTGATCTCGTGGCAGCTTGAGTACGACCCGGTGGCTTCGCCGTCGCTGATTGCGCGGCTGTCGGACGCCAACGCGCCCGGCGCGAACATTACGGCTGGCGCCGCCAACCAGGTGCTGGGGCACTACGAGTTTGAGGCCCGCGGCGCGCTGACCTTTAACAGCGTGCGCGTGAGCAGCGAGAACGCGGTGGTCCTGAACACCAGCTTCTCGCGCATTGCGCTGCACGAGGACCTGAACGGCAACGGCCAACTGGACGCTGGCGAAAACGCGACCTTGAGCGGCACCCTGACCGCAGGCTCGACCAACGTGTTGCTCAGCTTTGGCGCGGGGCAGGCCATGGCCAACGGCCAGATCCGCCGCTTCCTGCTGGTGGGCGACGCGCTGGCCGCCCCGGCTGCCACGGGCATCAAGATGCAGGTGGCCTTGGGCACCGACGTGGGCGTCACGGCGCCTGCGGCGGTGTTTGGGCTGTTCCCGTTGCGCTCTGGCTTTCACCCGTTTGGTACGGCGCGCACCTTCACGAGCGCGCCAGCCACGCCGAAGTTCATCGCCAACCAGGCTGAATACGGCGTTCGCGACACCATCAAGATTCCAGCCACCGACGACCGCATTGCCGCCCTGCGCGTGGGTGTACGCATTGACCACAACCGCGACCTGGATGTGGACATCTGGCTGCTGCCGCCCGGCGTGGACTGGACCGGCCCGTACATTGGCGGCACTCCGCCGCCCGGAGCCATCGAGCTGTCCACGGACAACGGCGGCAACAACTCCAACTACGGCTCGGGCAACGGCCCGTACGTGTACACCTTCTTCAGCGGCAACACGGACCCGGTCTGGCCGGCTGGGACCGCCATCACCGCGGGTGGTGCACCCTTCACGGCACAGGCCCAGTACCGCCCGGAAGACCTGACGGACTGGAACGTGCTGTACGGTCGCGCACCCACAGGCGACTGGACGCTGGTCGTGGTGGACGACGCCACCACGGCGGGCAACAGCGGCGGCTATCTGCTGTCCTGGACCGTGCAGTACCGCGCTCAGCCCAAAGCAGTGCTGGGCGGCAACCCGGACTTCGGCAGCACTTCGGTGGGTGTCACTTCGCCCACTTCGCCGCGCAACCTGACCGTGACCAACGCCGGCGACCTGCCCCTGAGCATCAGCGCGGGCAGCTTTGCCGGTAACAACCCTGGGGACTTTGCCTTCACTCCTGCCCTGGCCACGCCCATCAACGTCGCGGCTGGCGCAACAGCCAACCTGCCGGTCAGCTTCACGCCTGCGGCAAGCGGCGTGCGCTCGGCACAGCTGCGGATCACTTCCAACAGTGGCGGCCTGGCCGGCACCGTAAGCAGCATGTTCGTGTACGGGTTTGCCACCATGCCGGCCGAGTTGCGCGTGCGGGTGGGCTTTGCCAACCAGCCGGGCACGGCGCTGAAAAAGGCCAGCACCAACAACGTGGTCGGCCAGTACGAGATCTCGGCGGGCAGTACCGCCGCCACGGTCAACAGCATCACGTTTCGCGAGTCCGCGGGCCGCGTGCTGGCGAGCAACCTGACAGCTCTGCGCCTGTATCATGACGCGAACAACAACGGCGTGCTGGACGGCACCGACCCGCTGCTGGCCACGGCACCCCTGGTGGCCGGCCAGACCTTTGTCACGTTCGTCGTGAATCGGCCCTTTGCCGCCCAGAGCTACGAGCACTGGTTGCTGGTGGCAGACGTGGCAGCAGCCCCCGTGAACACGGCCATTGCCTTCCAGGTGACGGCTGCCGCAGACGTTGCCGCCACCATGGCTGTGAGCGGCACGTTCCCCGTGGACACGGGCCCGCACCCGCTGGACGGCCAGCGCGTGTTCACGAATACACCCGCGGGCGGCTTGGCCATTCCCAACGCCAGCACGGCAGGCATCACCAGCACCATCACCATCCCGGCGACCACGGAGACCGTGGCTGCCCTGCGCGTGGGCGTTCGCATCCAGCACCCCAACGACCGGGACTTGGACATCTTCCTGATTCCGCCGGGCGTGACCTGGGCGGGCCCCTACACGGAACCTGCGCCGGCCGGAGTAACGCTGCTGAGCAGTGACAACGGCGGGAACAACCCGGATTACGGCATTGGCGCCGGCGATTTTGTCTACACCAACTTCACCGGCACGGCGGACCCGGTCTTCACGCCCACGACACTCATCACGGCGGGCGCGGCACCGTTTATCAGCGGCTACTACCGGCCCGAAGGGTCCATGAACGGGCGCTACAACCTCTCGCCGGCGGGCAACTGGACGCTGGCCGTTGTGGATGACGCGGGCAGCGCCTTCAGCACGGGCCGCCTGCTGAGCTGGCAGATTGAGTACCTGCCGCCCGGCACGCCCGAGGTCAGCGGTGTTTCTGACTTTGGCAACAGCAACGTGGGTGTCGTGTCAGCCACTTCGCCGATCACCTACAACATCACCAACGTGGGCGGCACTGCGCTGACCATCACGGACATCAACCTGATTGGCGCCAACCCCGCCGACTTCCTCTTCCCGGCCGGCATCAGCGTGCCCAGCACGCTGGCACCCGGCGCCCAGCGCACCCTGCAGGTCAGCTTCCAGCCCACGGCCCTGGGCGCGCGCAGTGCCGATATTGAGGTCGTCTACAACGTCGGCGCCACCACGGGCCTGACCCGCACCTATGCCGTCAGCGGCTTTGGCACCCGCGGCCTGCTGTCTGTGACCAGCCCGGTGAACTACGGCAGCGGGCCGGTAGGACAGCCGTCCAGCCTTTCGCCGCAGTTGCACACGCTGACCAACACGGGTGACGGCCCGCTCACCGTGACCGCCATTGCCCTTGCCGGCGCGCAGGCTGCCAACTGGAGCCTCTCGGGCCTGCCGACTTTGCCGGCAGTGATTGCGCCGGGCGGCAATGTCAGCTTCAGCGGCACGTTGACCCCGGGCTTCCTGGGGGCCCACGCGGCCCTGTTGAACATCACCAGCGACACGGGGGCCGTGGCCGGCACCGTGACGCCCATCAGCCTGACCGGCAACGGCGCCATGGGCATTATTGGCGTGACTTCGCCCGTGAACTACGGCAACAGCAATGTGGGCGTGGCAACCTCGCCGGTGAACCACACCATCAACAATACGGGCAACGCGGCGCTGGTGATCACGGCGATTGCCATGACCGGCGCCCACGCGGCGGACTGGTCGCTGACCCTGCCGGCCTTCCCGCTGGTCATTGGCGCGGGCGGCAACGCGGTGATTCCGGGCGTATTTACCCCCGCCACGGCGGGCGCCCGCAGCGCGATCATTGAAATCACCTCCGACAGCAACGGCGTGCCGGGCACCCTGACACAAATTGCCGTCTCGGGCTTTGGCACGGTGCCGGTGATCTCGGTGACTTCGCCGGTGAACTACGGGCAAGCCCCTGTAGGGCAGGCCACCGCGCCGGTGCTGCACACAGTCAGTAACACCGGCGACGGGCCGCTGACCATTACAGCCATCGCCATGGGCGGCGCGCAGGCCGCCAACTGGAGCCTCTCGGGCCTGCCGGTTCTGCCCGTGGTGGTCGCGCCGGGCGGCAACATCAGCTTCAGCGGCACGTTCACGCCGGGTTTCCTGGGCGCGCATGCCGCGAGCATCAACGTCACCTCCGACACCGGCTCAGCCCCCGGCACGGTTACGGGCATCGCGGTGACGGGCCTGGGCGCCAACGGCGTCATCAGCTTCACCACGCCGGTGAGCTATGGCGGCTCCAATGTGGGCACTGGCTCGGCGCCGGTGAACCACGTCATTGCCAACGCCGGCAACGATCCCCTGACCATCACCGCCATTGCCCTGGGCGGCGCCAACCCCGGCGACTGGGCCCTCAGCGGGCTGCCCGTCCTGCCCGTCGTGATTGCTGCGGGCGGCAACATCAGCTTCAGCGGCACTTTTACGCCCACGGCCCTGGGCGCGCGCAGCGCGGTTATTGCCATCACGTCCAACACGGGCGGCGTGCCCGGCACAGTCTCCAACCTGTCGGTCACCGGCACAGGCACCCGCGGCCTGATTGGCGTCTCGACGCCGGTCAACTTCGGCAGCGGCAACGTGGGCACGGCCTCCAGCCTGTCGCCGCGCACCCACCAGATCAATAACACCGGCAACGGGCCCCTGACCATCACCGCCATTAACATCACCGGCGCCCAAGCCGCCGCCTGGTCCTTCACCGGCATGCCCGGCGCGTTCCCCGTGGTGATTGCAGCGGGCGGCAATATCAGCTTGCAGGGCACTCTGACCGTGGCTGTCGTGGGCGCCAACGCCGCCACCATCGAGATCACCTCGAACACCAACAACGTGCCGGGCACGGTCACCAGCATTGCCCTGACCGGCAACGGCACCCGCGGCATCCTGAGCACTGCGGCCGGCCCCGTGGATTACGGGAGCGGCAACGTGGGCGCGTTGTCCAGCCTGTCGCCCATGGCCCATAACGTGGCCAACCTGGGCGACGGGCCGCTGACGGTTACTTCAGCCACGTTTGTTGTGGGCGGCGCCGAGTGGACGCTGACCAGCCCGGCCACCTTCCCGCGCGTCATCAACGTGGGCAACAGCCTGAACTTCATTGCCGAGTTGCACCCCGCGGCCCTGGGTGCGCGCAGCGGCACCCTGCGCCTGGTCTCGGACAGCGGCGGCGCGGCTGGGACGATCACCGACGTCGCGGTCACGGGCACCGGTACCGAGCCCCTGATTGGGGTGACCAGCCCCGTGGACTACGGCGCGGGCCTGATCGGCACGCCCTCGGCAAACTCGCCGGTGGCCCATGCGATCCAGAACACCGGCACCGGCCCTTTGACCATCACCAGCATCAGCAAGACAGGCCCTGACGCCGCTGACTGGACCCTGGGCGGGCTGCCCGGCTTCCCGTACGCGCTGGCGGCGGGCGGGACCCTGAACATCAGCGGCACGCTGGTGCCGTCTGTGGCTGGTGCGCGCAATGCGATCATTCGCATCGTGTCGAACAGCGGCAACGTGCCGGGCACAACTACCGACATCGCGGTGTTCGGCAACGGCGTGCCCCCCACCAGCGTTGCGGGCGTGACAGCCACGCCCGACGCCGGCGGACCCCAGCGTATCGAGTTCAGTGTGTCCGGCCCGGTAGGCGGCTTCCTGGACCTGGTGGTCACTTACACGGGCGGCCTGAACAACGGCCCTCCGGTCATCCTGTCGACCTCGGCCGGCACGGTGGTGGGCAATGTGATCCAGGGCGTGCCTGCCAACAGCACGGTCAGCTTTGTGTGGGATGCCTACGCGACCGAGCGGCACACCAGCGCCAGCGACTACGTGATTACCGTGACGCCCTGGCTGGGTGCCACGCCGGGCGCGCCCGGCGACTACGGCCCGTTCACGCTGCAGCGCGAAGACGGCTGGGCGCAGCACGTGATCCCCGGCGTGGGTGCCACGGCTGTCTACGGCCATAGCGCGCTGTTCGACGCCGGCAACGACCGCATGGTGGTCTTTGGCGGGCGCCGCGGCGGCACCCGCTGCAACGAGCTGTGGATGTACGAGCGAGGCAACACCTTCGGGCCCGGCTGGCAGCGCATCGTCGCAGCGGGCGCGGCGCCGGCAGCCCGCCAGTATCACGCCGTGGTGCTGGACGAACAGAACAACCGCATGATTGTGCATGGCGGCTACGGTGACGCCGGCTATCTGTCTGACACCTGGGCACTGAGCCTGACCCGCGGCAGCGAAACCTGGACGCAGCTTTCTCCAGGCAGTCCCACCGCGCGCTACAGCCCGGTGTTTGTGTATGACAACAACCCAGGGGCACCGCGCGCGCTGATGTTCGGCGGCTACGCCTCCACGGGCGCCTTGGGCGACGCCTGGAGCCTGTCCCTGTCCACGGGCAGCGAGACCTTCACCAACATCACGGGCAGCATGGGCGGCACGGTGCCCGCCGCCACCTGGGGCGCGGCAGCCGCCATTACGGCTGCGCGCGACCGGCTGGTGATGTACGGCGGGTTTGCCTCGGGTGCTGCCAGCGACAAGGTCTATGAACTGAACCTGGGCACCATGACCTGGGCGTTGATTGTGCCCACCGGCACCGCCGGCACCCGCTACTACTCGACCTGGGCCTATGACTCTGCGGGCGACACCCTGGTTGTCCAGTCCGGCTACCGCGGCAGCACCCTGCTGCGCGACACCTGGCGGCTGGAGCTGTCGGGCGGATCGGCATACACATGGACGGAACTGCCCGGCGACGGCTCGGCGGGCACGGGCCGTGTAACGGGCGCCGCCGCCTACGACGCGGGCCGCGACGAGGTTGTGTTTTACGCGGGCCTGGGCTCCGGCGGCATCGTGACCAACTCGCTGTCCTTCCTGTCCCTGGCCGGCTCGCCGTCGTACGCATCCGCAGCCACGCGCGCCGAGGCCGCAGGGCCGGAAGGCCGCTGGGGCGCGATCTCGGTCTACGACGAAGCGCACAGCCGTGTGGTGGTCTACGGCGGCAAGGACAACACCGCCTGGTACGGGGACGTGTGGGTGCTTGACACGACGGTGCCCGGCGGCGCGTGGTCACGGCTGCCTGTTACAGGCCCCACGCCGCCCTCGCGCGTGTATGCTTCGGCGGCCTATGACGCCCTAGGCAATCGCATGATCGTGTTCGGCGGTTCGGCGCCCAGCACGCCGCTGGCCGACGTCTGGATCCTGGACCTCGCCAACCCGGCACAGGGCGTCTGGAGCCAGGTGCCGCTGGCGGCCGGCCCTGCCCCACGCATGCTCAGTTCGCTGGTCTACGACGGCGCTAACAACCGCGCCTTCATCTATGGCGGCAACGGCTCGCCGTCGTACATGTCCGACGCCTGGATGGTGGACCTGACCGCCGGTACCTGGACCCTGCTGACCCAGGGCGGCACCGCGCCGGCAGCCCGCTACGGCCACGCCGCAAGCTACGACAGCGCCAACCAGCGCATGGTGCTGGTCGGCGGTCGCACCTCTGCGGGCAACCAGAATGACATCTCTACGCTGGACCTGACGGCACCGCTGGGCACCTGCAACTGGACTGCACTTGGGGCTGCCGCGCCACTGATGCCTGTGCGCAACTCCATGGCCTGTGCAGCCACAGGCAACGGCCAGACACTCTTCATGCACGGCGGCGACGGCGGCAGCCTGCTGGACGACCTGTGGCGCCTGGATGTGGGACCAGCCAGCGCCACCTGGACCCAGTTGGTGGCCCCGGGCGGTGCTCCGGTGAACCGCAAGAACCACATCGCGGCACTCACTTCTACGGGTCGCCTGTACGTGGGTTTCGGCTTCCACGACAACCGCGCAGCCGCCGACATCTGGAGCATCGACACCGGCGCCATCGGCAACGGGTGGTCCACTGCCTGGCAGCCGGCTGAGCCCACCGCCAGCGTGGCAGCCGCCGTGGCGCTGGACCCGCTGAATCGCCGCCTGGTCTCGTTCGGCGGCCTCAACGGCGGCGTGCACGACCCCAGCGTGTTTGTGCTGGACCTGGCTGCCCCCGTGGCCCAGTGGCAACGCCTGAACGTGCTGGCCGGCCCGGCCCCGGCTGCACGGCGCAGCGCGACGATGGTGTATGACGGCGCCCACGTGCCGCCGCGCATGATCATGTACGGCGGACGCGTGGGTGCCGCAGCCTCAACCATTTCCGGCGAGCTGTGGGCGCTGGAACTGACACCGGGCGCCGAGCAGTGGGTGCAGCTCAGCCCGCTGTTCGTGAACGACCCCGGCAAGCGCGCCCACCACTGTGCCGTGGTGGACGGCGCCGGGCGCATGATCGTCTTCGGGGGCTCCAACGATGCCGGGGCGTACGTCAACACCGTGCATGCGCTGGATCTGGCCACCCTGACATGGTCCCAGCTCACGCCGGGCGGCACGGCCCCGGCAGCCCGCATAGGGGCCAGCGCGGTCTATGATTCGGCCAACGACCGCGTGCTGGTGTTCGGCGGTGTGTCAGGCGGCACGCGCTTCAATGCCGTGGAAGTGCTCTCGCTTGGCGGCTCGCCGGCCTGGAGCGTACTGGCCACGGGCGGCACGGCGCCGCCGGCCATGTTCTATCACTCGGCGGTATTCGACACCACGCCCGGCGCCCCGCGCATGATTGTCTACGGTGGCTACACCAGCACCGCCCATGCCGGCCTGTACCAGCTTGACCTGCTTACCAA
>JADLBZ010000039.1 GCA_020847415.1 Planctomycetota bacterium
AGCA
Source organism: Planctomycetota bacterium (assembly GCA_020847415.1). Taxonomy (GTDB): domain Bacteria; phylum Planctomycetota; class UBA8742; order UBA2392; family UBA2392; genus JADLBZ01. The sequence goes on from JADLBZ010000039.1 coordinate 5, forward strand.
GCGCACCTGCCAGCGCTGGCTTGTGGTGCCGTACGAACTTCAGGAAGTCGCGCACCGAAGCCCCGACAGCGCGCAGCCCGTGATGTGCTGCGTCGGACACGGAATCCAGCAGCGTGCGCCAGGCCCCGCTCAGTACCAGCCACAGAACCAGCGCCCCCAGTTCAAGGCCAACCAGCACCAGAGACGCGATCCAGGCCGCGTGGACCGCGGCCGGGTCGCCACGCTTCGTGCTGCGCAGAATGCCGACCACCAGCAGAGAGGCCCAAGGCAGCGCCGCCAGCGCCCAGGGCGCGAACTGCGCCCAGGTTACTCCGGGAACAGCCTCGGACTGCTTGCTGCTGCCCTGGCGCAGGCGCGGGTCAATCACGGCGTAGCTGACATCCGTGATGAGGTTGACAGAGATGAAGAACGCCGCGATCAGCATGACAGACGCCTGCAGCGGCTTGGCGTCCAGGACGTCAATGGCCTCGATCACATAGGTTCCGAGCCCCGGCCACCCGAAAATGGTCTCGGTCAGCACCGCGCCGCCCAGCAGGTAGCCGACCTGGGTGCCGATGGCGGTTACCACCGGGATCAGGGCGTTGCGCATGGCGTGGCGGGTGATGACGGGAAGCGGGGCCAGTCCTTTGGCCCGCGCCGTCCTGATGAAGTCCTGCCCCAGCACCTCCAGCATGTTGGCGCGCGTCATGCGTGCAATCAGCGCCACGGGCACCGTGGCGAGCACCATGGCGGGGAGTGCCAAATGATGAAGCACGTCAAGAGTGAGCTCGGCGTTCCGGTACACGAAAACGGCGTCGATCAGGTAGAAGCCGGTCTCGCTTTCGAAGGTGGGCCACTTGGCGATGTCGAGCCGGGCGCCGAACGGGAAAATTCCCAGTTCGCCAGCCAGCCCTTTCTGCACGAGGAAGCCGAGCCAGAAGATGGGCGTCGAGACGCCCACCAGCGCGTAGGCAAGACACAGGACGTCCCATAATGTGCGCGGGCGCACGGCTGCCAGGACGCCCAGCGCTATGCCCATCACCGTAGCGATGAACATGGCCAGCACGGTCAACTCAATGGTGGCCGGTACACGCTCGGCAAGCTCATCCGCGACGTCGCGGTTGCTGCGGTGGCTCTTGCCCAGGTCGCCGCGTGCCAGGTTGCCGGCGAAGCGCCCGTACTGCACGGGCAGGGGGTCGTTCAGCCCCTCTGATTCGCGAAAGCGCCGGACGTTCTCCTCCGTGGCGCGCTGCCCGAGAATGGCCCGGGCCGGGTCGCCCGGCAGCACATGCAGCAGCAAGAAGGCCCCGATGCTGACGCCAATCAGCATGGGCGCGGCTGCCAGGAGTCGCCGGAAGATTAGGGTCAGCATGCCGGGCTACTGCCGTTTGTAGCGCGCCTTGGCGAGCCGGTAGGTCCCCGTTGAATCCACGAAGAGGCCTTCGACATTGCTGCGCCATGCCACAGCCTGCATGGCGGACAGCAGTGGAACCATGGGCCGATGCTCCTCGTGGACTGACTTCTCCAGCTTCTCGTACATCTCGCGGCGCTTGGCCTTGTCGCGTTCTTTCAGGGCCGCGTCCAGCTGATCGGCCACGTCCTGACGGTAGAAGCGCGGTACGTTGCTGTCGGAGGGGCGACCGTTGCCGCCGGAAAGAAGCGGACGCCAGAAGTTGTCCGGCTCGCCTGTTTCACCCATCCACCCGATCAAGACCAGCGGCGCCGCACCATTGGTGATGTTGTCGCCCAGCTCGCTCATGGGCTGGAGTTCAAGCTCCACCGTGATGCCGATGTCCGCCAACTGCTGCCGTACGAGATCGGCTACCTGCGGCGGCTTGCCCAGATAGGGGCGAGCCACGGCCGGCAGCAACAGCTTCAGCGTCAGGCTCTCGACGCCGGCGTCCTTCAGCAACTGGCGCGCCTTTGTCAGGCGATCTTCGCGCGAGCCGACATCGGTGGTGGGCCTATAGCCCTCGGGAAAGCCCATGGTGACGGGGGGCAGTAGCACATGGTGGCCCACCGCGGTGCCGTCATACAGCGCCACCATCGGGTCTCTGTCGATGGCCATGGCGATTGCCTTGCGCACCCGTACATCGGCCGTGGCGAAGCCCTTCTTAGCGTCTGTATTCATGCCCAGATAGCAGAGGTTCTCGGCCTTCCAGCTGTAAAGCGTCACGTCTGAGTTAGCGGAAAGCTCCTTCCAGTCCGCAGGTGCCGGGCTGTCGATCAACTGCACCGCCCCCGCGATGAGCTGCTCGCGACGTCCTTTGGCTTCCTGGGCCCACTTGAACACCACGCGGGGAATGGCCGGCTTCCCGCCCCAGTAGCCGTCAAACGCGGTCATGGTGATGGTCATCGCATCCTGATAGTCCGACTCCTGGGCGATGGTGTAGGGGCCCGTGCCGGCCGGGTGACGCGTCAGCCAGCTCTGGCGCTCCGGAAGCGACTGGACAGCCTCCATGTGCTTGATGGCCACGGGCGAGACGATGCCTGCGGCAAACAGGCCGGTGTTGGATAGGAACTTCGGGTTCGTGTCCTTGAGCGTGAATACCACCGTGAATTCGTCCGGGGTCCCGATACTCTCGATGTCCGCGAAGTACTCTTCCGCATAAGGCAGCTTGGGAGGCGCCGCGGGGTCATCCAGGTGGCGGCCGCGGTCAAAGCTGCGCTTCACAGAGGCTGCATCCAGGGTCGCGCCGTCGTGGAACTTCACGCCTTTGCGGAGTTTGAACGTGTAGGTCTTGAACTTGTCGTCCACCGTCCAGCTTTCCGCAAGGCAGGGCTCCCAGGTAACGGGCGGCTTGTCGGAGGGACGCACCAGGCCCTCATACATCTGCTGGATCAGGTTGGCGTCGCCGCCGCTGTTGGTTGCGTGCGGGTCCAGGATCTCTGACTTGTCGCCACGAAGCACGATCAGGACTTCGTGCTCGCCGGCCTGCTCGATTTCCTTGCCGCCGCCGCAGGCGCTCAATGCGCACAGGGCAGCCGCAGCCAGCATGGCAATGGGCTTCTTCATGGCTTCCTCGCAGCGGGGGACAGGTCTTTTAGCGGCTGTGCCGGTTGGCGCAAAGTGAAATGCAAGGGGCGCGGATCGCTCCGCACCCCCTGTGTGGCTGTCTGGTTGTTTGGGGCTAGTTGCCGCGGCCGCCAAATCCGCCGCCGGGCCCGCCGCCGCCGGGGCCGCCCATGCCAAAGCCGCGCCGGCCGTCCACCAGCGAGCTCACGCCGCGCTCGCCCACCATTTCATTGAAGGTGGTCAGCTGCGCGCTGGACAGCTCGGCCCGCACAGCCTCCGTGGCAGTGTTGTTTACCGTGGTCATCTCCTGTTCCCAGTTGAACTCGGTGCCGGCCTGGCGCGCCTCCATGCCGCGGCGCATCACGTCGCGACGGGCGTTGGAGAAGGCATCCAGGTGGGTCTTGATCTTGTCCTGCTGCTCCACGGAGAGAACGAGCTTCTCGTTCATCTTGTCCAGGGCCGACTTGTTGGCCTGGGCCATCCGGTCCGCCATCTCGCGCTCGCGCTCCGCGTCGCGCTCCTTGCGCTGCTGCTCTTCGCGCTCCTTGATGGCGGCGTCAACGGCGGCCTTGAACTCGGGCGTTCCCAGCTCCGGGGGCACTGCCACAGACCCATCGGTGCTTCCGCCGTTGGCGACTGCTGCGCCGGGGCGCGATTCCAGGTCGTTCAGCTTCTGCCGCGAGGCGTCCAGTTCCGCCTTCAAGGACGCCGCACTTTCCGAAGCTGACTTGGCCTTGGCCTCGGCATCGGCCAGGCGGCTCTCCAGGCCGGCGACCTGCATTTGCAGGGCGTTCAGCGACTTGCCGTGGCCTTCCACCGCGGGGCCGAGATCGGTGCCCGCCGTTGCCTCCGGCGCAATGGCAGCGGGCCGCGAAGCCTGCTGGCGAGCGGGTTCAGGCGCAAGCTGGGTTGCCACATAGCCACCCGCACCACCGGCAAGGGCGCCGGCGAAAATCACTCCAAGAAGAATGGCAGGCTTCATCGGGATACTCCTTCGTCCGTAAGGGTTCGCACCAGTACTTCAGCACTTCAACCCGCCTGCTCGTTCCAGAGCAGCCAGGCGTCGTAATCGTTCCAGTCCTTGAACTCCGGGCTCGGCCCCCAGTCCGCCAGCGTTCCGCCGGGCAGGGCGGGGGCATCGCCGTCCAGCACCTCGCGCACGCGGCGGCTGGTCTCGGCCACCAGGGTTTCAAACTCGCGGTTCATGTGCCGGCCGCGGCCGCGATAATGGCCGCCCACCAGCTTCAGGGCCTGCTCGCCGTGTTCGGCGTAAATCCGGCGAACTTCAGCCTCCTGGGCGTCCGTCAGGCCGTGTTCGTCCTTCAAGGCCGCGACAACCGCATTCACCTCGGCCTCAAAATGGCGGCGGGCGTGGGCCAGGTGCTGCTCCATGTGCTCGCGCTCGCGGCTCGCGCGGTACTCGTCCAGGGCCGCAGCCACCACGGACCGAAACTCGGCCTGCTGGGCCGCCTGGCGGCGCTCTTCCAGCGCCTGCGCGCCGCGGGCGAGCTCGGCCACTCCCGCGGCCAGCTCCGGTGCAGGCAGGCCCGGTGCCTGCAAGGCCTGCACGCGGGCCTCCAGCGACTGCACCCGCGCAGCCAGCGCCGCAGTGTCGTCGGCAGCAGGCGCGCGCCGCAGCGCGGCGGCCGCCACGCCACCAAGCACAAACGCCAGCGCCACCGCGGCTGCCAGGCGCAGCCAGGGCAGACCCTGTGGCTTGAGCGCTGCCAGGGCGCGCTCGCGGGCACCCTGCGGCAGAGCCGGCCGGGCCGCGCGAATCAGGTTGTCCAAGGATTCCGTCATGATGTTTCCCGCGCCTGCCACGCTGCGCGGAACTTCTCCCGCGCCCGGTGCAGCCGCGACTTCACAGTTCCTTCGGGCAGGCCCAGAACCTCGGCAATCTGCCGCAGGCTCATGTCCTCCCACAGTTCCAGCAGCAGGGGCTCGCGGAATTCGTCCGGCAGCTCCTGCAGCACGCTCCGCACCTGCTCGGCTTGTTCAGCCTGGGCCTGCGGTTCGTGGGCCTCCGCCTTCTGCACGGGCGGGTGGGCCTTACGGGGGCGCCTGCTTTCGTTGCGGGCAATGGCGCACACCCAGGTGTAGAAGCCGCTGTCTCCGGTGTAGCCCCGCAGTCCCCGGTGCGCCCGCAGCCAGGTCTCCTGCGAAATGTCCTCTGCCCTGGCGTGGTCCGGGCCGACCCAGAACACGATCTGCCGCAGCACCGCGTCGTGCAGCCGGGCCACCAGCGCCTCAAAGGCGGCGTTGTCGCCGACCTGGGCACGACGGACCAGCTCCGGAACAGAAGGCTCTCCGCCCGCCGCCGCAGGGGCGGCTGGCTGCGTTTCAGGCGCAGCGGGGCGGGCCATCCGCTCCTCCACTTCCGATCAATAGACCCATGAGGTACGGGAAAGGTTCCCCGACCTAACAGAAATTCTGCTTTTGGCGGAGCTAGCCCGCGCCCAGGCGGTGCTCCAGCTCAGCAACGCGGGCTTCCAGGGCTGTCACGCGCTCCAGCAGGCCGGGCGCCGTAGTCTCGGTGGCGGCTGGGGCTCGCAAAGACGGCGGCGCCACGGTGGGGGCTTCGTCGGCCGGGTAAAAGCAATGAGCCCACATCACGCCGCGCGAGCGCCCGGGGTCTGACATGCGCGCAACCAGCGGCTCGGGGCGGCTGGAGAGCTCGGTGAGGACGGCGTGCAGGCTGCCCAGGTCCGGAATCTCGGCCATGCGCGAGGCCCGCTGGCGCAGCTCGCCCTCGGTCTGGGCGCCGCGCAGCAGCAGCTCGGCCAGCACGGCGGCCTGCGGCTTGGAGAGGTTCAGCACCGCCGTGAGGGCCTCCTCGTACTTTGGCACGCGCGAGCCCGCGCCGAAGAACTCGGCTGCCAGGCTGCGACGCTTGAGGCCCTGCAGCGTCTGGCTGACTTCGTCTTCGCCGTAATTGGTCTCCGGGTCGCGGGCTGACTTCTGGTTGCAGCCCGTGGCCAGCGAGTTCAGCGACAGCGGGTAGCCTTGCGGCGTGGTAAGGGACTTCTCAATGAGAGTGCCGATAATCCGGCGTTCTCTGGGGCTCAAGTTTGGCATGGCGGTCTCCGTGCGCGCAGTTTGGCGACCCGGGCGGCTGATGCAACAGGGTGCGACAACCGCGTAGCCGCAGTGGCACGCAGCCGATGGCTTCAGCCCGGCAAGAATGCCAGCCGCGCCCCTGGCGGGGCGCAATTCAGCTTGCAGCCGGGTTCCCGCGGCTGAAACCGCGGGCTACGGATGCCGGGCCCCTCCGGGGCCAACGGCCCACTCCTCCGTTTCCACACCCGACAGCGAGGAATCCGCCAGCAGGCCGTTGAGAAAGTCGCCGTTGGCGCCTTCCTCAACGGAAAGCAACTGCCCGGCTTGCGGCGTGAAGCCGCTCGCCGGCCCGCCATTCAGCGAAACGAGTCTTTGTCAGCGGGCGCGGTAGCGGGTGCTGCGGCCTTGGCCCAGCCGCTGCGCTTCTCCCAGCCGGGCCAGCTCCGTCAGCGCCAGCGACACCGTCGTTCGCGAAAGCCCCAACATCCGCGCCAGGTCCCGCGGTGCCGCCTCGGGCACTCCGCGCAGGGCTGCCAGCACCAGCCGCGCCCCGGTGGCAAGCCCCCGGCCGCGGGGCGGCAGTGCCAGCCCGGCTGCGGGTGCGCCCGGTTCATGTGGCGCCAATTCACGCGCTGTCACCACGGGGCCCGTGCACAGGGCCGCAGCCCGGGCCACGCAGGCGCGCAGTTCGCGCACGTTGCCCGGCCAGGAGTGGCTGCGCAGGAAGGCGCGGGCTTCGGTCCCCAGCCGCAGCTTGCGCCCGAGGCGGGCGGCCTGCTCAGCCAGGAAGTGCTCGGCCAGCAACTCGGCATCGCCCTCGCGCTCGCGCAGCGGGGGCACCAGCAGGGTCAGGCCAGCCAGCCGCGCGGCAAGGTCCGGGCGCAGCTTGCCCGATGCAGCCAGCGCTTCGGGCGCGGCAGGGGCCGTGATCACCAGGCGCGCCCGGAATTCGCGCTCGGTGGTTCCGCCCACCGGCAGGAAGCGGCGCTGCTGCAACGCACGCAGCAGAATAGCCTGCACAGCGGGCGCCAGTTCCGCCACCCCGTCCAGCAGAAGCGTGCCCTGTGCGGCGCGCTCCAGCAGGCCGACGTGATCGCTGGTTGCGCCGGTGAAGGCGCCTCGCACATGCCCGAACAGTTCGCTGGCGGCGGTTTCAGGCCGCAGCACCGCGCAATCCACGGCAACGAGCGGCAGGGCAGCCCGCGGCGAAAGCTCGTGCAGGGCGCGGGCTGCCAGGTCCTTGCCGCAGCCGGGTTCGCCGACCACCGCAACGGTGATATCCAGCGGGGCCATGCGCAGCAGATCGGCATAGAGGCGGTGGGCGGCGTTGCCGGCTCCGAGCGGCTGTCCGGCAACCCACAGTGGCTCACCGGGCTGCGGCAGGGAGAGCTGCAATCGCGCGGGGCCCGCGCCGGTGCGCAACGCTGCCGCGACGGCGTTGGCGGCCTGCGTGACGGACTGCTGCAAGGCGGTGGCTTCCACTCCATGGGCGCGCACGCGCAACAGCAGGGGCGGGTCCAGGGAGTGTCGTGCCTCGGCGGCGTCGGGCGGTGCGCTACCCGCAGTCAGCAGCACCGTGCCTGCGCGCAGCAGGGCAAGCTCGATTGCGGCTGCCCCGGTCTCGGCGCGCACCAGCCGCGCAACGGCAGCCAGCCGGTGCGCCAGTTGCGCCGGTGGTGCGGCGAGTTCCCAGGCAGCATCGGCCAGTTCGCGGGCCCGGGCGCGGCCGGCAGCCTGTTCGTGCGCGGCGCGGTGCAGGGTCAGCAACTCCTCGGCGCGGGCGGCGCAGGCCTGCAGCGCGGGCAGGGCAAGCCCATCGCAGGCGAGGCCACCCGCCGGCAACGCCACGGCAGCAAGACTGCCCTCGATGGCCGTGCCGGTGATCATTGCACGATCCAGCAAAGCCTGCAGTTCGGCTGGGCCCGGCGTGGCAGGTGCATTCGCCAGTTGCAGCAGCACGCGCGTGGCCCCGGCGGCCGCAAGAACCTGCTCCAGTTGGCGGGCCAGCAGGGCAGGCTCGGCGGGCGACAGAGCCAGCAGCGCCGCCGCCAGTTCGGGTGCCACGGCAGCGGGTGCGTGCGGTGTGGGGAACTCCGCCTTCAGGCGTTCCTGCATCGCCACCATGGCGGGGGGCAGCACCTGGGCCGCGGCACGGGCCAGCTCTCGGGCGCGGGCGTGGCCCGCGGCGCGCGCCAGCAGGGCGGCAGCCAGCAGCAGGGCCCCGGTCCAGAAGGGCGGCGCTTGCGCCCCGCGCAGGCGCGCCTCGCAGGCGTCCCAGGCGCGGTCGCGGGTGCACTCGCAAAGTGCCACGACCAGCGCCGGCAGCCGGAAACCGCGGCGGGCCAGGGCGCGCAGGTCGTCCAGGTGCTCGGCCGGGGCGGGTGTGCCCTGCAGCAGTCCCCACACCAGCGAAATGCACCGAAATGCCGAGGCGCGGGCGCCGGCCGACATGCCTGCCAGCTCGGCGGTAGCGCGCTCCAGGTTGTGCCGGGGGGAAAGGCCCAGCAGCACGCGCAGCAGGCCACCCTCTCCCCGCTGTAGCATGCGTGAGCGCGATCGCCAGGGTTCCGTCAGGCCGCGCAGGCCGGCTTGACGCCAGGCCCGCAGCGCTGCCCCGGGCTCGCCGCGCATGGCATGCAGCAGCGCCTCGTGCCGCCGGGTAGAGGCGCGGGCAATGGGCATGTGCGCGGCGGTGCCCAGGGCGTCCTGGCGCGCCAGGAGCGTGCGCAGCGTCTCCAGGTCGCCGCGGTAGGCGGCGTTCTCGGAGAGCTGATACAGCAGGATGGCAAGGCCGCGACGGTTGTCCGGGCGCGCGTTGGCCAGCAGTTCGGCCATGTCGTCGGGGCCGGCGGCTCCCACTTCGCCAAGGCGCATCCGGAACAGGTGCTGGCTGACCACTGCCCGCTGCAGCAAGTCATCCTGCCCGCCAAAGCGCTGCGCGAGCTCGCGCAGGGGCGCCAGCGAGACCTCGATGTCCGCCCTGAAGTGCCCCAGGTAGCTGCCCACAGAGGCCTGCAGCGCCTCGATTTCGCCCAGCACACGGGCGGCCAGCAGGGCGCTGCCGCCGGCGCGCAACTCGTCGCGGGCCTGCTGCAACAGCGAGAAGGCCTCCGCGGCCTGCATGCGAATGAACGCCGCGTGGGCGCGAACCAGGGACATGCGCGCCGAGCAAAGCAGCCCGGCGGCACGAGCGGGGTGAGCGCCGATGCCCTCCAACAGCCGCATGGCGCGGGCGGGGTCTTCCGGCACGGCGCACCAGGCGGCCTCCAGCAGGGCTTGCTCGCGGGCCAGGCGCGGGGCGCGCGCCGCCAGTGCTTCTGCGCGTGCCAGCAAGGGCAGCACCCTGTCGGGGCCGGCCAGTGATCGCTGCACGGCTGCCTCAAGGGCCAGCAGCACGGCCAGCCAAGGACCCTGGTAGCCGCGTCGCCACAGGCGCAACAGGCGCCGCTGGCGGGCCAGGGGCCAGCCCGCATTGGCCAGGTCGCGTGCCGCCAGCACGGCATCCAGGCCCGGCGGGCCGGCGCGGCTGTGCGCAGCCGCGGCGGCGTGGGCCTCGAGCAGCAGCAGTGCCTCGGTGCTGGCGCCGCGTTTGAGCAGGCTTTGCAGCACGGCCTCGCCGCGCGCGGCGGTCCAGGCGTCCAGGTCCAGGGCTCGCAGGCGGCAGGTCAGCCGCCACGCCGCGGCGGTGGCGTGCGGCGGGGCCAGCCACTCGCGCTCGGACAGCCACGACAGCGCGTGGCGGCGCTCGCCGGGCTCAGAGCGCGGCGGGCCTCCGGCGGGCAGCAGCACTTCGCCCCGCGCTGTCGCCAAGCCGGCCTCCTGCAGCAAGGGCAGCCCCTGGGCCAGCGCCGCGTCCTGGTGCACGGCGGGCAGCGAAAGCCCGCCCGGCGACAGCGACAGCAGCAACCGAAGACGGGCACTGGCAGGCTGCAGCACCTGCAAACTCGCCCCGGCGGGGGCCAGCGTGGCAAGCACCTCGTGCCAGTCGGGGGCCGGCATCGGGCCGCGGCTGTCCAGCACGGCTCCGGCGCGGCGCAGCAGAGCCAGGGTGTTGGCGCGTGAGCGGGCGGGTTCGCGCAGCAACCAGGGCACGAGTCGCTGCAGAACCAAGGTCGGGTCGGCGCGCAGGGGTTGCAGCCAATGAAACAGGCCGCCGGCCTGCAGGGCCGGTGGCTCCAGCACCTCGGCGGCGCCTGCCACGGCTTCTTCTGAGGCCGAAGGCGAGGCTGCCACCACGGCGACCAGCGGGCCTGCGGGCGGGCGGCGCAGGCGCGCGCTAAGCTGCTGCTCGTCAGCGGCCACAAACAGCGCGGGGCTTTGTAGTGCGGCAGCCCCCGCAGCCAGAACCAGTGCAGCCAGCGCGTGCGCGGCTGGAAGATCAGGCGCGCACAGCACCTGGGGCAGCGGGTGCTGTGCGGCGCGCTCTACAGCCAGTCGGGCATAACCGGCCCAACTGGGCGCATCCGGCAATGGGCCCAATGCAGCGGCCAGAAGCTGCTGGGGCGCATCGCTGCCCAGCAGGCGGGCCGCCACGGCGGCCACGGACGCTCCCTGCACGGCAGAAGTCAGGCGGCGGCCCCGCGCCACGCCCGCAGCCAGTGCAAGGGCCGCTCCAGCCTCGCCGTTGCTGCCCGCGGGCGGCGTGCGCAGCAGGCACAGGGAGCCGTCCGGGCGCCGCAGCAGGTTGCGCAGATCCAGCTCGGCGGGGGGGTGGCCTGCCACGGCCAGCGACCAGCACAGCAGGGCGACAGCGGGCACGGTGTCCGGGCAGGGCGGCTGCAAGCGCACGCCCCGAGGCGGCTCCTCCAGCAGCCACAACACGCCGCCATGACGATGCAGGCCCGCCAGGGTCGCGAACGCACCTGGCACGCGGGCGCGCAGGCCCAGCTCGTGTTCCAACTGCTCCGGTGCCACCGGCACTGCCCGCAGGCGCGGCGCGCGCCCCACCAACCATGCCTGCAACGCGGGTCGCGGGCGGCGGCCCAAGCCCTGGGGCGGAGTGGCTGGCAGGTCGCTTCCGGCGGGCATTGAGTTCAGGTCTGGACTGTTCTACCCGGCTCCCACGCCGCCCCCCAACAACCAACGGGAGACGGCGGCTGCACCCTGTGAGCCCAAGCGCGCAGCCCATGCGGGCTTCGGGCGCAGGCTGTATTGCTACTTCACGGCTGCGGGGGCCGTGCCTTTGTTGATGACGTAGTAGCTGTCGGCCTTGATGGCGCCGATCTTCTGCTCCTCGTGCTTGGCGTTAGGCCAGATGATGCGCAGGGAATCTGCCTGGGTGGCGGCTCCGAGGCCGATGTGAATTGTGCGTGGCGAGTGCGGGGCGAACTGGCCGGTGCCGCCGGTCACCTGGAACATGCGCGTTGTCTTGCCCACGGTTACATAGACGATGGCTCCCACGGCATCGCGGTTGCAGGTGGCATCGCCCACGAGGTCCAGTGCCAGCCAGTGGTTGCCGCCGGCGTCGTTGCGAAAGATGGAAAGCTCGTGGTGGGGCAGGTCCTTGGTCTCGGGGATGCGGTCGGGCCACTTGTACTGCACGCAGGCAATGTCCTGGTCGCCATCGCGGTCGAAGTCGGCAATGGCAAGCCCGTGGCTGCTCAGCATGTTCAGGCCGTACTCGTCGCTGGCATCCTTGAACTTGCCGTCTTGACCCTGCTTCCACAGTTTGAGGCCGACGCCGGGATAGCTGGTAGCGCTGGTGAGCAGGTCGAGGCGGCCGTCGTTGTCCATGTCAATCCACGCGCCGTACGTGTCGCCCCAGTTGTCTTCCAGTGCGGGGGCGGCGCGTTCCACGAGGTCGAGGCGGCGCTTGAACTTGAAGCCCTCCTTGGCGCCGAGGTTCTCGCAGATACACGACAAGTCGCTGGAGGGCCCGGCCCAGCCGTGTGCAATCTCGGCAAGGAACACATCCATGTCGCCGTCGTTGTCGAAGTCGCCCGGCGCCATCTCGAAGGTGTTGCCGTTGGCGCGGTAGGCGGGCTCGGCGGCGCGGCGCATCTCGGGGGGATACTTGCCGTCGCGAAGCTCGTCGCCATCCAGGCCCAGCTTGTCGGCCACGTGCTCAAACGTCCCGTCGCCCTTGTTGCGCCAGACCAGGTTCCACTGCCGGCCATAGATCGGCACGAAGATGTCCATGAAGCCGTCGGCGTCGTAGTCAAAGCTGCCGCAGCCGTAGGCCGGGCGCGACCACAGCCCTTCCCCGCCGGGCTTGGCGGGAGTCTCCAGCTTCGCGCTGCCGGTCACGCAGCCAAGACCGCCCTTGCCATCGCCCGAGTAAAGCTCGCTCTGGTAGCAATCCAGCGAGGCGCCGTAATTCGAGTACCAGTTGGCAATGAAGCAATCGAGCTTGCCGTCCAGGTTGTAGTCCAGCCACGCGACCGATGACGTCGTCTTGGAGGACTCGCTAAGCCACGGGTTCTGCTCGGGCTTGGTGAACGCGAAGCCGCCCTTGCCGTCGTTGAGCATCAGCTCGTTGCGGTCCAGGAAGGTGCCATCGGCACCCTTGGGTGTCTTGTTCGCGTAATGCGCGCCCGTGAACAGGTCCTGATCGCCGTCGTTGTCTACGTCGGCGGTGCTGGCAAAGCCGCTGACCCGGCCGTCAGTGATCTTCTCGTCGCGGTTGCGAAACGCGGCGGCATCGGCGGCCTTGAAACCCTTGCCCTTGTCGTTGATCAGGATCCAGCCGTTGTTGCGCACGCTCTGGCCGTGGCCGTGCACGATCAAGTCCGGGTAGCCGTCGCCGTTGACGTCGGCCCACGCGGTGCGCGTAACCACAAGATCAGCCAGGCCTGCCTCTTTGCAGAGCTTGGTCGTCTTCGGGGCGGCTTGCGCCGCACGATGGCTGGCGGCGGTTGCAAGGCAGAGCACGGCAGCGGCAGCGAGGATCATGTTTCGCACGGGATTCTCCGGACGTGGCTGGGCGGTCTGTTGTCGTGAACGGCGGCAACTCCCGCGGATGGTACCACGAACTTGGCAGGCGGGTTGTCGGCTGCGCGCGTATCGTTCAGAAACAGAACGATTATAGGCTGCCCGTTGCCCCGCGCCAAGAGCGCTCCAGAAACGACGTAAGCGGCTCCAGTGAAACCAGTTACGTGCAAGCGTGTCCCGCCGTGGCGCTGGATTGGCATGCCCTGCGCCATTGCAGCCGCATCCCGCACGGAGCCCGCCCATGGTTGCCCGCACCACGCTTCGGAAAGCCCTGATCCTCGGCCTGCTCTTCCCCTTCGTGTTCGCCGCCGGCTGCGGCGGTGGTGGGGGCGGCGGTGCAACCACCGGCCTGGCCGGTACCGGTGGTGGAGGCGGCGGCGGCGGGACGGCAAACCACGCCCCCGTCTTTACCAGTACGGCGCCCACGACAGCCACGGCTGGCACCCCCTACAGCTACCAGGCAGTTGCCTCCGACAGCGACGGCGACGCGCTCGACTTCGCGTTGGTTTCCGGCCCGGCCGGCCTGACGGTGAGTGCTGCCGGCATGGTGGCGTGGACTCCGGCGGCCGCGGGCAGCTACCCGGTCAGCATCAGCGCCGATGACAGCCAGGCTTCGGCTGTGCAGTCGTGGACGATCGTGGTTGCGGCTGCCGGTGGCGGCGGCGGCGGCAGTTTGCCCACCAGTCTCTCGGCGGTGGACTTGGGGGTGGTGCCGGACAACATGCTGGTGCTCAGCGACATGCAGGAGTTCGATGGCAAGCTCTACATCGCCGCGGCGATTGCGCCCCTGAACAGCCCCTTTGGCGCCGGCATCTACTACTACGACGGCAGCAACATCAAGCAGGCCTTCCACGACAGCGGCAGCCAGGGCTTCCTGCGGGCGCGGTCCATTGACGGCAAGCTGTACATCCCCGATGGCGACCCCAACGGCTACGCTCCGGGCAAGGTGTACGTCTTCAGCGCCGGCAGCACCACACCGCTGGCCACGAACGTGACCGACGCGGTGCACAACTTCGACGTCGTCAAGTTCAACGGCGAGCTGTACGTCAGCGGCAGCAATCTCTCCGGCCAGAGCGTGCTGAACCGCTTCAATGCCGCCACCAGCACCTGGGATGCAGCCAGCGCCGGCAGCTACGGGCGCCTGAAGTACCTGGGCGTGCTGGACAACAAGATCTGGTGCAGCAAGCAGATCCAGAGCGGCGTGGACGGCGTGTGGGTCAGCGCGGCCATGGCCCAGAGTGGATTTAATGCGACGACGACGGGCGGCGCGCTGATCCCGTGCATCGAGGAGATTGACGGCAAGCTCACCATGTGCGTGTGGGGCTCGGCGGGCATCTCCAAGTTCGTGGTCAACGCGGGCAGCACCACCACGGCAATCACCGGCGTGGCGGGTGTGCTGTGGGATGTGATCAAGCACAGCGACGGCAACTATTACGCCGTGGCCTGGGACGGCACCAACGACCTGGTTTATGGCAGCACGGACGGCGTTGCCTTCACGGAGCTCTACAAGGCCGCGGGCACCCGCTTTGGCCAGCCCGCCGGCAGCAATGCCGACGGCCGGCCCAGCATCGCGTCGTACAACGGCAAGCTTTACGTTGGCAGCAGCACCAACGGCCACCTCTATCGCATGGACTAGTGTCGCGTCCGCATTGAGATTGGGGGTGTCCGCTCCGCCCCGCTGCCGCGTCATGCCGCGATGGGCGCTCGCGACACGCGCCCTCCGGGCTTCTATCACTCGCGGTCGCGGAAAAGCCTTAAGCGTCAGTCTGAGTTTCACCTGAAGCTGACAAACATAAACGACAGGCCCGACAAGGGAGGCGTCGAACTGTCGCGGTAACCGGAGATTTGCCATGAACAGGAACATCGTTGTCGGACTGGTCCTTCTTGTGCACGGCCTGCTGCTGGCGGGTTGCGGCGGCGGCGGAGGCGGCGGCGGTGGCCATCTGGTCGTGCCGCCCAGTAACAGCGCCCCGGTGCTGTCCGTGTCGGGCATGTCCGGCAGCGCGCCCAGCTACACGCTGAATGTGCAAACCGGCCAGCCGCTACCGGCGACCATCTCGGTGGGGGGCAGCGACAGCAACAGCGGAGACAACCTGCAGCTGAGCGTTGCTTTCAATGCCGGCGCCTCATCGGGCTACAGCACCATCCCGGCGGCGATTGCGGTCACGCCGGGTGCGACCGGCAGCCCGGCCATGGCGGTGCACGCGGTGGCGGCCCCGGGCACGGCGCAGATCACCTTGGCGCCCAATGGCGCCCTCACGCAGGCCGGGACCCTGGTGCTGGATGCGCTGCTGACGGACGGCACCGGCGGCCAGGCTGCCGCCACGCTCAGCATTGTGGTCAGCGCCACGCCCGCCAACAACCCGCCCGTGCTGGGTACCCCGACCGGCCCCGGAACCGTGGGGGGCAGCAGCCCCTCGTTCACGGCCACGGTGGCGGTGGGTGCCGGCCTGGGCTTCAGCGTGACCGCAACAGACCCGGATGCCGGCAACACTCTGACGGTGACTGCCACAGTCACCGGCGGCACCCTGACGGCTGCGCAGGCGGGGTTCACCGGCGGCTTTCCCCAGTCTGCCGTCGGGGCCTCGCCGCGCACGCTGACGCTGGCGGGTACGGCTGCCGCGGCAGGCACCATCACGCTGGGGATCTCGGTGTCTGACGGTGCAGGCGGCAGCGCGAGTATCAGCCTCGCGGTCACCATCACGGCGGCAACCGGCGGGGGCAGCGGCTCGGGCGGCACCGGCGGTGCATATCCCGGCAACCAGTCGCGCACCATCACCACCACTGCCGCGGGCTCACAGACCTACTACCTCTACATCCCCTCCAGCTACAACCCGAGCACACCCATGCCAGTGCTGTTCGGCTTCCACGGTGCGGGTGGAAGCGGCACGGCCCCGGCGGCGGCGCAACAGGTGCGGAATGACTGGGCTACCGTGGCTGCCGCCGGGGGGTTCATCGTGGTGGCGCAGGCTGCCACGGGCTCGGGCGGCGGGTGGGTGCCCAGCACGGACGTAAGCGTGCTGAATGACATCATCACCGACGTGTGGGCCGCCTACAACGTGGACACCAAGCGCGTCTACGGCTGGGGCTTCTCGGCGGGCGGGCATCTGATGCACGCCATCGGGCTGGGCAACGCGAGCTTCTTTGCGGCCTATGGTGTGTCAGCAGGCGTGCTGGCGGCCCTTGCCGGCACCAGCGCCCCTGCCTCTGCCACGCGCAAGATCCCGGTGGACATCCACATCGGCACCAGCGATTCGCTGCTGACCTACGCCCAGCAGGACAAGACGGCCTTCCAGGGCGCCGGGTGGACTCTGGGGACCAATCTCTACTACACCGAGTTCAGCGGCGGGCACACCTACACCACGAGCCACCTCGGCGAAATCTGGAACAACCTGAAGGGTCACTCGCTGCCGTAACGCGCCACAAAGGGCCGTGGCGGCGAAGTCAAGGCCGCGATGACTCACGGCGCTGTTCGGGCAGTGAGCCATCGCTTGGGCCTGTCTGGAAACTCTGAGCGTAGGCGATTTCGGAGCGCCGAACGAGCGGGACAAGCCTGCCGAGTCGAGGTGTGGCAAGCTGCCACATGCGGTGAGGCAGCCGCCGGAACGCGAAGTTCGCTGCCCGAAAGCGCCCGCGAACGGGTGTCCGGACAAGCTCTTAGGACCGAAGGCAGGCTACACAAGCAGGAAGGCAAGCAGAGGCAACGCCACCCCTGCCGCAGCAAACCACTTGCCGCGCCCCAGGAAGCCCGCCCGCCCGCGCAGCATGAACAAGCCCGTCAGGGCCAGCAGGATCAACCCGGCGGCAAACGCATCTGAGGTCCAGCGCCACCATCCGCTGGGCGAGACATGCAGCGTGTTGGATTCAAAGAAGAACGGTCGCCGCCGGATCGTCTCCAGCTCTGCTTCGGACCGGCCCAGGAGTCCGGTGATCGAACCGTCCTTCAGGTAGATTTTGAAGCGTTCGGGCGTGGGGAAGTCGTGAGACAAGTACGCGCCGTCCAGACCCAGTGGCTGCAACGCTGCCAGCACACGCTCGCGGTCCGTCTCGGGCGGTGACGCGGGCAGATTCATCGCCACTTCGGATCTCGTGATGATGAAGTTCGGGTTCCAGTGATCCGCGTGATTGAGGGCAATGCCGGACGTCGCGAAGATCAGCACGAAGCCGGTGAGGAAGTACCCCACGTCGCGGTGGATGGCGATCACCCAGCGGCGCCAGTTCACTTGCTTTCCCCCTCGGCGCCAAGCGCGGCGTGGGTTTCCGCCACGACGCGGATCACCCACTCGTTCAGGGCCGGCTCGGGCAGCACGGCGTCCGGGGTGTAGATCACCCGGTCGGCGGCTGCACAGTCCTGTACGGCTCCGCCGATAATGCGGTACTGGAACGTCTCGTCCACCGCAACCAGGATGGGGACAACCAGGACGCGCTGTCTCGTGGCCAGGACGCGCCGGATCGCCTCGATGGTGGGCTCCTTCTTGTACGAGGCGATGTGCCCGCACCATGAGTGGGTCGTGTCCGCCACGCCGACATCACGGCGCAGCACGCTCCCCAAGCGCTCCATCAACGCGGTCCATTCCGCGTCGTATTCGTGGTCACCATAGGCGACCAGCACCACGCCCTCGTTGGCGGCGTCGCGGCTCAGGGCGCGCACGCGGCGTGTCACGTTGGATTCCAGCAGGGCCGGGTAGTCCAGGGTCGGCGTTATGTGTACGCGGGCGCGCGGCTTGCAGGTACGGATGCCCTCGCTGCGCAGGGTGGCCAGCGCGGCGGCATCCTCCTTCTGACCGCAGATGGTGGGAATGTCGTCAAACGAGTGCGAGCTGACGGTCAACAGCAGCGGCACCACCAGCACATCGGTGCAGCCTTCCTTGTCGAACTCCTCCAGCCGGGTGGCGATGCTGGGCTCGGTGTATTCCATGAAGGCCGTGCGAACGTCATGGATGCCGCCCTGGGCCAGGATGGGATCTCGCACGCCGCGCTCGACTCCGACCAGCATGTCGCGCCACTTTTCCGAGTGTGAGCCGTGGCTGACCAGCACAACACCCACCTTTCGCGCAGCGGCAGCCGGCTGCGGGGAAGACGGTGCAGGCGGAGAGGATTCGTCGGGGCGCAGCACGTGGGCCGCCGCAAAGACCGCAGCGGTGCCCACTGCGCAAACGAGAACAAACAGGACCAGGTTTACAGCCAGCCGGCCCGAAGCGGGCTTCCGGGTAGCTTGCATGGTTGCTCCTTGTCAGGCGGCGGGCTTTGGGCCCGCCGCCTGCGGGGACACGATCAGGGAAGGTAGACCAGGTTCCGCGGCTCAGACTCCGTGCCGTGGCCGATGCCGCTGATCAGCCAGAGCTTGCCTTCATGTGCAACGCCCGCGCCGAAGCCTGTGGACCAGTCCGCGTCCATGAGCCGCGTCACGGTCCCGTTGGTGCCGGTGGGCCCCGGCGTGAAACGGTGCAGGTACTTCGTGCCGCCAGGTATGCCGGTTACCGGCCCTGCATCCCAGCCGCACCATATGTAGAGCGACCCGCCCAGCACGCCGGCCATCGGGAAGTAGACGCCCGTGCCCAGGGTCCCGAACGA
>JADLBZ010000040.1 GCA_020847415.1 Planctomycetota bacterium
CAACGGAAGGGGCCCTTGCCCTCGCAGAACAGGGGCCGGATGTAGGCCGGGACAAAACCCGGGAAGTCGAACGCGTCCTTCACGCCCGCTTCCAGGGCGTGGCCGCGCAGGTTGTTGCCGTAGTCAAAGGTGTGGGCACCCTTGCGCATCAACTGCAACATCTGGCGGCAGTGCTTGGCCATGGTGCGGAAGGCCTGGCGCTTGTACTCCTCGGGGTTCTGCTTGCGCAGCTTCAGGGCCTCGGCGTAGCTGATGCGATCCGGGATGTAGCCGTTCAGGGGATCGTGGGCGCTGGTCTGGTCGGTCAGCAGGTCCGGCGTCACCTTGCGCTGGATCAGCCGCTCCAGCAGTTCCGTGGCGTTGCAACAGACGCCGATGCTGACCGCCTCGCCCGCTTCCTTCGCGGCCAAAGCGCGGTCAATGCCCGCGTCAATGCCGGGGGCAAACTCGTCCAGATAGCGGGTTTCCAGGCGGCGCCGGATACGCGTTTCGTCCACCTCGGCGGCCAGCAGCACGCCGCCCGCCAGCTTGGCGGCCAGCGGCTGCGCGCCGCCCATGCCGCCCAAACCGCCGGTGACAACCAGGCGGCCTTTCAGCGTGGCTTTCTTGCCGTAATGCACACGGCCGGCCTGGGCAAAGGTCTCGTAGGTGCCCTGCAAAATGCCCTGGGTGCCGATGTAGATCCACGAGCCCGCGGTCATCTGCCCGAACATCATCAGGCCCCGCTCGCGCAGGGCGTAGAAGTGCTCCCAGGTTGCCCACTTGGGCACCAGGTTGCTGTTGGCCAGCAGCACGCGCGGGGCGTCGCGGTGGGTTCTAAAGACCGCCACGGGTTTGCCGCTCTGGATGAGCAGGGTCTCGTCGTCGCGCAGTTCGCGCAGGGTCTTCAGGATGGCGTCGAAGCACTTCCAGTCACGGGCCGCCTGGCCGATGCCGCCGTAAACCACCAGCTCGCGCGGGTTCTCGGCGTTGGCGGGGTCCAGGTTGTTCATCAACATGCGCAAGGGCGCCTCGGTCAGCCACGACTTCGCGTGCAGCTTGCTGCCACGCGGGGCGTAGATGGGGCGGGGGCCCTTTCCCTTCAGGGCTTTCTCGGCGAGGGCGGCGATGCTGGTGCGGGCTGCCATGGCGGGTTCTCCGTGTCAGGCCGGTACTTCTATCAACGCATGCCCGCCGGTGAAGGACGCATCAGCGCACCGACATGATCTGCTGCACGCACCCGTCGCACAGCATGTGCGCGTGCACGATGACCGGGCAGCCCTCGCGGCTGGGCTCGACCAGCCGCAGCTCAATGTGCCGTGCCCCCTGTTGCACCAGGCGCCGCACCGCCACACGCACCGCCACGTGGCGGCCGCGCAGAAAGACGGTTTCGGTGGGTACTTCAGCGGGCAGGAAGGCGGCCAGGTCGCGAACGCGCTGGTGCCAGGCGTCGTTGCCGGCGGGGGCGACGAGCAGGACGGCGCGGGTAGTGGCGCGGGCGGGCATTTCCATGGGGTTCTCCATGGAGGTGGTATACTGCAACTGAGTCTCAAGCGCAAGTAGCGGCGCCGCGCAGGGTGTTGAAAGGGACTGTTTCAACACCTTGCTAGATCGTCACTTTGCCCATGACTCGTTGCGGCTGGATGGCCACGTTCGCCACCAGCCCCAGGGCCGCATAGGCCGCCAGCAGCGACGAGCCGCCGTAGCTGACCAGCGGCAACGTGATGCCGGTGACCGGCAGCATGCCGCTGACCACGCCCAGGTTGATGGCTGCCTGCGCAAAGAACAGCGTCGCCACGCCCACGCACACCAGCCGCGCAAAGGGCTCCCGGGTGGCCTTGCCCACGGCCATGATGCGCGTGACCAGCACGAACAGCAGCAGCAGAAACACGGCGGCACCCAGCAGGCCGGTTTCTTCAGCGACCACGGAGAAGATGAAGTCCGTGTGGCGCTCGGGCAGAAACGAAAGCTGGCTCTGGCTGCCCATGCCGTAGCCCTGGCCCGAGAAGCCGCCGTTGCCGATGGCGGTCATGGACTGAAGGATCTGGTAGCCGTCGCCGGTGCGGTCGGCCACGTCCCCGGTCAGGCCGCTGAGGTAAATCTCGATGCGTTTCATCTGGTGGTGCTTCAGCATGCCCGAGAGAAACGCCACCGGGATGGCGCTGAGGGCCAGGGTGCCCAGCGTGCCTAGATACACCAGGTTGCCGCCCGCCACCCAGATCATGCCTGCCATGACCGGGATGAACACCATGGCGGTGCCCAGGTCCGGCTGCATCAAAATGGGCAGCAGAAACGTGCCGGCGATGACCAGGCACCAGGCGAAGGCCCGAAAGCTGTCCACGCTCTGGTGATAGCGCAGGTAGCCGGCCAAGGCGACCACCAGCAGGGGCTTGCAGAACTCGCTGGGTTGCAGGTTGACCGGTCCGATCTGGATCCAGCTTTTGGCGCCGTTGACGGTGCGCCCGAAGACAAACACCGAAAGCAGCATCAGCAGACCGATGCCCAGCCACACATACCACCCCGCCGAAAGCCAGCGGGGCGGCAGCAGGGCCACGCCCACCATCAGGGCAAGCCCGGCCACGGCATAAGCCACCTGGCGCAGGTGCAGCTGTCCGGCGGGCCGCATGCCCTCGGCCAGCAGTTCGAAGTCCGTGGTCGCGGAGTAAATGAAGGCCACGCCCAGCAGGGTCATCAGCAGGGCAGGCAAGATGATGCCGGGCGGCAACAGCCGCAGCAGGGAGACTTTTTTCTTGAGTTGGTCCGGCAGCCGCAAGGCACACCCCGGCAGAAGATCGGCCGGCCGGCGTGCCGGACTTGAGCCGTTCCGGGGCATCGCGGCGCCGGTCTGCTTGTCAGGGCGGCCTGGAAGTCGCTAGAATCGCAGGGCAGCCCGGCACGGCCCACCCATGGCGCGCATCAACGACGCGAACTTCGAGCTGTACCTGAAGGAAATCCGCGAGACGCCGTTGCTTACGGCGGAGGAGGAGCTGGAGCTTTCGCGGCGTATCCACCAGGGCGACATGCAGGCGCGCGAGCGCATGATCAAGGCCAACCTGCGCCTGGTGGTCTCGGTGGCCAAGGAGTTCCTGAACCGCGGCCTGCCGTTCATGGACCTGATTGCCGAGGGCAACATCGGCCTGATGCGCGGCATCGAGAAGTTCGACCCGGCCCAGGGCAACCGGTTCTCCACCTATGGCGTGCACTGGATCAAGCAGTCCATCCGTCGCGCGCTGGTGAACTCGGCCAAGACGGTGCGCATCCCCAGCTACATGGTGGAGCTGATCAGCGAGTTCAAACACAAGGCCGCCGAGATGGCCGCCAAGGCCGGCGGCACCCAGCCGGACCTGGCCGAGGTCGCCCGCGAGATCGGCCTGACCGACGACCAGATGGAGATGCTGCGCAGCGCCCTGAACTCGGGCACCCAGAGCACAGACATTCGCACCGACGAGGGCGAGGTGCGCTTGACCGACCGTATTGCCGACGAGCGCAGCAGCGACCCCGCCGACATGGTGATGACCGCCAACCAGGTGCAGATGCTCTCGGGCTTGCTGGACGTGATCAGCGAGCGCGAGGCCAAGATCCTGCGCATGCGCTATGGCATAGGCGTCGAGAATCCCATGACCCTCTCCGAGATCGGCGAGGCCTTGGGCCTGACCCGCGAGCGCATCCGCCAGATCGAGATGGAGGCCATCCGCAACATGCAGGAGATGATGCAGCGCCGGCCCGGTTATCGTGAGGAGTTCTAGGCAGCAACTATGCCCCAACAGGCCATCCTGGATCTGCCGGTGATCGAGTTCGAGGACTTCCGCGCCTCGCCGGTTGCCTTGCAGCAGTGGTGCGCCGAGAACTACGGGCTGGCGGGCATCCACCCGCACCCGGACGCCGTGTTTCACTTCGCGGCCAGCCTCTGGCGCTACCGTGACAGCCAGCCGCTGTTCGGCGTGGCCGCGCTGTCGTCGCTTTACCTGCACGCGCTGTCGTCGCACATCGCGGCCCAGCGGCGCGTGGGCGCGCTGCGGGCCTCGGGTGCCGAGGCCCAGCAGGTGCGCGAGGCCGAGGAAGACGCCCAGTACGCACGGGTAGACCTGGCGGACCTGGGGCGGCTGGTGGGGGAGTTTGCGGCGCCCGCCCTGCGCCTGGCCCAGCGCGACCCGGAGGCCGCCCGCGAGCACATGCGGGCCAACGTGCAGGCCATCGGCGAAGAGGGCTGGGCCGAAGAACTGGAAAGCCTGAGTGCCGCGCTGGCGACGCCGGACACTTCGCGGCTGGATTTCTCGCGTCCGCTGGCCGATGTGCTGCGACAGCTTGAAGTGCAGCGCGACAGCCTGCTGCGGCCCCTGCCCGGTGCAAGCGGGCCGGCTGCGGCGCGCATGCAGCAGGAACTGGACGAGTACCGCGAAATCGCCAACCGCGCCAGCGCGCGCCTGCGCGACATGGAGACGGAGCGCAGGCGGCTGGAGTCCATGGCGCGCTCAGCCGCCGACCCTTTGGCCGGCGAGATTGAGGGCGCCGGCGCCGAACTGGGCGAGGGCCTGCGCGAGCTGCGGGAACGCCTGGCCTCCATGGAGCAGCGCCACGGCGACCAGCTGGCAGCGGCCCGTCGCGAGCTGGCTGCCCTGCGCGCCGAACGCGACCGGCTGGCCGAGGAACTGCTGCAGGTGGTTTCCGCCGGCGCCGACGCAGAGCACACGCAGGAAGAGCTGATCGAGCGCATCGAGAAGGCCGACCAGGAGCGTGTGGAGGCTGCGGCTGCCATTGAGAATCTCTCGGGCCGGCTGGCCACCGTGACCGGCGAAGCCGGGGCACGCGCCCAGGAGGCGGAGTCCCGCCGCCAGCGCAACGAGGAGCTGGAGCGCGCGCTGGACGAAATGCGCCGCGAACTGGTGGACAGCGAGAAGCGCCTTTCCCAGGCCCAGGCCAGCGCGGAGGCCCTGGAGAGCCAGGTCACGGGCCGCGGTAGCGAGCTGGAACAGGCGCTGTTTGAGTCCGAGGCGCGCATTGCCGAGCTGGAAAGTGCCTTGCTGGAGGCCCAGGGGCGCGAAGAGCGCCTGGCCCATGCCGGCGAGGACCGCGATGTGCAGGTGCGTCGTCTTGAGGAAAAGCTGGCTGCCCAGCGCCGCGACGCCGACGCCATCAGCGGCCAGCTTGCCGAGGCCGAGACCCTTTCGCAGGAGCGCGCGGCCCGCATGGCCGAGCTGGAGCGCGAAGCCGAGCGCCTGCGCAAGGAAGGAGCGGAGGCCCAGCGCCGTGTGCTTTCGGCCCGGGGCGAAGTAGAGGACGCCAAGGGCGCCGAGCAGTCGGCCCGCGCCGAAAGCCTGCGGCTCTCCGACCTGCTGAAGGACGAGCGCGCCCGCGTGCAGCAGGGCCAGGCTGCCCTGCAGGGCCGCGAGCAGGAGCTGGCCCAGGCCAAGGGCGCACTGGCGCTTGCCCAGAAGCAGGCCGCCGAATCCGCCCAGCTACTGGCTCAGTCCAACACCCTGCGCGAAGCCCGCGAAAAAGAGGCCGCCCGACTGCAGGCCGACCTCGCGGCCAGCCGCAAGGAAGCCGACGAGCACGGTACCCGCGCCGCGGTCAGCGCCCGCGAACTGGCCCAGCTTCGTGCCGATGCGGACGAGCGTGCCAAGCGCCTGCGCGAGGGCGAAAGCGA
This sequence comes from Planctomycetota bacterium, assembly GCA_020847415.1. Taxonomy (GTDB): domain Bacteria; phylum Planctomycetota; class UBA8742; order UBA2392; family UBA2392; genus JADLBZ01. The sequence goes on from JADLBZ010000040.1 coordinate 5,627, forward strand.
ACTCAAGAACACCCGTTACGACCTGGAGCAGGCCACCCGGCGCATACAGCAGGCCGGCAGCTCCGACAAAGAGCAGCGCGAGAAGCTGGCAGCGCTGCAGGGCGAGCAGGCACGGCTGCGGCAGGAACTGGTGGAAGCCCGCGAAGACGCCCGCGCCCAGGCCGAGGCCGGCGCCGACAAGCTGCGCAAGATGGAGGAGAAGCTGGCGCTGCTGCAGGAACGCGTGCGCAACGCCGACACCGAGAAAAAGGCCCTGCTGGAGACGCTGACCCGCTCTGAGCAGAACCGCAGCGCCGAGAAGCAGGAGCTGGAGTCGGTCATTGAGCGCCTGCGTGCCGAAAGCGGCGAGCGCCACAAGGCCCTGCTGAAGGCCGAGAGCGAGGCGGAGAAGCTGGGCAAGAAGCTGAACGAGAGCGACTCGTTCGTGATAGCCCGCCAGCGCGAAATCGAGCGCCTGCAGCAGCGCGTGCAGTACCTGACCGGCGAGATCGGCATGGTGGCCGACCTGCGCACGCGCTTCGAAAACGCCGCCGATGACGCCCGCCGCAACGAGCTGGCCAGCCAGATTTCGCGCAAGCTGGACACCCTGTTTGCCGAGTCCGGGCGCCCTGTGCACGCTGACCGCCGCACCGAGAAAATCGTCATCCTGCACGTGAAGAAAGACGACCAGCAGATCTCTGCCGAGGCCGAGAAGCCCTTTGTCAGTACAAAACCGGGCGAAAATTCGAATGGCGGGCAGGCTTCCGGCGCGCCCGGCCCCGAGGCACAATCCTGATCCTGTGACGCGGGAACCCTGCCTTGGCCCTGTTTGAGAACATCCCCGGCTGGAAGGTTTTCTCGACCGGCATCGGCATTGCCGCGCTGGCGCTGTTGGGCTACTTCGGCTGGAAGTGGTTCGTGGCGGGGCCGGATGACCTGAAGCGCCTGCAGCACGAGGCCACCGTGAATGCCCTGGACCAGGTGGCCGAAGTCTATGCCAAGAAGGTGCGCGGCGAAGGCGAGCAGCGCGTGATTGTCATGCCTGTGGTGGATGACACCAGCAACGGGCAGATTCGCATGATGCTGATGGATCGTCTCAACGCCGTGGAGGGCGTGAAGGCCGATGTGCCCAGGGACCCCACGCTGGAAGAGCGGGCGACCGCGGTGCTGAAGTCGCTGCTGGACAAGAACGCGACCGAGAAGCCTGACCCCACGGCGGTCTTTGAGCAGTCCGGCGAGGCCGACGAGGTGATCTCGGTGGACGTGGTCAAGCTGTGGTCCGGGGCGGACTCCGGCATCTGCACCCTGGACCTGACCCGCATCGTCCGGGCCGAAGGCGGCGAACGCATCGCCAGTGTACTTCCGCCGCAGCAGATCAAGGGCCTCTCGGGCACGGCCCTGCCCACGGACGAAGCCACGGAAACAGGCCCCTCGTTCTGGTCGCAACTGGGCGGCTTCCTGTGGCGCGCGCTGGTGGTGCTGGCGGCGGCGGCCATCATGCCCTTTCTCTCGTGGCCGCTGGCCAAGGCCGCCTTTGCCCGCGACAGCAACGCCCTGAACGGCGCCCTGCTGGTGGTCTTGACCGGAGCCGACCTGCTCGTGCTGTTTGCCCTGGTCTCGTTTGAGGCAAGCACCGCCGCCGTTGTGTCAGCGGGGCTGCTGCTGCCCGCCGCGCTGATCTACAACCTGCGCATGCTCAACTTCATCGAAGAACGCTGATCGCGGGGCCGGCATGGGCAAACGGGCAAAAGCGGCTTTGGCTGCCGGGCTGCTGATCGCCACGGGCGTGCTGGCCGTGGTCTTTGCAGGCCGGCTGAACACCCCGGGCCCCGCCGACGACACCTACGAAGTGGTCCGCACCCGAAGGCAGCCGGCCGAGGCACCGGACCTGCTGGCCGATGACAAGCTTTCCGACAAGAAGACCCTCTTTGACCCGGCGCTGGCCGACACACGCCCCCTGAGCGCTGGCGAGCACCGCTGGCAGCTCAATACCAGCGCGGCTGTCCTGGAGCTGGATGTTGCCGACCTGGACCCGGAGAGCCGCAGCAATTTGCGGGCGCTGTATCCCTCGTACGCTGCGGCAAACAAGGCGGTGGCTGGCGATGTTCTGCCCAGCGTGAACCTGCTTTCCGCCAAGGCCAAGCAGTTTGACGACGGCTTGTATGCGGCCCTGGACCTGCACAACGCCTGGAACACCGAGCCCGGCCTGAGTTCCATGGAGCTGCTGGTGCGCCAGGTGTTGACCGAGCTGAACCCCACCGGCGAGGCAGCCGCCTTCTTGTGGGCTGCCCTGGATGTGGGCGGCCGCCTGAGCCCCGACGAGCAGACCCGCCGGCCCCGCGGTGCCGCGCGCTATCTGAAGTTGTTCGCCGAAGACCCCACCCAGTCGCGTCCCGTGGGCTTCTATGAGTGGACGCCGGAGTTGCAGGCCGTCTTTCGTTTCTTGCGCTTCCTGCAACAGCCCCTGAACAAACATGCGGGCGTGGCGCCCCTGCTGGCCCGCGCCCTGAACAAGAACCCCGGCTGTGTCGAGCAATACCGCCGCATGCTGGCCTTCTACGCGCGGCTGACCAACGAACTGGAGGGGCGCAACCTGCTGGAACTGGGCGAGGTGGCCCCGGACCAGCCCATTGCCGGGGATTCGGTGCACTTCTTGCCCTACAGCCGCAGCCGCGAAACGGACCTGTTCCGCAAGCTGTACCCGCAAGGCATCCCGCCGCAGGCGGACCTGATGCGGGACTTCGTGCTGGCCATTCGCGACGGCAGGGTGGACCTGACCCCGCGCGAGGACAGCGGCTGGTACGAGTACCAGCAGTGGACGCTGGAGACCTTTTTGCTGCCCGAGCGCGGCAGCGAGCACGCCAAGCTGCTGCTTCGGCGCAAGTACAAGCAGCGCATGCTGCAGGCCTTTGAGGCGCTGGTGACCCGGTATCGGGAGACCCATATCCGGCAGGCAACTGCTAACGCGGCCGCGTCAAACTCGCCCTACCCCGGCCCCCCGCACGGTGCCGTAAAGCCGCGCCTGCGCGTTGAGCCCAACCCCACCTACTTCCTGCGCGTGGCCCGCAGCTACGCCTTCCTGCAGCACTTCTTGCAGCAAGATGGCGTGCCCTTGGACAAGCTGCACGGCGTGCGCGAGGGCGGCTGGCGCGAGGACACGTTGGGCGACGAGTTGCAGAACATGCGCCTGCTGTTCTGTGGCCTGCACCTGGTGGCCTGCGAGGACATCGGCATGGTGCCCGAGCTGCAGCCCGGCGAGGTGCCGAGCCTGGACCAGGCCCGCGTGCTTGCTTCCAAGTGGCTGGAGGGCTGGAGCACCGACCCCGACCTGGCCGTGGACACGCGGGTGGCGGTGCCTTTGCACGGGGACAGCTCGATGCGCTTCTGGTGCACGCTTGGCGTGCGCTGCGTGCACCTGGAGGCGCGCTACGCCACGGCGCCGAGCTGGCGGCCCTGGCCCGCTGAGGGCGAGACCCCGGCACCCTGGAAGGAGCTGCGCTTCAGCGAGCTGGAGCCCGAGTGCTACGTGCTGCTGGTGGACGAGTTCGCTGAGGTCAGCACCCGCGACGGCCAGACACTTACACGCACCGAGCTCCGGGACGCCTGCGACACCTTCGCCACTAAAGAGCACATCGTGAAGGCCCTGGCCCGCCGGTAGCCTGCGCCGGCAGAGATACCACCGTTCGCGGGCACGGCACGTCGCGCCCTTACGTGAAGTGAACGACGGTGATTTCCGGCGGGCAGTTGATGCGCACGGGCATCCAGCCGCCGGCGCCCGAGTTCACATAAAGCCGCCGCCCTTCGTGCTCGTAGTAGCCGTTGTGGTAGAACTCAAAGGGCAGCACCGGCGAAAGGGCCCAGTCGCCCAGGCGGCCCGCCACGATCTGCCCGCCGTGGGTGTGGCCGGACAGCATCAGGTCCAGGGCCATGTCGCGCCCGGCATGAAAGGCCGCCGGGTGGTGTGACAACACAATGCGCGGGGCGCCGTCGTCGGCCATGGCGCCCAGCGCGGCCTGCAGCGAGACATCCGAGTTGCGGGCTACACTCTTCTCCAGGCCCCGCTGCGGGGGATAGTCAATGCCGCCCATCCAGAAGTGCGCCCCGCCCACCTGCACCTTGCGCGCCTCGTCAATCAGCAGGGCCGCGGGCGTGCTGCGCAGGCCGGCCACGATGGCCGCCTCGTCGGCGGTGCGAGCCGCGATGTACTCGTGGTTCCCCATGCACATGAAGGTCTCGCGCTGCGGCTGCAGGCTGCGCAGGAACCAGCAGGCGTCCTCAAGCTGGTTTACGTGATTATCCAGCAGGTCGCCGGTCACCACGTGAAAGTCGGCGCCCACGGCGTTGATCACGTCCAGGATCTCGCGCAGCCGCGCGCGGTCCATGTAGCTGCCCACGTGCACGTCCGAGACCTGCGCGATGGTCAGGCCGTGCAGGACGGTCAGGTTGCGCGGCACGGGCAAGCGCAAGTGCCGCACCACCGGCGTGGCCCGCGATGCCAGCGCGCCGCCCGTCGCGAACGCCACGATGGCAGCCGGAGCCGCGAGGGCCGCCTTGGCCATGGCGCGCCGGCGATCAGCGTTGGCGAGATCAGCCTCGGGGGCGGCGGCAGGAGTCCCCCGCAACAGGGCGCGCAGCTTGCGCACGGCATCGGCAATCGCGGCGGGCGTGCCCCAGGCCAGCAGCAGGGCGCCATAGGCCCAGACCGCGAACTGGAACGCCATGGCGGGCACCTGAACCCACATGGGCGCCTGGTGCCGGTACGAGTACATGCCCGAGAAGGGGCCAACCGCCAGCAGCAGCGCCGGGTGCAGCAGCAGCGCATAGGGAACCGCCACCAGCGCGCAGACCAGGCGGCCGTGCTTTGGAAAGGCCACACGGATGCGCCGCCACAGGGCCAGCAGCACAACAACGTTGAGCAGCGTGACGGTGATGCCGATGGCGCGAAAGACGCCTTCCATGGGGGAGATTGTAGGCGACGCCCGGGCCGGATGGCGAGTGGTTCTGTGCAAGAGTGACCCGGCGCTTGCGGCCCTACAGCTCGTCCACGGTGGGGGATTTCGGGTGGGCGCGCCCGACAAAGACGGCAAAGGCCGCCACCACGGCAAACAGGATCAGCACGGCAATGCCGGCACCCACGTACAGCGCCGTGGACACCAGCGTGTTCTCGGGTTGGGCGGGCGCCTCGGGTGCGGGCGGCGCGTCCCAGGTCGGGCTCCAGCGCGTCCAGAAATCGGCCTGGGTGTCGGGGTGCTCGCCTTTGGCCAGGCCCTGTTCCAGGTAGCGCAGCCGGGAAGCGTTCAGCGCGGCTGCATCACGGCAGGAGGCGTCGTATTCGGCGCGCCAGCCGTCCAGCTTTTCAAGCGCAACCAGGTGCAGCTTCATGCGCGCTGCCAGCGCCTCGCCGGTGGGGGCGCCGGGTATGGTGCTGATGCTGCCGTCGCGCGCCCAGTCGCAGAGCCGAAACCAGCAAAAGGCGGCGTCACGGTCGCGGCCCGCCAGTGTGCAGGCAACGCTGAGGGCATGCATGGCGTCCACGTCACGGCCCAGCGCATCCTGGTGCAGCCGACGTGTCAGCCACTCTATGGTGCCGCCGCACCCGGCGGCCCCCAGGGCATCGGCGCCATGAACGCCGGCAAGCTGGGCATTGCTGATGCCCAGCAGGTTGGGCAGGTTGCCCTCGGCGGCGGCGGGAGCACCCGCCAGCAGCCACTCCACCCGGCGCAGCTCCAGGGCCGCTTCGGGCTGCCTGCCGCCAAGCTCCAGGGCCTGCAGCAGGTCGGCTCGGGCGGCGCGAAGCTCGGCGGCGTTGTCGCGGTGCGCGCCGCCGGCAAGCCAGGCCAGCACGCGAAACTCGGCGCGGTTCAACAGCGTGGCCGTCGTCGAATCATGGCCGCGCTGCCGGCGGACCTCGGCCACTTTGGCGCCCAGGGCGAACTTGCGGTCCATCAGGATGATCGCCTCGGTGTAACGCCCCAGCCGCGCTTCCGCGACGGCGGCATCGTCAAAGGCGGGCAGCAGGCCCTCGGCCGCAGCGGCCTCTTCCGGGCCGGCCACTGCATCTGGAACGTCCTGCAGGCGGGCAAGGGCCGCGGCGCGGCGGCGCTCCGTCAAGACGGTCGTGCGGGGCGTTTGCAGGCCGCCGGCCAGGTCCGCCACGGCGGGCAGGCGGTCATCCGGCTGGCGGTCCCGGTCCCACAGCGCGGCGTGAAGCGCAGGGGCGCAAGCCAGCACGAGCAGCAGCAGCAGGCGAGCGCTCACGGTTTCTCCACGTGTTGAGCGGCGGGCGCTGCACGCCGGCGACGCGATGCCAGCAACAGGGCCAGCGCCCCCAGGCTGCCGCCTGCCGCGAGGCCGATCACCCAAACGGTGTTGCCCGCCGCAGGGGCCGCCGTGCCGGCTGCATTCCCGGCCGGCGCATTCGCGGAAGCGGTTGCGTCCGCGCCGGCCGGCGGCACGGGCGGGTCGAATTTCGGCAACTGCAGGCCCGCCCAGAAGGCAGCGTCGCGGTCCGGGTTCTTCCCACTGGCAAGCTGCGCGCGCGCGTGGGCAAGCCGGGCCGCGTTGCAGGCCAAAGCCCAGGCGCGGCGAGCAACGTAGTCCGCGCGGATCTGCGCCTGCTGCGGCTCGCTCAGGGTCACGATCTCGGTCAACACCCCGGACTTGATCTGCCGCGGCACCAGCAGCGGCTTGATGGAAACCACCCCCGGCGCCAAGGGCAGCCGGGTCCCCTTGCCGGCGTCAATCAGCTCGTGGGCACGCAGCCGCGCGTAGAAGGCCAGCGACTGGCGGCCCTCCACGCCGAACACCAGCCCAAGCTGATGAAACACGTCGGTGTTCTCCCATACCGGGTGCGAGGCAATCAGGGCAAACAACAGCTCGGCCCCGCCCTTGGCCCCCGCTGCCACCAGTTGCTCGTTATCGGTCAGCGCCGTCTTGTTGGGCGCCAGCAGCAGGCCAAAGAAGTCCGGCAGCATCTCGTCGTCCTTGGCAGCCGGACAGCCGCGCATCCAGTCCACAATGCGCTGCAGCAACGGCTGCGTGCCCATGGATTGCAGGGCGCTGGCTGCGGCGTTGGCGTCGGCAAACTGCGGCTGGGGGGCAGCCAGCCAGCGGTGCATGTGGAGCACGGCGCGCTGCTCGGCGCGCTGCCGGCGCTCGTCGTCGGCCAACCGCTCATCCGGCAGCGAGTTCAGCACCTCAAGCGCCTCGTCAAAGCGCCAGAGCTGGTCCAGGGCTGCAGCCGCTTCGCGGCGGGGCACGAAGGCCCCCGGTGTGCTCTGCATGCCCTGGCGCGCGGCGTTGAGTCGCGATTCGTACACCTCGGGCGGCAGGCGGTCCACCTTGCCGGCCAGCAGGTCCAGCACGCCGGGATGCGCAGCCGCCTCCTGCTCCAGGGTGTCTTTGTCCGTGGGGCAGCACGCCGACAGGGCGGACGGAAACAACAACGCAAGCCACAGCATCCAGCGCATGGGCGCATGGTAGCACGCCCGGATTGCACTGCACGCACGCCGTTGCGGCTGTACGATGGTGCGGGGTCATCGGGAGAATCCCATGGTGCGGAGTGTGCTGTTGCTGGCGCTGCTGCTTGCAGCGCCCCTGTGGTCGCTTGAGCCAGCCAACGTGCTGGTCGTGTACAACGACAAGGCGGCGGGCAGCAAGGAAATCGCTGAGTACTACGCCAAGCTGCGCGGCGTGCCCGCCGAGCAGGTCCTGAAGATCTCGGCATCTGAGGCGGAGGAGATTACGCGCGACGAGTTCAACAAGGATGTGCTGGCCCCGGTGCGCGAGTACGTGCTGGCCCACGACAACATCCTGTGCATTGTGCCCGTGCGCGGCGTGCCCCTGAAAGTGAAGGACGTGGACGGCAAGTCTTCCGGCAACTTTGAGGGCCACGACGAGGCCAGCGTGGACAGCGAGCTGATGCTGGTGCGCCAGAAAGACGTGCCCATTGATGCCGCCCACGAAAACCCTTACCTGCACAAGGACGAGGCCCTGACGCTGGAGCACGGCGTGCTGGTGGTTTGCCGCCTGGACGGCGAAACCGTCGAGCTTGCCAAGGGGCTGGTGGACAAGGCCGTACTGGCCGAGGCCCTGGGCTGCGAAGGCATCAGCTACCTCGACACCCGCGGCCTGACCAGCAACGACGGCTACCAGCAGCGCGACGACCTGATGGAGAAGGTTGAGGATGCCTGGAAGACCCTGGGCATTCGCTACCTGCACGACACCAAGCCGGAAGTGCAGGACCTGAGCACTCTCACGGACGCGCTGCATTACTACGGCTGGTACGCCGGCGGCCAGACGCCCAAGGGCAAAGTGCGCTTCCGCACCGGCGGCATTGATGTGCACCTGCACAGCTTTGCCGCTGCCACGGTGCGTGGCACCAAGAGCAACTGGGTGGGCCCGCTGCTTTCGTGGAACGCCACCTGCACCTACGGCACGGTGTACGAGCCCTACACCGTGGGCTTTCCGTACGAGCATGTCATGTGGGAGCGGCTGGCCAAGGGCTACTGCTTTGGCGAGGCAGGCATGATGGCGAACCACCTGCTTTCGTGGCAGTCGGTGTTCGTGGGCGACCCGCTGTACACGCCCTACCCAGTGGGCTGGAAGGACCGTAAGGACCGCGCCCGGGCTGCCCTGACGGCCCGGCTGGTACCCAACCCCGACGCGGCGCCCGTGGATGAAACCGGCCTGGTCCTGCAGGAGCCTGCAGCCGATCTGTTGCGCGCCCGGGCTGAGACCATCAAGGCTACTGTGCGTAAAGACCCCAAGGCCGCCCTGGCGTTGTTTGATGACGTGCGTTTTCTGGTGCAGGACATGGGCCTTGAGCCCTGGCTGGCGGAGGTGGCCAAGCCCTTTGATGACGAGCTGCGGGCGCGCTTTTCAGCCATGAAGGCGGCCATCAAGCTGGACCTGACCGACACCGCCGAGTTCGACGCCGCTCTGCAAGACTGGAAGGGCCTTCCTATCCACAAGGACTTGCTGGCGTTCAAGGACGAACTGGCCAAAGACCAGGAGAAGGTGGCTGCTAAGCTTCTGAAAAAGGCGGAGTCGTCACTGAAGGGCAAGAAGTGGTTCAAGGCCTGGTGCGAGGCCGCCGAGACAGCCGCCCACAAGCACGCCGAGTCCGGGGTCCGGGCCGCCGAGATCCTGGAAGCGATCAAGGGCAACGCCGACGGCCTGAAGGTCGCCCAGGAAGAAAGCGACAAGGAGCTGAAGCCGCTGGTGGAAAAAGCGCAGAAGGACTACGACAAGAAGCGCTATGAAAACGCGGCCAAGACCCTGGGCCGGGAGTGGCGCTTTTTCCCCGAGAGTGACCAGCGCAAGGCCGCGCAGGCGTTGTGGGACAAGATCAAGGCCGAGCTGTCGAAAGGCTGATGTGTTTACCGGCATCGTAGAAGCGGCCCTGCCGCTGCTGGCAGTGGAAGACGCGGGCGTGCGGCGCCTGACGGTGGACCTGGCACCGCTTGCCGAGGCCGCATCCGTGCGCCTGGGCGACAGCGTGGCCCTGAACGGCTGCTGCCTGACCGTGGCCCGCCTTTCGGGCCTGCAGGCCACCTTTGAGGCTGTCCCCGAGACCCTGTCGCGCACGAGCCTCGGCAGCCTGGGGCGCGGCAGCCTGGTCAACGTGGAGCGCGCCCTCAAGGCCGGCGGGCGGCTGGACGGGCACATTGTGCAGGGCCACGTGGATGCCTGCGCGCCCGTCGGGGCCATCGCGCGCGCCGGCGCCGAGTGGCGCATTCGTGTGGACTGCGGCCCGGAGTTTGCGGCCCAATGTGTGCCCAAGGGCAGCGTGTGCGTGGACGGCGTGAGCTTGACCATTGCCGAGCTGGGCGAGGCGGACTTCACGGTGGCGGTCATACCGCACACCCGCGAGGTCACGAGCGTTCGTTGCTGGCAACCGGGCACAGCGGTGAACCTCGAAGCGGACGTGCTGGGCAAGTACGTGCTGCGCTACATGCAGCGTCTGACATCCGGACAGCCACTGCCCCGCCCCACCGGCCTGTCCGGGGAATCCCTGACCGAAGAAGCCCTGCGCGCCTTTCGCGGCTAGGCCCGGATCTGCCCCGGCTGTTGCCGTTCGTGATGTGGGGCTGCGCAGCAGCGCTCCGGGGCAGGTACCGCCTGACCCGGAATCGCCCGCAGAAGCCGTTGCCGTTCGTGAACTGCATTCTCTCGCAAAGACGCAGAGATGCGGAGAAAGGCAACTGCGGTTGTCCACGGATCAACACAGATTCACACAGATAACAGCAACCACACGCGAGTAGGCCGCCAGCCCACGCAG
>JADLBZ010000041.1 GCA_020847415.1 Planctomycetota bacterium
AACGCGGGCGAGGACGCCCACGCCACGAACGGCAACGCGGGCGAGGACGCCCACGCCACGAACCGCAACGCGGACGGGACGGCCACGCCACGAACGGCAACGCGGGCGAGGACGCCCACGCCACGAATGGCAACGCGGGCGAGGACGCCCACGCCACGAACGGCAACGCGGGCGAGGACGCCCACGCCACGAACGGCAACGCGGGCGGGACGCCCACGCCACGAACGGCAGCGCGGGCGAGGACGGACACACTGCGAACGTCGAGTTTGGCGTGCCTGGCGAACGGCGTTAGCGGCGCAGGGATTGGGTCACTGCGGCCAGGGTGTCGCGGACGTCTTTAGGCAGGTCGGGGCGCTGGGCCAGGGGCTCAAGCTTCTCGCGCGCTGCGTCCAAGCGATTGCCCAGGTCGCCCGCCTCGCGCAGCAGCCCGTCGTTCAGGGTCCCCGAGATGCTGCCCGCCTCCGCCCGTGCCTGCATCGCGCCGTCGTTGCGGCCTTCGTCGTAGGCCTGCGCCTTGGCCTGCTGCAACCCTTCCGTGGCATAGCCAAAGGTCAGCAGGCAGCCCACCGCGCCCGCCACCAAGCCCAGCATGGCCCCCAGCAACAGACCCATCTTTGCGCTCATGGTTTCTCCGAGCCGCGGGGCTCTACGTGCAGCAGGATCTCAATGTCTGTGACATCGCCCTCGCCCACCACCACCACGACCTCGGCCGGCAGACAGCCGGGGGTGGTGGCCACGAGCTTGTAGCGCCCCGGCGGCACGTCATACACGGTCAGCCACGCGTTGGGACGGCCGCCGCCAAAGAAGTTGCCGGCGCGGCGACCCTGCTCGTCCTCAAGGTAAAGGCCCGGTCCTTCTTCGCCCAAGGGGCCGCCGTCGGCGCGGCGGCAGACGCCGGTCAGCTTGTAGCCCCGTTCGGCCACCACCATGTTCACCTCCAGCGGGGCATCGTTACCGGGCACCACGAAGGCGTCGCTGAAGCCAATGGCGGTGGCTGCCTCGTCGGGGTAGCCGCCCACCCGGGCGCGCATGGTCACGCCGTTCTCCAGGCGCTCGGCGCGATAGCGGCCCTCGGCATCGGTCACCACATAGGCCGCCAGCATGGAGCGCTTGAGGGCCACCGAAAGGTTGCTGATGCAGACGCGCGCGCCGGAGACGGGCCGTCCGTCCGGGTAGGTCACTCGACCAGCCACCACGCCTGTGGCGGGGGGCAGGTGAATGTCCATCTGCTTGACGCCGCCGCCCGTCACCGTGACGGGAACCACGTACTGGGCCGCCTGGTCGCCCTGTGATTTCAGCGCGCTGAAGGTCCACTCGCCGGCGGGCAGGTTGGGCACCTCGTACTCGCCGTTGGGGCCGGTGAACGCCGTGGCCTGGTAGTAGCTGTGGGTGGTGGAAAGGATGTACATGCCGGCGTTGGCGTGGGGGTTGCCGTCGGGGCGCAGCACGCGGCCGCGCAGGGTGGCAATGGGGCCGACATCCAGCTCCAGCACGCCGCCCTCTGCCGTCAGCTCCACCTTGCGTGGCAGGTAGATCAGGGCGGGCAGGCCCGCAAAGTAGGTGCCCAGGGGCAACGCAGCCGTGCTCCAGCGGCCGTCGCTGTCGGTCTGCACCGTGGCCACCTGCGAGGTGCTGTTCCAGACTTCCACGGTCATGGCAGAAGCCACCGGCTTGCCCTCGGTCGTGAAGCGCCCCTCCAGGGCGGCCCCCGGCTTGAGCAGAACTTCCTGGGCCGGCGCGCCGGGGGCGTTGGCTGGCGCGTCGGTGCGGATCTGCACCGTGGTGGTTGCGTATCCGGCCAAGGCAACCCGGATTGTGGCGCGGTCGGCGGAGATACCGCCTAAAGTCGCGATACCGTCGTCGCCGGTGACGACGTTATGGCCAAAGGCGTCGGTGGTCACCCGGGCGCCTTTCAAGGGCGTGCCGGTGTCGGCTGCCTTGACCAGCACGCGGACGCTTTGCCCTCCGGTGACCAGGACCAGATCCCGCTTCAACTCTTCGCCGGGCGTCTTGACGGTGATCGTCGTTGACGTGCCCTGCCACGAAGGATGGCTGACCTGCAACAGGACTTCACCCAGGGGCAGGCCCTCCAGGCGATAGGCGCCCGTGCCGTCAGCGGTGACCACAGCCGCGCCCGCCCTGATGGTCGCGTGCCCGATTCGCACCTGGGGTTCACCCTGCGCATGGACAAACCCCGAGACAGCCGCGCCCGCGTCCATCTGCAGGTCGCCAAGCTCGGTAACGCCGCCCGCCGTCGCGGCAAAGGGCACACGCAGCTCTGCCAGGCTGCCGCTTCGTACTACCAGGGTTCCGCTGCCGGTGGGCACTTCCAGCCAGAAGCTCCCGTCGCTGCCGGGTCCCTGGCGCTGGATGATGCCCATGGGGTTGCCGGCCGCATCCAGCACAAAGAACGTCGCATCGGCAACCGGGCCGCCCGAGCGCAGCACGGTGCGCCCGCGCAGCACGGCGTTGCCCGAGGGGCTGAGCGCGAAATCCACGCCCGAGGCGCCGCTGACCACCAGCCGCCGGGTCTGCGAGGCAAACCCGGCAGCCCGCGCCGTGATCTCGTTGTGCTGGCTCTCGGGCTGGCACTTCACGCTGTAGAAGCCGGTTTCGTCGGTGCGGGTCTCGGTGTGCCAGAACTGGTGGGGTTCCGAGACGAAGTCGCAGTTCACCAAAGCATCCTGCAGCGGGCTGCCGTCGGCGGAAGTGACCGTGCCGGAAATGACCGTGCCGGGCGCCAGCTGCACTTCCAGTTCGCGGGGCGGGGTGACGTTGTTCAGGATGCGCGGGGTGTAGCCGTCGCGGGTCACCTGCACGCGGTACTCGCCGGGTGTGGGCTGGTCAAAGATGAAGCCGCCGTCGTTGCCCGTGGTCACGGAGATGGCGCTGCGGCTGTTGCTCATGGGGTGCATGCGCACCAAGGCACCCGCCACCGGGGCGCCGGACTCGGCTGCACGCACCACGCCGCGCACGGCGCCGTCGCGGGCCAGCACCAGGGGCTCCAGGGCCAGCTTCGCGCCGGGGGCCAGCCGGGCGCTAAGGGTGCGGCTGACCGCGCCGCGCGAGGAGGCGGTGACGGCAAGTGGCACCTCGGCGGGCACGCCCTCCAGGCTGTAGCGGCCGTCGTCGCCGGCGGTGGCGCGCTGGACGCCCTTGGGGGACTGGAGCTCGACAACCGCGCCGGCAAATGCCTGGCCGTGGTCATCCACGACGCTGCCCGTGACAGTGCCGGGTGCGGCGGGTTCGTCCTCGGGCCTGGCGGCTTCTTTCACGCCGGTCCCGCTGCCTGCGGCGCTTGAGCCTGCGCCGGTGTCGCCGGCGTAGTCTCCGGGCTGGCGGGAGAGCGGGCGGCCCTGTTCATCCACGTAGATGCGCGCGCCGCCGGGGCCGCGTACCCAGGGGCGGCCCTT
>JADLBZ010000042.1 GCA_020847415.1 Planctomycetota bacterium
ACGCGGCCCAGGAACAGCACATGACCGAGCTGCTCGAGGCCCATCTGCAGGGCCGCCTGGAGCCGGGCCGGCGTCCCACCACCATTCTCTTCCTGCCGCAGATCCCGCAGGATTCCTCGGGCAAGACCCGTGTCATCGAGCTGAAGCGGCTGGCAGAACGCGCCCGCAAGGGTGCCGCCACGGACGACGAAGAAGAGTAGCCGCTGTGCGCCGGCAGGCGCCGCGGCTGCGCCACGAACGACAACAGCATTTCACGCCAGGGCGCAAGGCGCGCAAAGCCCGGCAGCGGCAGGCTCACGCAGAGGCGCAAGGCTCGCAGAGAAGGGGCGTGCAGCACTTTGCTGCTTCGGTTCTTCGCGTCAATTGCCTTTGCTTTGCGTCCCTGCGGGAGCGTGTAGGCGAACCGCAACTGCACGCGGGCGGGACGGCCACGCCTCACTGGCAAACATCGCCGATTCCCGGCTCTTGCTGCCGGGCTGCCGCATCGCGAACTTCGGCGGCTGGTTGCTTCAGCGGCGTTTGCGGCGGTGTTCGCGGCGGTCGCCCTTGTGCTTGCGCCGGTCGCCGCCGCGCGCACCCCACAGGCGCTCCTTGGTGTGCTCGCCCAGGGGCAACAGCCGCAGGCTGCGGCTGCCCAGGTCCACGTCGGCAATCTCCACTTCCACGCGGTCGCCCATCATCAGACGGCGCACGCCGGCACGAGTCTCGTAGACCGCCCAGTAGCGGTGGGCCTCGACCCAGCCGTCCGAGAGATCGCGGAAGTCCACGTAGCCCTCGGCCATGAACAGGTCCAGCCGCACCTGCACATTCACGGCTGAAACGCCGATGACCGTGCCCATGACTTCCTCGCCGATGCGACCCTGCACGAGGCGCAGGATCTTGATCTGGTCGGCGGCCAGGGAGCCCTGGTCGGCCCGGATACTGCGCTCGGTGCAGTGGGCCGCGATGTGGGGCATGCTGAACTCCCACTCGGCAAACCCCGGGATGCGCTTGCCTTCGGCCTTGTGGGCCTTGGGCGGCACACCCGTGTCGCCGCGCACCCAGGGCTGCTCCAGCGGCTGGCTTTGCCAGCGCAGCAGGCCGCCCGCCTCCAGGAACTGGTCCAGCACCTGGTGGGTCACGGTGTCCGGGTAGCGCCGGATGGGCGAAGTGAAGTGCACGTACTTGTCCGTGGCCAGGGCGTAGTGCAGGTCCGGCTCGGCGGCGTAGATGGCTCGCGTCAGGCTGCGCAGCAGGGCGTAGTGAATGGCGTCGTAGCCGGGACGCTTCTTCACGTCTTCAAGGAAGCGCTGCAGGGCGCCGGGGGTGTCAAAGTCCGGCTGGGGCACTTTCAGTTCGTCGCAGAACTCCCAGAAGTCCTCAATGGCATCCTCCAGCGGCGGCGGGTGAATGCGGCCGATGTAGGGCAGCCCGCGCTCGATCAGGAAGCACGCCACCGCCTCGTTGGCGATCAGCATGAACTCCTCGATCAGGTTGTGGGCAATGTCGTGGCTCTCGGGCTCCACGCTGGTGGCACGGCCGGACTGGTCCACGTACACGTGGGGCCGCGGAATCTCCAGCATCAATGCCCCGCGCTCCAGGCGGCGCTTCAGCAGCAGGTCCGCCAGCCGGCGGCTGTGGACCAGCAGCTCATCCACGGCGGCGTCGTTCGTACTGCCCTTGCCCTGCAGCACGGGCAGGACTTCCTCGTAGGTGAGGAAGCGGTGCACGCGAATCACCGTGTTCAGCACCTCGCGCCGCAGCATGCGGCCCTCGGCGTCGAACACCATGAAGCAGGACTTGGCCAGGCGGTCCACGCGGTCGTGCAGGCTGCACAGCCCGGCGGAAAGCTCGGGCGGCAGCATGGGGATCAGCCGGCCGGGCAGGTAGACGCTGGTTGCGCGAAAGCGGGCGTCCTCGTCCAGGGCGCTGCCAGGCGTCACATAGCGGGCGACGTCGGCGATGTGTACGCCCAGCAGGGTCAGCCCGCCGGGCAGGGCCTGCAGCGAGATGGCGTCGTCGTGGTCCTTGGCGTCGCGGGGATCAATGGTGATGACCAGGCGGTCCCGCAGGTCCAGGCGGCCCTTCATGTCCTCGGGCGAGGGGTCCTCGGGCAGTTTCGCCACCTGCTCCAGGGCTTCCGGGCTGAAGGGGCCCGGGTAGCCGAACAGGGCAACCAGGTTGTCCAGGTCGTGCAGCGGGTCGTCAATGCTGCCCACGCTGCCCAGCAGGCTGGCGCGGGCACGGCCGTTGGCGTCGGGTTTGCGCAGCAGCTTCACGCGCACCACCATGCCGGGCTTGCAGCGCCGCGCTTCGTGGGGCTCGCACCAGGCGTAGCGCGGCAGGTTGTAGCCCTCCAGCCGCACGCGGGGCCGGCCATCGTGGGTGAACTCGAAGATACCCACGGCTTCTGCGGCGCGCGCGTCCACAATGCCCAGCACGCGGCCGGTCAGGCCCTCGGCCAGGTCGTTGGCGCGCCTGCCGCGGCGCGCGGCAGCCTCACGATAGCTGGCCAGCACGCGGTCGCCGTCCTGGGCGCCTTCTTCGTGGCCGGGCGGTATGTCAATGGGCGCGATGGAGGCGTCCACGGGTACCACGAACGAGCCGCGCTGACGGCTGCGCCGGAAGGTGCCCACGGCGGTGTGGCCCTTGGGCGTTTCGTAGCGGCGGCCCTTCAGGCGCAGCAGGCGCCCGGAAAAGGCCAGCGATTCCAGCCAGTCGCGGAACGCGTCGGTGGCTTCCACGCCCAGGTGGGCGGCGATGTCCTCCACGCTGCGCGCTTCGGTGCAGAAGGCCCGGACGCGGCCGGCGGTTTCCTCGGCAAAGCGCTGCTCAGCGGGCTGCGGCTTGGGGGGCTTGGCCATGGGCGGCCATCAAAGGCAATTCGGCGGGGCTGGCAAGGGAGAACGGGGGATTCCGCAAGGCTGGGCAGGGGGCCGGGGTTCGCTATGATAACAGTCCGAGGATTGCGACATGGCGGTGTCCAACTGCCCGGCCTGCGGCTTGCCCAATGCTGTGCCCCCGGGGCACAACCTGCCCACCGTGACCTGTGGGCAGTGCGGGGCGACCTACGGCCTGTTTTCGGGGGTGCTCGTTTCCGGTCCCGGCGCGCCACCAAGCGCCGCGCCGCAAGGCTGGCAGGCTGCCCCGCAGCAGCCGTTTCCGCCCTACTTTGCACCGCCCCAGCCGGGAGCGCCCCTGCCGCGTTACATTCCTCCCGCGCCGGGCCGACAACCACCGCCGGGGCAGGGCGGGCCCGTCCAGGCGGGCTATCCCGCCCAGCCGGGCCAGATGCCCCACGCGCACGGCTATGCGGCGCCGCACCCATGGGCCTTGCGGGCCGGCCCGCCGCGCATGCCCATTGGCACGAACGTTGAAAGCGGCAGGAACGCGGGCTTGGTCGCGGCGCTGCTGGTGGGCGGCATCGTGTTGGTCGTTGCGATCGCCGTGTTTGCTGCCGCGACAGGCTCCTCCAGCGACTCGACGCCGGCCCCCACTTCGGATCCGGTTCAGCCGCTGCGCGGCCAAACTGATACGTCAGTGCCGGACCCGAACAAGCCAACGACCTACACCTCGCGGCGCTGGGGCTTTGAGATCGTCTTTCCGGTCGCACCCACGGTAGATGCCAGTGCGGTCTCCACCAGCGTCACGGCTGTGCGCAGGGGCGTGGTGTATCGCGTGGAGGCTGAAGACCACACCCGCGACGGGCGCGAGCTGCCGGAGGCCGGCGTCACTGCGCGCGAGAAGGCCGACCCCTCCATGCCAGCCGCCGGCAACAACGCCCGCTTCACAGTCGCCGGCCCGCATGAAGTGAGTGACCGCACGGGCTATCGGGCCACCTACGCGCCCTTCAAGGGCTTCTGCCGCACGGTGCTGGTGGTGCTGGACAACGGGTACCGCTACGTCGTCACCTGCGACGGCCACACAGAGGACCAGCGCGATCTGGAGCCCTTCCTGGCGTCTTTCAAGCTGCTGCGGCCCAAGGACGACCCGGCGACGCTGCCCGGCAAAGATGCCCTGCGGCTGCTCTATGTGGGCAACGAGACGATCTATCCTGAGCAAGAGTACGTGGGCACGCTGGTGGCCCTGGGTGGCGTGGCGGGCGAGCCGGTGCAGTGGGAAATTCTGGAGAGCCGCCTGCCGAAGGGCTTGACGGTAATCACCGAAGAGCGCCGGCTGCTGGTGCGTGGCACGCCGACGGTGGCGCGCCAGAAGGCGTTTCTGCGCGTGCAAGCCACCGTGGGTGACGAGACCGCCGTGCTGGAGGTGACTCTTTCACCGCCGAAATGACGGGCCTGCCGCACAAGCGACGGCGGAAGCATTGGACCGTGCGCGGGTTGGGTGCTTGCGCTTTGTGCAATCTTGGCGATAATGAAGCGCTTACCAGAGGTTTGATTGCATCAATTGACAGCCGTGTTCCGACTGGTAACTTTGGCGGCTTCATTCAGGGAATGCGGCGTGATTAGCTCGGGGGCGGGGGTTCGCACCGGATGCCTCACACCGATGCCGGGTTCAAGGGCGGCGTCATGGTCGTTCGAATGCTGACGGCCACAGATGTCGGCTTGCAGCGCAAGAATAATGAAGATTCTTGCGCAATCCTCGAGGAATCGGGGCTTTGCGTCGTTGCCGACGGCATGGGCGGCCATCTGGGCGGTGAAATCGCCTCGCACATCGCCATTGAAACGGTGACGGAGGCCTTCAAGAGCCGGCCCCGCCAGGGGCAGGACGAACGCAAAGACGCCGATCTGCTGACCAAGTGCATCCGCAACGCCAACAAAGAGATCTATCGCCGCGGCAACGCAGACCCGGCCCTGAAGAACATGGGCACCACCATTGTTGCCGTGGTGGCGGGCAAGGATTACGTCGTTTACGCCAACGTGGGCGACAGCCGCATCTACCGCCTGCGCGGCGGTGAGCTGGCCCAGGTGACAGAAGACCACTCGTGGGTGGGCGAGCTTCGCAAGAAGAACTTGATCAGCGACGAGGATGCCCGCTCGCATCCCCTGAAGAACATCATCACCCGCGCCCTGGGCATGGAGCCCACGGTGGAAGTGGACGTGAAGTGGGACAAGGCCCGCGCCGGCGATGTTTACATGCTGTGCAGCGACGGGCTGACGGACCTGGTCACCGACTCCGAGATCCAGCGCATCATGGTGAAGCACGGCACCAGCCTGGAATCCATGGCGGCAGACCTGATTGAGGCCGCCAACGCGGGCGGCGGCACCGACAACATCACGGTCGGCCTGTGCCAGATCGAGTAACTCCCCCGGTTACAGGCTCCTCGTATCCTTGCGTGCGCTCGCGAAGGTGCTTCGTGCTGGACGCGGCAAGCTTCGGCACGGGCCAGCGGCGCGACTGCCTGCAGTTTCCGGCCTAACGCCTGACCTGCAACGGCTGACGCGAAGGCCGAAACGCTCATCGAGAAGGCGGCAATAGCACACATCAGAATAACGCCGGCACCCCTCGCGCTTGCGCCGGAACTGGCAATAACTGACAATCACTGGCCGTGGCAAACAGCTCCGAAAACAAGAAGCCGCTCCAAGTGCTTGGGCCGGACGAGGTCGTCCAGCGCATCCTGCAATGCGTCGGGCGCGCCAAGAACGGACCGGCGTTTACCATGATTGTGGGGGCCGGGTTCAGCCACCCGGTCATACCCACCACCAAGGCCATGCTGGAGCTGATACCCCGCTGGCTCTGGAATGCGGCAGCATTGGATGCGCCGCTGCCCGAAACGAAGGTCCGCGGGTTCTGGTCTGAGGTAAAGAGTTCACCGCTCGGGGCCGGTCTTTCTATCGACGAGAAGACCGGCCAGCCGGACTTGTCCCGCGGCAACGCGGTTACGGAAGCCTATCAAGCAGTCATGTCGCCCCAATGCACCGTGGGTCTCAACAGCCACGACCTGCG
>JADLBZ010000043.1 GCA_020847415.1 Planctomycetota bacterium
ATGGCGGCGTTGATGTCGGCGGTCATCAGCTTGCGGGCACGTTCGTAGGTCTTGCCCTCGGGCATCAGCTGGTCGCGATGGACCACGCCGGTGACGCCCTCCATGTCCGCCGAGATAAAGATCTTCACGGGTACCCTCCGGGAGCACGTTAACGAACCCGGCCCCGCACGTCAGCGGGGCCGCGTGGCACAGGCAGGATGGGCGGTCGGTCAGTTGTACTTCAGGTCGCTCATTTTGACGCGGATTTCGACAACATTCCGGATGCGTGTCAACTCGACTTGATTGATGATTAGTTGACCGCTCACGCTTCCTTTGTCATGCATGATCACAATCGTGTAGAACCGTTCCACAGCAAGGCCTGTGAATACACACACACCTTCCCGTAGATCAAGTGCCCTCAACTTCCGATGGTCACGCCCAGCAGATGGCGCAATATCTACCTTGATCGCGCTTGCTTGAGGTGGCGCGCCCTCGACGACAACTCGCAACTGACCGATGGCGGGGTAAAGGACAACCGTGCCGCCATCGGCCAACGTGTCCGGGCGCAAGTCTAAATCCACAACCTCGAACTGGGTGCCGGCAGACTCCACACGGTACTGCCGCCTGCCCGGGGGCTGGCCGTCCAGCACCATCACGCCATCGCTGCCGCTCATGGCCTGATAGAATGAAATGGCCCTCTCCAGCATGCCCATCTTTCCCGCATTGGGATCCTCCGGATACACTGGATGCACCAGAGTTAGTGGCAGCAATACAGCCCCTTCAATGGGCGCTCCCTCGGGGGTAATAGCAGTCACCCTTGCTTGGCAGGAGGGCCCAAGGTCTGGGCGCACCGCCACGGTTTCGTTGCGACCGGGGTGGACAATCAACGGGGACTGCCATGACCGACGCCCGAAGATCCGGATCTCGTAGGTGCCCGCCCACAGACGAGAGCTGCTCTTCGTCTTGCTTAGATCTATCAACTCATGCGCATACTGAGTGGCGTGATTGACGATCTGAGCGACAAGGCCTTCCGGCGACTCGCCAAGCTCGAATTCAAAAGTACCGAGACCTTGGCCCTTCTCCAGTTTGGCAACAACAATTTCGACCAATCCGGATTCGGGGATTTCACTGCCTGGAATAACCTTGCCGGGGCGCTTGAAGCCGACCCGCAATTCTTCGCCGCTGACGGTCAGGTCGGCCCCATCGGGGTAGGCATCCACCGGGAAGCTCCCGTCGGCGGCAAGCTCCACAAAGGTGTGCTCATACGTCGCCGAGCCGCCGGAATACTTGTCGGCCATCCAGTCCGCCTCATGGCTTGTGTACCGGGACAGGCCCGCGGACACGGCCCTTACTGTCGTCATGTGAAAAGCGTCTGCCGTGATCAGTCCCTTGTAAGGCTCGCCCCCTTCGTACGTCACTCTCACCACAAGCTTGCGAAGGCGGCCCAGAACCACCACCGGGTCCACGCTTTCCGGCCGGATGATGTCCCGGCTGTGAATGCGATTCCACCCGGCGGAAACATCATTGATCTCGATGACCTCTTCGGGGTGCAGAAAGGCTACACGGGCCACGCCGCTCGCGTCGGCAACCGCGACACCCTCCCGCGACACCAGCCGCGACATGGTCCAGCCTTTGGGCGCCGGCCGCTGGGCCGTGTACTGCAGCGCCACCGCCGGAATCGCGTTGCCCCTGGCATCCTGGCACTTCACGTTCAAGAACCGCCCGCCCTGCGCGATCTTCAGCACGATGCGCTCAGATGCCTTCAGCGGCCTGAAACTCTCGCCGGCCACGCCGGTTTCAGTCTGGCAATGAAAACCCGCCTGCATTCCCGCCAGCAGGCCGGGCAGGCGCACCTCGCCCGCATCGTCTGTGGTAAGCGTGCGGATTGGGTCCGTGCCGCGAAGCTCCATCAGGGCAAGCCAGTCGGCGGATTCGCCGGCATCGGCAAACTCCAGGCTCACCGTTGCACCCGCAACGGGCTTGCCTTCGCCTTCCTCGACAGCCACGACCACCCGGGCTTCAGCTTCCAGTTGCAGGGTCAGGCGCTCCTGCCCCGGCGCGGGGACGGCTGCCCTGGAGCGCATGCCCGGGGTGTAGGCCCACACCCGGGCAACCTGCTGCACGGGCCACGGAGCGCTGAACAGGCCAGCCCCGACCGGCGTGCAGGGCAGAGCTTCGCCCTTGTTACTGACGCCCATCGCGGTGGCAGGCTGGCCCTGGGCGCCCTGCACATCAACCAGCAACACCGCCGGGCGGGGCAGCGCCGGGGGCGTAGGCCCATGGCCGCCGCCACCCCCGCCATTCGCGGCCTGCGGGGGCGCTACATGATGATCGCCCCCGCTTGTCAGCCGCCATACGCCAAGGGCAACCGCCGCTAACAGGATGCAGGTAACAACCAGCCAACGCACGCGTATCCGCACAAGTCAGGCTCCTCGCTGTTTCATGTGGATTTGGTTGGGGCGAGTTGCCGGGTGAAGTGGCTGAGAATCTTCCCCAGCGGCGCGCCGATCAGGTAGATCATGGTCATGAAGGTGCTGGTGTTGCGGTAACCGC
>JADLBZ010000044.1 GCA_020847415.1 Planctomycetota bacterium
CGGCGAGTCCCAGAAGCCCGACACCGACAAGGTGCTGGGCCAGTACCGGGACTTCGGCAAGAACGGCAAGCTGCTCGACTAGGAGACCACCATGCGCAGCGCAAACAAACTGGGTTTGCTGGGTGCCGGCATGCTGTTGCTTGCTGGCTGTGCGGCGCTGGAGCGTGCCGCACATGGCGACTGGGCAGGTGCCACCGTTGAGGTGGCCAAATCTGTCACCACAGGCGTGAAAGCCCTGGAGGACAGCAAGGTTGACGAGAATTACACGCCCAGCGAGGAGTACTACATCGGGCGCGGCACCTCGGCTGTGGTGATCCAGAGCTACCCGGCTGCCGACATGTCCTCGCCCAAGGGCAAGGCGCAGCTCGTGTACATGAACGAGATGGGCGGCTACATGCGCGAGGCCACGCTGGAGGTGACCCGCGACTGGCGCAAGCTGGGCGAGCACAACTCGCGCGACGAGAAGGCCATTGAGCGCATCAACAACCAGTCGCTTTGGAAGGGCCTGCATGTGGGCCTGCTGGACAGCAACGAGGTGTGCGCCTTTGCCACGCCAGGCGGGTTTATCTGGGTTTCGCGTGGCGCCGTGCTGCTGTGCGCCAACGAGGACGAGCTGGCTGCGATTATCTGCCACGAACTGGGGCACGTGGTGCTGAACCACGGCATTGATGCCTACCGCGAGGCCAACCAGAACCAGATTCTCAGCTCGGGCGCGTCCAAGGCGCTGTTTGGCGAATCGGGCAGCATCGGCTCGATCTTCGGCAACATGGTGGTGGGCCTGGCGGAACAGGTCATAACCAGCGGCTACAACAAGGACCAGGAGTTCGAGGCCGACAACTGGGGCACCCGCGCCCTGGCGGCCTCCGGCTACGACCCGCGCGCCATGGTGGCCATGCTGAAGCGTGTGCAGGAATACGAACGCCTGAACGCGGAGAAGGGCAAGTACCTGAGCAACCACCCCTCGGTCGAGGCACGCATTGAAGAGGTGGAGAAGGTGCTGAAGACCGCGAAACTGCAGGCCAACCCCACTGCCTCTCAGGGTGCAGCCACGCGCAACCAGCGGTTCGTAGACACCTTCAAGAAGTAGTTCAGCCAGCCAATGCAAAGGCCCGCCGATGGTGGCGGGCCTTTTTCTTGAACGCGTAGCTGCCCGCTAACCTTCGGCATCCATGCGGTGGGTGCGGATCTGGCTGGGGTTCAGTTCTTCGGGGCGGCCCTCTTCGTTCATGCGGTCGATGGCGGCTGCCCACATCTCACGCACGCCCTTCAAGGTCTGGCGGGCTTCGTCCGCCATCTGGGTGCTCTTCTCGACGTTGGCGCGCACCAGCCGCTCGTAGACAAAGTGATACAGCCCGACCAGGTTGCGGTAGATCTCGCTGCCGATGTCGGCCTTCAGGCTGGCCATCAGCTCGGTGACGATCTCCTGGGCACGCACCAGGTTGGTGTGGGCCTCGGTGGCGTCTTGGGCGACAATGGCCTCGCGGCCGCGGTCGGTGAAGCGAATGGCGCCGTCCAGCAGCATCATGAGGAGCTGCTCTTTTCCGGCGGTCATGACCGCGCGTTCCAGGTAGCTGTTGGGTTTAGGCTTGTCAGCTACGGCGGCGGCGGGTTTGGCAAGGGTGCCCTTGGGGGGGCCATAGGTGCCGGCAACGGCGGTCTTGGGCTTGTTCATGACGCCAAGTATACCAAGGACATGAAAAGAAGCAAGTTTCGTGGAGATTGCCATTAGCGAAGGGGATGCCTGCCATTTTGGCGGAAAGAAGATCAGATTTATTGGAATTCTAAGTAAGTGTCAGGTAGCCTATACCACTCGTAGGGTGGAGGACAGGACACCCTTCGGTGCATGTGCTTTTTCTGCGGTCAGACTGCAGGGAAATCGAGGAAACCATGAACAAGCTGCTTAGCGTGATGCTCTCGCTGGCTGCCTTCGCGTTCGTCGCGGCGGCCGCTCAGCCCCTTTCCGGCCAGTGAGGTGGCTGAGGCGGCGGTGCTTCCTCCGGCGGAGGAGCCTCAAGCGGTGGCGGCGGTAGTGGCGGCGGCGGCTACTCCGGCAGTGGCGGCGGCAAGGCTGCGGCTGCGTTGGCCAAAGACAAGTACAACGGCAAGTCCGCCAGCAGCGGCAAGAGCAGCGGCGGCACTGCCGGCAAGAAGAAGTACGGCGGTGGCGGGTCCAGCGGCGATTCGGTGATCCCCAAGGAAGAACTCCTTGAGTGGAAGAAGGCCGACACAGCCACCTACGAGAAGGCTGCCAAGGACAACACGCCCATCGTCCTCATGTTCCTTGATGAGGAGATGACGGCGATTGAGGCGAACGAAGCCCTGCACAGCAAGGAATTGGCCGAACTTAGCAAGTCCAAGGCCGCGTTCGTGCTGATTGAGTACAACGCGGATCGCACGCCCTCGCTGGACGACGGCTGCCCGGTGCCCACCAGCAAGCTGCTGAGCCCGAACCCGTCGCGCGAGTACAACATCACCGAGTACATCACGGTGGTGGTGTGCGACCAGTACGGCAACGCGTACAACCGCTTCAACGGCAGTGTCCCTTCGCCCAAGGACCTGCAGAAGAAGATTGACGAGATGGCCAAGGGCATTGATGCCAACAACGCCAAGCTGCAGAAGAACCTGGACGCCGCCAAGAAGGCCCTTGAAGCCAAGGACCAGGCAGGTTTCCTGAAGGCGGCGCTGGCCAACTTCAAGACGGACCTGGTCGGCCTGCCCGCCCAGGAGCAGACCATCAAGGCCTACCGTGAGCTGGTTGACGGCGCCCGCAGCGAGGTGAACAGCATCCTTGAGGGCAAACCCGCCGACGGCGAGAAGCGGCTGAAGGACATGGCCAAGACGTTCAAGGGCACTGAGTTGGCCAAGGAGATTGAGGACGCCCTCGAGATCCTGAAGGGCTAACAACTTGCAGGCGATTCCCCGGGGGCGGCCGCTGTGCCGCCCCCGGTCCTTTTGGCTGCCAGAACTTTTGCAGCGCGCGGGCTTTGACGGCGGGTTAGATTTCGGGAGTCGCTTGAAGCAATCCGCGGGGCGATGCCCCGCAGAATACAGGAGGGCCAACCATGTTCCGCCGCATGATGCTTCCGCTGCTGCTGGCACCGCTCTTCGTCCTCGCCGCCTGCGATGACGACTGCAACGAAGACGATGACGATTTCGAGGTCGTGGAACAGGTGCCCACCGGGGGCGATGACTTCGGCCTGCTGGACCACTTCGGCCACGACTTTGCCGACCGCGACATCTCTGCCTCGGACGATCAGGATGGGTTCACGTTCACCCTGGCCCAGGACAGCCTGGTAGTGGTCAACATGACTGGTGTGGGGGGCTTCGACGGCTATCTGGACCTCTATACCGCAGGTTTCAGCTTTGTGGCGGGCGACAGCAATGGCGGCCCCGGCGACGACCCTGTGCTGGTGGGCGTGCTGGATGCCGGCGACTACTTCGTGGTGGCGGGCGGCGAGTACGGCGTGGAAGGCGACTACGGCATTGACATCAGCGTCGAGCCCCTCGGCGGTGCCGACTTCGGCATCATGACTGTGCCGGACAGCCTGATTGACACGGGCGGCGACATCTCGGACAGCCTGGACGTGGACAGCTTTGTCTTCACCATTGAGAGCTCTGCCGTGGTGGACGTCTTCCTGACCCGCACCAGCGGCAACTACGATGGCAACCTCGAACTGCTGGACGAGTACGGCAACCAGGTGGCCTTCATTGACGCGCCCTCGGACAACGACCCTGAGATCCTGGCGGCCAACCTGGGCGCCGGCACCTACATCGTGCGGGTGGGGGCGGGCTCTGGCTTCGGAGACTACACGCTGCAGGTAGACACCAACTGATGCGCGCACAGCCGCAAAAGGGGCCACGGGAGACCGTGGCCCCGCTGCTTTGGGCCGATTGTGCGGCACGGCCCGGCGGGCTATACAGCTTGCTCCACAACGCGAGGAGCCGCCATGGGAGTGCCCTTTCTTGACCTGAAGGCCCAATACGCGCAGATCAAGGCCGAGGTGCAGGCCTCGGTGGCGGCTGTGTTTGACGAGCAGGCGTTTGTGCTGGGCAAGTACGTGGAGGGCTTCGAGAAAGACTGCCAGCAATACCTTGGCGTGAAGCATGCCATCGGCGTAAGCAACGGTTCCGATGCCCTGCTGCTGGCCCTGATGGCAGCGGGCGTCAAGCCGGGCGATGAAGTCATCGTGCCGGCTTTTACTTTCTTTGCCACGGCGGGTGCCGTGGCGCGCCTGAACGCGGTGCCCGTGTTCTGCGACGTTGAGGCCGACACCTTCAACATTGACCTGGAAAGTGCCGCCCGCAAAATCACCCCGCGCACGCGCGCGATCATCCCCGTGGACCTCTACGGCCAGTGCGCCGCCATGGAGGCGGTGATGGACCTCGCCCGCGAGCACAACCTGTGCGTGCTGGAAGATGCGGCCCAAGCCTTTGGCGCCACCCGCCAGGGCAAGCAGGCCGGGACCTTTGCCCACTTCGGGTGCTACAGCTTCTATCCCACCAAGAACCTGGGCGGCGCCGGCGACGGCGGCATGGTGTGCAGCAACGACGACGAGTTGGCCGACCGCATTCGCCTGCTGCGCGTGCACGGTGAGCGCCCGCGTTACCACAACAAGCTGGTCGGAATCTGCGGCCGGCTGGATGCCCTGCAGGCCGTAGTGCTGGCCGTGAAGCTGAAGCGCCTGGATGCCTGGAACAAGCGCCGCGCCGAGATTGCGGCTGCCTACAACAAGCGCTTTGCCGCCTCGGGCAAGATCAAGTCGCCGCCCGTGGCCAAGGGCAACACGCACATCTATCACCAGTACACGATCCGCGTGGCCAACCGCGACCAGTTGCAGGCGCGACTGGGCGAGAAGGGCATCGGCTGCGGCATCTACTACCCGGTGCCGCTGCACCTGCAGGAGTGCTTCAAGGCGGTGGGCGGCAAGCCCGGCGACTTGCCGGTGTCCGAGCAGCTCTGCCGCGAGAGCCTGAGCCTGCCCATCTTTGCCGAGATGACCGAGGCCCAGGTGAAGGAAGTTGCCGACGCAGTGCTGGCAGCGGTGGGATAGCGCGTGAGGGTTTGCGGGGTGTTGCTATGCAACATCCGGGCGAGGCAAGGCGGGCGCCCCAGCCCCAGTGCGTACGGAGCAGCAGACCATGAGTAACAACGAACTTTTGGCCGAGGCGCGCTCGCTGCAGGACTGGCTTTCCGGCCTGCGCCGCACCCTGCACATGATGCCCGAGCTTTCTCTGCGCGAGTACAAGACCAGCGCCCACCTGGCCGACGAGCTGGGCCGACTGGGCCTGAAACCAAGCAAGCTATGGGGCGAAGGCCTGGTGGCGGACATTGACGCGCCAAAGGGCGCCGGCCGCATTGCCCTGCGCGCCGACATGGATGCCCTGCCCATCCAGGAGCTCAACGAGATCCCCTTCCGCAGTCGCCACGACGGCGTGGCCCACATGTGCGGCCACGACACCCACATGGCCATCCTGCTGGGCACCGCGAAGATGCTGGCCGGAAAACGCGAGCGCCTGAGGCACAGCGTGCGGCTGATCTTCCAGCCCGCCGAGGAAACCCCGCCCGGCGGCGCCCGCGGGTTGATCCAGAACGGCGCGTTGGAGGGCGTGGACGAAGTCTACGCGCTGCACAACCAGCCGTCCCTGGAGGTGGGCAAGGTCTCTACCTGTGCCGGGCCCCTGACCGCGGCGGCTGATACGATTTCGATGCGCCTGACCGGCCGCGGCGGCCACGCCTCGCGTCCGCATGAGTCGCTGGACCCCATCCCGGCTGCCTGCGCCCTGGTGGGTCAACTGCAGACCTTGGTGGCGCGGCGCGTTTCGCCCGCCCAGCAGGCAGTGGTGAGCATTACCAGGATCCAGTCCGGCACCACCCACAACATTATTCCCGACCACGCCGACCTGCTGGGTACCGTGCGCACCTTTGATGCCCCCGTGCGCGACCTGCTGGAGCGCGAGATTGGCGCCATGGTGGCGGGCGTGGCGGCGGCCCACGGCCTGGAGCACGAGTACCGCTTCGAGCGCGGCTACGACAGCATCGTGAACCACGAAAGCGGCGTGCGCCGCGTCGCTGAGGCGGCGGGTTCTGTGGTGGGCGCTGAAAACGTAAACACGAAGCAGGAGCCCGCCACGTGGGGCGAGGATTTCAGCTACTTCCTGCAGCAGCGGCCAGGCGCGTTCTTTCTGCTGGGCAGCGGCAACCGCCGGGAGGGCATCTGCGAGCCCCTGCACTCCGCGCGCTTCAACGTGGACGAGCGCTGCCTGCCCCTGGGCGTGGCGATCCTGGCCACCCTGGCGCTTTCGTAACGGTGGCGGGCTATTCCTTGGGGCCGAACCAGACAAACACCAGGCGGGCGTTCCACAGGCTGCGGTCCTGCCATTTGCCGCCGTTGTTGGCCACCAGCTCGATCTTGGCGTAGCGGGACTCCACGCGGTTCAACTCCAGTGTCTCAATGCGCGCGTATTCGCTGACGCCCAGGTCCTTGTGCACCAGCGCGTTGGACATGAAGGCGGCCCACTCGCTCTGGGTCACGTTCTTGAGCTTCACGTCTACCGAGTACTCGAAGTACTCGGTGGTGCCGGCCTTCTTCTTCTCGGCGCGCGGAAGGCCGATGTCCAGCCGGTCGTCAGCGCCCGTGCCCTCGTTGATGTTCAGCAGTTTGGCCACCGAGCTCAGGTTCACATGGGTGTTGGCGCGCTTTTGTTTGTCGGCCGGCCGGATTTCACCGGAAATAACATTGCGGTAGTAGTCGGCAATGTTGTGTCTCAAAGCACCGCTGATATCGGCGTACTTGCCGGTCAGGCTTTCGTACTCGGTACGCAGTTCCTCGCGCCGGTCGTTGTTGTACTTGTAGGCCACCATGGCCGCCGCAGCCAGCACGAAGCAGACCACCACG
>JADLBZ010000045.1 GCA_020847415.1 Planctomycetota bacterium
AAGCCTGCGTGCCGGGGGCAGCGACTCCGCCCTGCAGGCCGCCAGTGCCGCCGCCATCGTTCTGGAAGACGACCCACGCTTCAACGCGGGCACCGGGGCCAACCTGCGGCTGGACGGCAGCCTGGAGCTGGACGCCAGCGTGTGCACCAGCGACGGCCGCTTTGGCGCCGTGGCCTGCCTTCGCGCGACCAAGAACCCCGTGCTGGTGGCCCGGGCGGTGCTGGACACGCCCCACGTGATGCTGTGCGGCGAGGGCGCCACGCACTTTGCCCGCGCGCGGGGCTTTCCCGAGGCCTCCATGGTGACGGAGCGCGCCCTGAACCGCGGGAAGGCCGCCCTGAAGCGCCTGGAGACCGGCAACCTGCGCACCTACGAGCAGCGCTGGAAGAACTTCGACCCCCGCGAAATGAAACTCTCCGGCACCATTGGCGCCGTGGCCCGCGCCGCGGACGGCACCTTTGCGGCCAGTTGCAGCACGGGCGGCACCAGCATGATGCTGCCCGGGCGCATCGGCGACACCCCCGTTTATGGCGCCGGGGTCTTTGCCGGCGAGCACGGGGCGGTCTGCGCCACCGGCCACGGCGAACTGTGCATCAAGCGCATGGGCAGCCTGCGCGTTTACCAGCGCATCGCGGCGGGCCAGCACCCGCAGGCCGCTATTGACGCTGAAGTGGCCGATTTCCCGGAGCCCTTCGAGGTCGGCTTCATTGCCGTCAGCCGCGACGCCTTCGGCATGGGCGCGACCGGCGGCTACATGCCGCGCTTTGCCCTGGAGGCCTGAAGCCATGCTGACGCCGATTCCCGAGATTTTTGATGAGCTGCGCCAGGGCAAGGCTGTCATCCTCGTGGACGACGAAGACCGCGAGAACGAGGGCGACCTGGTCGTGGCTGCCGAGAAGATCACCCCGGCTGCCGTGAACTTCATGGCCCGCGAAGGCCGCGGCCTGGTTTGCCTGACCATCACCAACGAAGCCGCCGACCGGCTGAACCTGCCCCCCATGGCGGTGAACAACGAGTCGCCTTTTCACACCGCGTTCACGGTGAGCATCGAGGCGCGCACGGGGGTTTCCACGGGCATCAGCGCGGCGGACCGCGCCCATACCATCCTGACGGCCATCAAGGACGACGCCAAGCCGCGCGACCTGGTGCGCCCCGGCCACGTGTTTCCACTGCGGGCCCGCGAGGGCGGCGTGCTGGTGCGCAACGGCCAGACTGAGGGCAGCGTGGATTTGTGCCGGCTGGCCGGGCTCAAACCCGCCGGCGTGATCTGCGAGATCATGAACGACGACGGCACCATGGCCCGCATGCCGGACCTGGAGAAGTTCGCCGCGAAACACAACCTGAAGATCTGCAGCGTGGCGGACCTGGTGCAACACCGCCTGCGCCACGAGCGCATCGTGCGGCGCGTTTCGAGCGCCCGCATGCCCACCGCCGCGGGCTACTTTGACGTGCACCTGTATCACTCGCTGGCCGACGGCAAGGAACACGTGGCCCTTTGCCACAACGTGCAGCCGCAAGACCTGCGCCCGGCCGACACCGACTACAGCCACGAGCCTGTGCTGGCCCGCGTGCACAGCGAATGCCTGACCGGCGACGTCTTCGGCAGCCAACGCTGCGACTGCGGCCCCCAGTTGCACGCAGCAATGCAGCGGGTGCTGGCAGAGCCGCGCGGGGTGGTGGTGTATTTGCGGCAGGAGGGCCGGGGCATCGGCCTCGCGGAGAAGATCAAGGCCTACGCCCTGCAGGACCAGGGTTTTGACACCGTGGAAGCCAACGAGATGCTGGGCCACAAGCCCGACAAACGCGAGTACGGCACCGGCTGCCAGATCCTGATGGACCTGG
This sequence comes from Planctomycetota bacterium, assembly GCA_020847415.1. Lineage (GTDB taxonomy): Bacteria > Planctomycetota > UBA8742 > UBA2392 > UBA2392 > JADLBZ01. The sequence continues at coordinate 1,843 of JADLBZ010000045.1, forward strand.
GTGTGCGCAAGCTGCGGCTGTTGACCAACAACCCGGCCAAGCGGCACGCGATCTCGGCCTATGGGCTGGAGATTGTGGACCGGGTGGCGATCGAGCTTCCGCCCAACGAAGAGAACAACTACTACCTGGCCACCAAGCGGGACAAGCTGGGACACATCCTTCAGCTGCCCAAGGACTCCGGCCGCCACAAGAAGACCCGCCAGGACCGGGGGCTGGAGTAGAGCCGGTCCATGGCGTCGCCATCCTGCCGATGGGGTGGCCCTTGGGCCCCGGCCAGGGCATGGCGCTGGAAGGCACCATGACGCGCCCGGCTAATCCACCGGGGACCAGTCTAAGGCGCTCTTCCAGCCGCTTTCATCGCCCTGCCGGTAGGCCGCAAACACCCGCTCCAGCAGCGCGCGGTCTTTGGTGGCAGCCTGGTACAGTTCGGCGCCGGGGCCGTCCTGGTACTCCACGATGTACTCGCCGCCGGTGTCCAGCGCCGCCTGCAAGAACGCCGCCGCGCTGCGCGACAGCACCACATACGAGTCTTCGTCTGTGGTCAGGGCCTTCAGTGCGGCTGTAATGGCGGCTTCTGCGGGGTCCAGCGTCTCCGTGCCCGCAGACTCCAGGCGCCAGAAGGTCTCGTTTTCCAGGGCGGGCGGCAGGTGCAGGTCCGGCGTCTGTGGGTCATAGACCAGCAGGCCGTGCTCCAGGGCCAGGTCCACCACGACAGCCTCCATCGGCTCGACAAACTCATCCAGCAGCGAAAGCAGCACGTGGGTGGGCCGATACTCGGGCGGGTCAGCCCAAGGGCAGTCGTCCAGGTCCTCGCTGGGCCAGTTGTCCAGCGAGGGGTAGCGCTTCACAAGCTGGTTGAAGAACGCCTTCACGCCGGCGTGTGGCCGCAGGCCGGCAGGCTTGCCGTCAAACAGCAAATCAAACGCCTCGCCCGCACCGCCTAGCGAAACGGGCTTGTCTGAGAACCAGACGCCGAGTTGGAAGCTCATGTACTCCCCGGTGCCGCATTTTACGGACCATCACCGGCGGGGTTAATAGCCTCTTTCGCGACCCGGCACAGGGGCGCCCCCAGCCGCCAATCGGCAAGTCTTGGGCGCGCGATATCTTGTGGCAGCCAGAACCTGCCGGGTAGCATATCCGTTTGTAGGGGTGTGCCCCGCCTGCGCCCGAGAACGCGCGATCGCGGCACGCCCGAGAACCCCGATGGCCCTAACCTTTTGTTGGGCCTGCCATGCTGCTGCAGTTCTGTGACAAGTGCGGGAAACCACTGAGCGAGGGCTGCCTCGCCCGCGGCGAAGCCGTGGCACGCAACGGCGAGACCATCTGCGCCCATTGCCTGCAGGCTGAGCGTGCCGCCCAGCCTTCGCCGACGCCGACACCTGCCGTCACCGGCGCCCTTTCGCACTACGAACAACAGGTCTGGCACTGCGGCTCGTGCGGCATCCCGGTGACCGCGCTGGACCTGATTGAGGGTCGTGCTTCACGCCACGACGGCCGCCTGCTCTGCATTCGCTGCTCCGGCGCCCGCCGCTCGGCGAACCTGCCTGCAGCGCCCGCGGCTGTCCCCGCCGCGCTGCCCGCCATCGCAGCGCCGTCTGCCCGCGCATCGGCTTTGCCTGCCCGGCCTGCAGCGGTGTCTCGCCCTGCCACGCGGGCTCAGGAGTACGCTGACACCGCCAAGCGCGAAGAGCGCCGCCCCGTGCTGCCCATCATCCTGTTTGCCATTGTGCTGCCCATGTTCGCGGTCTCGGTGTTCTTTGCCATCAGCAGCCAGCAGAAGCTGAGCGAGGCGATGGCGCTTCGAGACAACACGCCGGGGTCCGGCCCCCGTGCCGAGCGCCCGCGCGAAGACCTGGAGCCCCCCACCCGGCCCCAGCCCCCCACTCTGCCCGCCAACGACACAGCCCCCGCCGCCAACACCCCCCGCGGCACGCCACAGCCTGTGGCTGCCCTGCCCGGCGATGTCGCGGCGGAACTGGCAGAGGTTGAGCTGGCCCTGGCCACACCGGTGAACCGGCAGCTCCAGAGCAAGGAACTGGCCGAGGTGTGGGAAGGCCTGATTGCAGCCGGTTCAAGGCGCCTGGTGGGCTGCCGCCCGTTTGTGCGCGCCCTGCTGCACGAACCCGACGACAGCACGCGCGCCATGGCCTGCCATGTGGCGGCGCTGCTGCAGGACGCGGGTGCCCTGCCCGATCTCGCCCGCATGGCCGAGTCCGACCCCGCCGAGTTCGTGCGCCATGAGGCCCGCAAGGCCCGCGGCCGCCTGACCGGCGAAGCCACGCGCGAGCTGCAGGACATGACCACCGACGAGCTTGAGGCCCACCTGCGCGCCCTGCAACGTGAACTGGAGCGCCGCCGGAAATGACCGACCCCGTCGCCCAGCCGCCTCGCCCCCGCCGCCGCCGCGACTTCGCCACCCCGGTGCTGCTGACAGCCAGCCTGCACCTGATGGCCTTCACGCTGTTCATCAACCACCGTCTGTTCACGCTGCTGCAAGAGCCCGAGCCGGGCATTTATGTGATGCGCGTGGGCGACGTGAGGGGTGCTGACCCCGACGAGCCCGAGACCGAAAACGACCCCGGCGCGGCGGCTGGCAACCCCGCCGAGCAGGCAAAGCCTGCCGCCGGGGTGGCTGAGATCCTGAACTCGCGGGCGCAGGAAACCGTCCAGCTGCCCGAGCGCGAATCCAGCGAGAAACCCGCCGACGAAGACAACACCACCCCGCCCGCCGACCCCCGCACTTTGGGCGAGCGCCTGGAAGCTGCCATCAAGGCCGCGGGCGGCGGCGCCGGCAGCGAAGGCAATCCGGCCATCGAGGCCGGCGGCGGCAGCCACGGCCTGCGCGGCGCATCCCGCCACGGAGTGGGCCTAAAGCGCCACGGCGGCAGCGCCGAGACCGAGGACGCCGTGCTGCTGGGCCTGCAATGGCTGGCCTCGGTGCAGGACAGCGACGGCCGCTGGGACTCGGACGGCTACATGAGCCATTACCTGCGCGGAGCGGGCCCCGTTGAACGCGGTCAGGAGGGCATCGGCTGGGCCCGCAACGACGTGGGCATCACCGGCCTGTGCCTGCTGGCCTTTACCGGCGCCGGGCACACCGACACCGCCGGAGACTTTCGCGCCACGGTGCTCAAGGCCCGCGAGTTCCTGCTGTGGGTCCAGCGTCCCGAGGACGGCGGCTTTGGCGCCGCCGACGACACCTATCGCGCCGACATGTACAGCCACGCCATCGCCACCCTGGCCCTGACCGACCTGTACCTGCAGAACGGCGACCCCGCCCTGCGCACGCCCATGCGCCGCGCGCTGCTGTTTCTGCTGGACATGCAGGGACCGGGCGGCGGCTGGGACTACCACCAGCGTTATCCCACGCGCATGCAGGGCTGGGAGCCTTCCCAGCGCAACGACCTTTCGATAACCGGCTGGGCGATGCTGGCCCTGGCAGCCGGGCGCGAAGCGGGCTTTGACCCGCCGCTGGAGAACCTGAAGCGCCTGTCGGCCTTCCTGAAAGACTGCACCCAGCCGGACGGCAATGCAGTGTACGCCGACCGCGGCACCCGCGAGGGCGACCAGGGGCTGGCCATGATGGCGGTGAACAACTTCTCGCGCCGCCTGCTGGGCGAGGCCGGCGACAGCGCTACCCAGCGCGTGCAGCTGGAGCGCATGAGCCGCAACCTGCCCGATGGCGCCGACTGCGAGTCTCTGCTGGGGAGCAACAGCTATTACTGGTACTACGGCTCTCTGGCGTTGCTGGTGGCCCGCGACCAGCCGCGCGGCGTCGAGCGCTGGCGCGAATGGAACACCGCCATGCAGAAGGCCGTGCTGCCCCTGCAGGCTAAAGCGGGCCCGCGCAAAGGCAGCTTTGAGCCCAAGTGCCACTGGGCCAAGAACGGCGGCGGGCGGCTGTACTCGACGGCACTGTCGGTGCTGACGCTGGAGATTTACTACCGCTACGAGCCCGAGTACGTGCGGGCCAAGGCCGGGGAGCTGTCCGGCCTGTGGGCGGGCGAGTAGGGACTACCCAAACCGGATCTAGACAATTTCCTGACAATGGCAGCCCGGCGGGCCTTGGGCCTTTACAAGCAGGCCCGGGCGATTCAAAAAACACGCCTTACCGCCGTTGTGCGGCGGCACTCCATCCGGTCGCTTCCCTTGACGGGTCAAGCCTGCGACCGGACGGAGCGCTGAATCGGCCACACCTCGCGCCTGGGGATGGCGCAGGAAACGCCGGCGCGTCAAGGAGCCAGGACATGCTGCAGCTTGTTCCCACGCGGGCCTTCTTCACCAAGGGTGTGGGTACTCACAAGGAGTACCTCGCCAGCTTTGAGGACGCCCTGCGTGACGCCGGCATCGCCGCGCTGAACATCGTCACTATCTCCTCGATCATGCCGCCCCGCTGCCGCATCCTGCCCCGTGACAAGGGCCAGAAGGAGCTGCACGACGGCCAGGTCGCCTTCTGCGTGATGAGCCGCCAGGCCACCAACGAGTACCGCCGCCTCATCGCGGCCTCGGTGGGCGTGGCCATTCCCAAGGACCCGACCAAGTTCGGCTACCTGTCCGAGTACCACTCCTACGGCGTGAATGACGAGCAGGCCGGCGACTACGCCGAAGACCTGGCCGCCAGCATGCTGGCCACCACCATGGGCCTCACGTTTGACCCCAACACCGCCTGGAACGAGCGCAAGCAGCTCTGGAAAATGGGCGGCGAAATCGTCACCACCCGCAACGTGACCCAGTCGGCGGAAGGCCCCAAGGACGGGCACTGGACCACCTGCATTGCCGCCTGCGTGTTCCTGTTCGACAACTGGCAGCTCTCGGCGGACCAGATTTCGGCCCTCAATGCCGGGCACACCGGCCTGCGCGTGCCCCAGCCGGCCAACCCGATCATCAAGCTCAAGAAGAAGAAGAAGGGTAGCCTCGATGCCTAAAGCTACCCGTCGCGCGGGCAAGGCCCGCCGGGCAGCAGAGCCGGACGTGCGAAAGCTGGTGGTGCGGGGCGAAGACAACTTCTTTGCCATCCCGCCCGAGCTGGCCACGTTTGAGCGCGCGCGCTTCGTCGTCATGTCGGCGCCCTTTGAGGGCACGGTCAGCTACGGCGGCGGCACCGCGGCTGGGCCCCGCGCCGTGCACACCGCCAGCCAGCAGGTGGAGCTGTTCGACGAGATCACCGGCGCCGAGCACATCACCCGCCACGGCGTCTGCACTCTGAAGCCCTTCAACACCCGTTGCAGCGCCGAGGAACTGACCATGGGGCGCATCTACCCCGTGGCCAGGCAGATTGTGGCGGCCGGCAAGTTCCCGATCCTGATCGGCGGCGAGCACTCCGTCAGCCCCGGCGCCGTGAAGGCCGTGGCTGAGGGCTGGCCCGACCTCTCCATCTTTCACATTGATGCCCACAGCGACTTGCGCGAGGCCTATCACGACGACGCCTACAGCCACGCCAGCGCCGCCGCGCGCATGAACGAGTACGCCCCCATCGTGCAGGTGGGCATTCGCAGCCGCGAGGCTTTTGAGCCGGGCCGCCCGGACAAGCCCGTGCACTGCTACCACGCCTTTGAATACAACACGCCCGGCGCGTGGATGGACGAGGCCGTGGGCAAGCTCTCGCGCAACGTGTACCTGACCATTGACGTGGACGGCTTTGACCCCAGCGTGTTCCCTGGCACCGGCACGCCCGAGCCGGGCGGCCTGAGCTGGTACATGGGCCTGGATTTCATCAAGAAGATCGCCCGCAGCCGCAACATCGTGGGCCTGGACATCGTCGAAGTAGCGCCCGTCAAGGGCACCCAGGTCACCGAGTTCGCGGCGGCGCGCCTTCTGGGGCGCATCATCGCGTTCGTCAGCGCCTGGTGCTGGAACAACAAGGGCGCGGTGTAGGGTGATGCATAGCCCTTGCCCGGCAGGCGGCTGCTTCTAGCCTGCCTGCCCATGCGATCACTGGTGACAGGCGCAACCGGCTTCATCGGCAGCCATGTGGCGGAGATGCTGAAGGCCCGCGGCCACACCGTGCGACTGCTGGTGCGCGACGAGAAGCGCCTGTTCCCCGAGCTGAAGCAGGGCTACGAGATCGTCCGCGGCGACGTGACGCAGACCGCCGCCGAGCTGCGCAAGGCCGTGGAAGGCGTGGATTACGTCTTCCATGTGGCCGGCCTCATCAAGGGCCGCACCCAGGACGAGTTCGACCTCGTGAACGCCTACGGCACCCGCAGCCTGTGCGAGGCCGTGAAACAGGGCCGCCCCGAGCTAATGCGCCTGGTGCTGGTCAGCAGCCTCGCCGCCATCGGCCCCTGCGAGGACAGCCGCCACGTCGTCAGCGAAGACACCACCCCCCACCCGGTGACCTTCTATGGCCGCAGCAAGCTGCTGGGCGAGAAGTTCGCGCGCATGTTCATGAAGGACTTCCCGATCACCATTATCCGGCCGCCTGCGGTCTACGGCCCGCGCGACACGGGCATCCTCGAGTTCTTCAAGTGGATGGCCAAGGGCTACAGCCTGCAGTTCGGCAGCGAGGAGAAGGCCTTCAGCATGATCCACGGGCGCGACCTGGCCCGCGGCATCATCGAAAGCGCCATGCACGAGGCCACCGTGGGCGAGGACTTCTTCCTGACTGACCCCGAGCCCTACACCATGGGCTGGACCATGGCGGCACTGCGCGAGGTGCTGAGGCCGACGCGCAACAAGCGCCTGGCGCCGCCGGTGTGGCTGGCCAAGGCCTTTGCGCGGGTGAACGACGTGCTGCAGTGGATCACCCGCAAGCCGCGCCTGCCCAACAGCGACAAGATGCGCGAGCTGCTGCCGCCTTACTGGGTGTGCAGCGCCGAGAAAGCCAGGCGCGTGTTCGGCTTCACCACGCAGATCCCCTTCTTGGATGGCTTGCGCGAAACCGCCGAGTGGTACATCAAGCAGGGCTGGATCAAAGTCGTGTAGTTACTCGAGCTCCGCCGCATAGGCGCGGGCCTGCTGGCGCAGCACCGGCGACTCATCTCGCGTGGCAACCTTCAGGAAGAAGCCCCGCAGCGCCTTGTCCTTGCGCGCCCCCAGCCTCGTCAGCGCGGCCTGCCGCACCCGCAGGGCGGTGTCGTCCTCTGCCAAGGTCTGCAGCCGCTGCACGTCCTTGTCCGGCACAAAGGCCACCGCCACGGCGCGCAGCGAGGCGTCGTGCTCGGGCGCGAGGTACTTGTCCAGCAGGGCGGTCTTGTCCTGCGGCGTCATCGCGCGATCCAGCAAGGCGCCCAGAACCTGGCCCTTCAGGCCGGGGTTGCTGCCCTGCTCCAGGATGCGGGTCAGCTCGGCGTCGGCCTGCGGCATCTGGCTGCGACGCAGGCCTTCCACGGCGCCGGCGGCAATGGCGGGGTCCGCGTCGCCGGTGGCCTTGGAAAGGAGTTCCATGTCTTCGCGGCTGGCGCTGGTGGAGCCAATGGCGGCCAGATAGTCGGCGTAGTTGGCGTCCTTGCGGGCCAAGCCCTCCTTCAGCAGCTCGCGGTTCAGTACGCGCTCATCGTGATCGAAGATGTGCGTGGCAAGGGCATCTATCAGCTTCTTCTTCTGCTCTGTGGAGGCGGTACCTGCCAGCACCGCGGAACAGACCCGCGCCACCTCTTCCTGGGCGTTCTTGGACCAGTTGGGATGGAAGAGCCAACCCACTTGCTGGTCGTGGGGACGCTGCGCACCAGCCCGAAGTACTGGCGTTGGAGCGCCTCGATGCCACGGGTACTTGGGAAAGCAGCCCAGCAACACGGGCAGGTAGCTGTCAAAGGGCGGCTGTCCCAGGGCCTGGATGCTTGCCATGTCCCGTGGTTGACAGCCGAACCAGCACAGAAAGGCAATCTCGCGGATCGGCTCTGTTGCGCTGCCCCGCAGCAACAACGCGCGCAGGTCGGGCTCCAGGGCCCTGCACAGTGGCGACCCCGGCTCCCACCCGCTGCCAAGGCCGGCCACAACCTGCAGGACCTCCAGCAGCACCCAGTCCGGTTTCTCGGCCTGCATCACGGTCGTGACCAGTGCCATCAGCTCCGGGTCCGGTTTCTCGCCGGGCTTCTGAAGCAGCTCAAGCGCATACAGGATGTACAGCTTCAGCTCTTCGCGTTCGCCCTGGTCAGTCACCTCCACGGCGCCGGTCAAGACGTCCGTCCGGCGCCGCAGGGCGCTGACAGACCATGCAACCGCTGCCTCGTTGCCCTGGAACGCCTTGAAGAACTCGATGCGCACCCAGGCGTTGGGGTCCACGGTCAGGGCGGCCTGCACGCGCTCGTCTACCAGTGCGTCCGGCATGCACCCGTCGAGCAACGTGTGTGCCTCTGCCATGCCGCGCTGGTCCCCCACTCGCGCGGCGTGGGCCAGCTGCACCAGGTAGATGTCCACCTCGCGGGCAGTCGCGTCCGGCTTGGCTGGCGCCGGGGCGCTCTCTTCGTGCGCATCGGGCCCTTCGCCGGTGCCGGGTACGGGCTCTTCGCCGCTATCCCCAGGCAAGTCGGCGGGTGCGACATCCAGCGCGCGGCCCTTGCCGTCAAGCTGGGCCGGCGTGGGGCCGGCGTTGCCCGCGCCGGGAACAGCGGGGGGCTTGATCACCAGCACCAGCACAATGCCCGCCAGGATGGGCGAGACGCAGAACAGCACCGGCCACCAGCGGCGCCGGCGTTCCGGTTGGGGCTCGGGGGAGTCCGTGCTCATCAGCGAATGCGGGGCTTGGGCGGCTCCGCCGGGGCGTTCATTTCACGGTTGCTGTCGGGGTTCTCGTTGGCAACCAGCAGCACGCCGTCCTTGCCGCAACGGAACTCGCCCGTATTGCGGCCGGTCTCCGTCAGGGTCAGCTCCCTGGCCACACCGCAGACAGTGAGCTTCACGGTCACGGTCTCGATGCGGGTCGAGTCCTTGTCTTTCTCGCGCTTCAGCACGATCCACACCCGCTGGGCGGCCTCTTCGCCGGTGGTGGCGCGGAGCACCACGGCACCCAGCGGCTGGAAGTCCTTGTCGCAGAAGTACAGGCCGGGGCTGGTCTCCAGCTTGGCGGGTTCCGGCTGTGTTGCCTTGGGAGCTTCCTCTGCTGCCGGCTTCTCGCCGTCTGCCGCCGCCCAGCCGGAATCACCGGCCGCCTTGTAGTTGGATCCCCCGCTGGAGCCCCCGGGCACGGGGCGCGCGCCTTCTGCGGCGGGCTGCGGCTGGTTGGGTGGAGGCGGCGGGGCCGGGTTGTCGGCCTGCTGCGGAGGAGCCGGAACGGGCTGCGGGCCGCTGCGGGGGGCGTTTACCTGACCCTGCTGCACGGGGCCGCTCGGCTGGCGGGCCGGCGCCTGGGGGTCATTCTGGTTGCGATTGTTCTGGCGCTGGTTGTCTTCCAGCGAGCGCGAGTTGCGATTGCCGGAGTCCACGGTGGTCTTGCTGGGCGTGCTGGTCTTGGTGGTGTCCGTGCTGGGGCTGGTCTGCGAGGTCGTAGGCGGGGCGCTGCTGTTGTCATTGGTCCCCTGAACCGTGGTAAGCGCCGTGTGGGCGTTGATCACCAGGGCCGACTTGCCGGCCAGGGCAGCACCCTCCAGCTCGCAGGCCAGGTTGCCTGACACGCCGCCCGAGACACCGAACAGTGCCGTGTTGTACTTGATCTGCGTGATGCGCACCGTCACGTTCTCGGCAGCCGCGTTTCCAATGGCGAAGCTGAACACCGTGTTGTTCTCGATGAGTTGGGCCGTGTTGATCTCGCCGGCGCTGGTCACCGCCACCGGGGCGGCAGAGACCAGCACGCCTGTCGGCGCCGTAAGGCGCACCGAGCCTGTCACCGGGCCGGCAATCACCACGTTGCCTGCCGTTTGGGCCGTCGTCACGTTGACGCGCACCAGCTCGACGCTTTCGACGCTGACCTGGGCCTGCGAGCCGGAAACCGGTTGCGGCCCAAGGATGCCCAGGGTCGAGCGCAGGGTCTGCAGCACCGCAGTGCCATTGACCGAGTACAGTTCCAGCTTGGCTTCCACGGCGCTAAAGGCGTCGGCGGCCACGTCCACTTTGCACTCGGCCTCGTTCACGTTCAGGGGCATGAAGCTGCCCGGCACCACGGTGACACCCGCCCCAAACGAAAGCAGCGGCGGCTTGCTGCTGCTGCTGGAGAACCCGCCCGCCGTGTTGCACACCAGCCGCAGGGTCTGCGCCTTGGCCCCCGTGGCCAAAGACTTCGGCTGGAAGACAAAGCTCTCTTTGTCGGCGCTGGCCTGGGGTTGAGTGCCGCCGGCCTGGGCAGCGAGGCTTCCGCAGCAGAGAGCCAGCAACACAATGGGCAACACGCGCATGAACTACTCCTGCTCACGACCGCCGGGCTGATCGGCGGCAACGGGCGATTTCGTCACCGTGCTGCGGTCCGCCACGGGCGGCATGGCCGGCACGCTGGGCGCCATCAGGCGCCCGGTGCCGCGCTCTTGCTTGCGTTCAGCCGCGGCAGCCTCGGCGGCTTTGCGCTCCTCGGGCGTCAGCACCTTTACGCGCAGGCGCCGCACGCGGTTTCCCCGCAGGCGGAGCACAGTGATCTCCAGTCCATGATACGCCGCAACCGCCCCTTCCGACGGGATATTCCCGAAGGCCACCAGGGCCAGGCCCGCCGCAGTGTCAAAGCCCTGCAGGGCCTCCTCTTCCAGCTTCAGGCCCAGGGTTTCCAGGAACTGGTCCACGGTGACACGGCCGTCCACCTCCCAGGTGCGACCGTCCAGTTGGCGGAACGGGGTGGTAGCCTCGTCGTACTCGTCCTCGATCCTGCCCACCAGCATCTCAACCACGTCTTCCAGGGTGACCAACCCGGCTGTCCCGCCGTACTCGTCCAGGGCAATGGCCAGATGGGTGCGGCGCTTCTGCATCTGCTTCAGCAGGTCGCCGATGAACATGGTCTCGGGCACGAACAGCGGCTTGTGCAGGAACGACACCAGGTCGAAGTCCTCGGGCTTGGCGGGGGCCTGTCGCAGCAGCTCCTTGAAGTTCAGGATGCCCACAATGTCATCGAAGTCGGTCTTGAAGACGGGCACGCGCGAAAACGGCAGGCGCCGGAACATGGCCCGGATCTCTTCCAGCGAGGCGTGCACCTCAATGCCCTGCACGTCGGTGCGGGGGATCATGATCTCGCGCACCCGGATGTCGTTGAGCTGGCTGGCCTTGGCGATCAGCTCGGCCTCCTGCTCGTCAATCACGCCCGCCTGCTCGGCCATGCTGGCTGTGGCGTGGATCTCCTGCAGGTCAAAGATGTCCTCGTGGCCTTTGCGGCGGCCCAGCACCAGCATCACAATGTCAGAGATCAGTTTCAGCACCCAGGTGACGGGGCGTGTCGCCAGCAGCAGCACATAGGATGGCCAGGCGGCCGCCATGGCCCAGCGCGCCGGGAACACCACGCCAATGCACTTGGGCAGCACCTCGCCGAACACCAGCAGCACCACAATGGCCGCCAGCGAGGCTACCACCGGCGCTGCCCACGGCGGCAGCAGTCCGGAATCAGCAATGATGCCGTCAAAGACGACCGTTGCGAACACGGCCAGGATGGTGTTGACGATGTTGTTGCCCACCAGCAGGGCCGCGATCATGCGGCCCTTGTCGGCCAGCAGCTTCTCGATCAGCCTGGCGCGGCGGCTGCCGCTTTCAGCCAGCTTGTGCAGAGCAACGCGAGAGGTGGCGGTAAGGGCGGTCTCGGTGCCTGAGAAGAAGGCAGAGCACGAAAGCAGCAGAAGAAAGATGAGAACGTCAGTGGCGTGCACGGCTTTTGGGGGTACTTCCTTTCCGGTACTTCAACTTCGGGTCTGGCAAGGTGCGACGCGGGCGGTCTTCATGGCAGCAACATTGAGCCTGCCGGCAGTCATTGGCGGCCCTTGGCTGCGCGGGTATCGGCGAACTCGGTTTCCAGCTGGCGCAGCAGGCGGCGTGCTTCCTCGTTGTTGCCGGCGGCGTTCATGGCTTCCGCCTTGGCCAGCAGCCCCCAGGCAAAATACTCGCGCACCAGGGGGCGCGACTTGTCACCCGTCTTCAGGCCCACCCACGCGCGCTCGACCAGCGGGAAGGCCTCTGCGTAGGCCTCCATCTCGCACAGCCACGCAAAAAGGCCCACCAGCGCAGGCGGCCCGTCCTTGCCCGCCGGCTTGGCCAGCCGGTCGTACATGCCGGTATCCACGGCCAGCAGGTGGGCAATAGCCACAGCCAGTGCCTTGCGGCGGGCAGGCGTGGTGAACTGGGTCGAGCTGAACGTGGTGGGACGGCCGGCCACGATGGCCTCCAGGCGCCAGCAGGAATCCCCGGGCAGCTTCTCGACCACCACCTTCAACACGGCACCGGCGCCAAACTCGGCAGTCACGGCATCAGGCCAGGGGTTGGATTTGAGCAGGCGGGACTGGTCCACAATGGCGGTCATGCCGCCCCCGCTGTCGTAGTCCAGCACCCGCAGCGAGTCAAAGATCAGCCTGGTCTGGGCACGGCGCCGGGCCAGGTCCTCCACGATGGGCTTGAAGCGCTCCTCGGCCTTGTTGGCGAGGTAATCCTTGTCCGTCGTCTCCCAGTTGGTCAGCAGATTCTCGGCGCGCAGCAGGTTGCCCATGGAAACCTGCCCGGAGACCTGCACCAGCACAGAGCCCAGGCTGGTCGAAGCCCGCTTGAACGCCGCGTTCAGGGCCTCGTTGCGGGCACGCTCGGCCTCGCGGCGCACGGCCTCGAGGGTGGTCGCCAGGCGCTCCAGCATCTTGTCCAGGCGCTTCTGGTACTCCTCGTCGTCGCAGCGGTCGCGGGTGTCCTTGATCAGCTTCTGCAGATCTTCCAGCGCCTGCGGGCGGTCCACGGCGGGCATCTCCACGATACCTGCCTCACGCTTGCGGACGTCGGTCTCAAACGTCTTCTGGGCGTTGTTCACCTCCAGGGAATACGTGACTTGGCCGTAGTCCTCCACGTCCGCCAGCAGCGGCGCGTAGTCGGGCTTCTTCAGCGCCTCGATCTTGGCCTTGAAGGTCGCCACGTGTTCCCGGGCCGCCACGAACTTGAACTCGCCGATCAGCCGTGATGCCTCGCGCCGCGCATCCTCCCATTCCTTGCGCGCGGCCTCCACGCCCTTGGTCATGTCCTCCAGGCGCTGCTGCAGGCTGTCGCGATACTTCTTGACCTTGTCACGCAGGTCGGGCGAGCCCTTGAGCCATTCGGCCAGCGCCCGGTCGAGCCGCTGCACGGCGCTGCCCAGCGCCTCCGGCGTGCCGTCCTCGGCTTCAAAACCGGCCAGCGACATGGCCTCCTTGAGCCGGTCATTGGCTTCCACCACGTCCGGCGGCAGCTTTACTTCGGCGCTGTTGTTGGCGGGCGCGTTGCTGTTGCCGCCATTCCCGTTGCTGTTACCGGTGCCCGCCACCACGTCGTTGCTGTTGTTGGCGGGGGTGTCGCCGAGCACGAACATCCACAGTGCCACCATCAGTGCCACCAGGCCCACCGCCGCCGCGATGGCCGCGACGGCCACGTTGCGCATGCGGTTGGCGTTGGCGATCTGCTGCGATTGCTCGGCGGTCAAGCCTCGCGGCCGCTCGGCAAAGGCCGAAACATCGGTCTGGGCTTTGCGCGACGACAGGTTCTGGTAGTTCTCCAGGTCCGACGCGATCTCCGACGCGTGCTGGTAGCGCTCGGCCGGGTTCTTGGCCAGCATGCGGTCAATGATGGTGGCGATGGCCTTGGGGCAATCCGGCATCCAGTTGGTGATGGGCTCGTGGGGCTCACGCACCTGCTTTTTCAGGATCTCCTTGACCGTGGCGCCCTCAAAAAGCGTGCGACCGCACAGGATGCGGTAGAAGCTGGCGCCCAGGGCATAAATGTCGGCCCGGTGGTCAATGGGCTTGCCCATGGCCTGCTCAGGCGCGATGTAATGCGGCGTACCGAACACGCCCTCCTGCTCGGCCTGCAGTTCCTGGGCACTCATGGCCAGGCCCAGGTCGCCCAGCTTGACGGTGTCGTCCTCGGTCACCATCAGGTTGTCGGGCTTGATGTCGCGGTGCACCAGGCTCTTGCGCTCGGCGTAATCCAGCGCGGCACAGGAGTCGCGGATGATGCGGATGGACCGCGCCAGCGGGATGGTCTTGGCCTTGCCCAGTTCCTCAAGCACGCTGCCCTTGGCCGCGAACTCCATGCTGAAGAAGTACTGGCCGCCTTCGTCGCCCACGTCGTAGACTTGGATGATGTTGGGGTGGTTCAGTCCGCCCGCGGCGCGGGCCTCCTTCAGGAACATCTCGCAGAACTTGGGGTCCTTGGTCAGCTCGGGCGACAGCACTTTCAGCGCCACGGTGCGCCCCAGGCTGAGCTGGGTGGCCTTGTACACCGTACCCATGGCGCCGCGGCCCAGTCGCTGCTCGATGCGGTAGCCCCCCACCACATGGCCGATCAGGCCGCCCTTCTTGTCGCCTTGCTCGTCCTGCAGCCAGGACAGCAGGGTCTCGCCGATCTGGATGGAGTCGCCGTACTCAAGCCGGTGGGCGCCTTCGCAACGCTTGCCGTTGACCAGCGTGCCGTTAGCGCTGCCCAGGTCCTTCAGGCCGAAGACGCTGCCCTTGCTGGTGACCACGATGTGCTTGCGTGAGCACATCTGGTCCGAAAGCTGCATGGTGGCAGCCGGATCTCGCCCTACAACGACCTGCGCGCCCTGGGCTACAGCCAGGGCTTTGCCGCGGTCAGGCCCTTTTTCGACCAGCAGTCTTGGCATGTCTTCCGCACCGTAACGGCTAACAAAGCCCCGCGCGTTCCTCAGAGGCTGACTCAAAACCCTATCGTGGCGTCTGCCTTGCGGCGAACTTCGCACGTCTGTGTCGCGCTTCTTGCGCCATGTCGCGGCGGACATGGCTCAGTCGCGCTCCTTGACCTGCTCATTCGGCGCTGCGGCATACACGCACTCAGGGTTCTGAAACAGCCCCTTGGGAGCGCGTATAGGGGTTCAGCCGCAAACCGCAAGTATCCAAGCCAAAGGAAGATCGGTCAACGGCACAGCAACGTCACCGGGGTTACTCCCACCACTCCGAGTCATCGTCCAGTTGCTCGTCCGTGATGGTCATGCAGCGCAGCAACAATTCTTTGAGACATTTGGCCTGTTGCGCGCAAGCCGGGTCGTCCTCGCGGCGGTCGGCATGGGCGTGCATCAAGCGCAA
>JADLBZ010000046.1 GCA_020847415.1 Planctomycetota bacterium
GTAGACGCCGTTCCACTCCGGCGGCGGCGGGTGCGCAATCAGCGATTCGCAGCGCTCGATGTAGAGCTTGCTCGGGGTCAGCGCCTCGGCCTCCTGGTTCTGTTCCAGTGCTGCCGCCTTGCGGAAGCAGGCCAGCGCCTGTTCGAACTGCCGGTCCCGGAACAGGTCCACCCCGCGCTCCCAGGGCTCCAGCAGGTCCTTGATGAACTGGGGCGGGTGTGTGTCGCCCACCAGCTCAAACACCTCGGTGGGCTCGGTCTTGCCCTTGACCACCATCAGGTCAATGCGCCGCAGGGTGAACTCGCCCTTGACCAGCGCCGCGGTGCGCGGGCCGATCAGCGTCTCGGTGCCGTATTCTTTGCATTGGGGCTCAAGGCGTGCCGCCAGGTTCACCGCGTCGCCCATCACGGTATACGCAAAGCGCTTGCTGGATCCCATGTTGCCCACGGTGACCACACCACTGTTGATGCCCGCGCGGGCGTGCAACACTTCGCCGTTGGGCTTGATCAACTGCGGCGCGATGCCTCGTATGGCGTCGGCGAACAGCGGCTGCATGCGGGCCAGCTCGGTGCGGCACAGCAGTGCGCCGCGGCAGGCGCGCACGGCGTGGTCCTGCATATCGCGGGGCGCCCCCCAGAAGCACATGATCGCGTCGCCGATGTACTTGTCGATCACGCCGCCCGTGCCCAGCATCAGGTCGGTCATGCGCTCCAGGTAGATGTTCAGCAGCTCGACCAGCCGCTCGGGGTTGTTGGGCCCCAGGGTCTCGGTCACAGTGGTGAAGCCCGCGACATCCGAGAAGTAGATGGTCATGTCGCGGTTTTCGCCGCCCAGCTTCAGACTGCGCGGGTTGCGGATAACGTGGTCCAGCAGCTCGGTGCCCATGTACTGCCGGGCAAAGGTCTCGCGCTGGCGCTTCTGGCGCCCCTCGGTAAGGGCTTTGGCCAGGGTGCCGCACGAGAACCCCACGAACAGGCCCGCCAGGGGGCCGCTGGTGTGCAACCACACCTGCTGCGTGAACAACACCCAGCTTGCCACGCCCACCAGCAGCGCAGCCAGCAGAGTCAGCACCAGGGCATTGCGCAGGCGGCCGGCCAGGGCCACCGCCAGCACGGTTCCAGCCGCCGCCAGCAGTGCCGTCAGCCACGCCACCCAGCGGGGCAGGGCGCGCAGGAAGTCGCTATTCTTCAGGTTGTCGAACTCGTTGGCGATGATCCAGGTGCCCGGCGTCTGCGAACTCAGCGGGGTGGCGTGGCGGTCCAGCAGGCCCGAGGCTGTGCCGGCCACAAAGACCACTTTGTCTTTGACCAGCCCGGCAGGCTCGCCGAACAGCACCGGGTGCGTGCGCCCGGCGGCCTTCAGGCGCTTGCGGGCAGCCTCCAGCTCAGCCTGCATGGGCTCGCGAGCCTCGGGTGCGGCTGTTTGCAGGTCACGCTCCAGACGGCTGATCTCGGATGCTGCTGCGGTGCGTTCGGCGGCAAGGCGGCTGTTCTCGTTGCGCAGGTCCCAGTCGCGCAGCACGTCCATGGCCGAGATCTGCGGGTACACGGCAAAGGCAGGCGCGTCCGGGTCCTGGCCCTCGAAGAGATTGGGCGCGACGGCGTACGAGGGCAGCTCGCGCGTGGGCAGCCGCCCGCGATAGCGGATGCAATAGCGCCCGTCGTCTTCCACGGGAATCTCGCGCCCCAGGTAGTACGCGTGGCTGTCCTGCACGTGCACGGGCACGTCGCGCAGGCCGCCGGACAGCACGGATGCGAACTCGGTGCCGTCGGGCTGCCGCACCAGCAAGCGCCCGGCCTCAAGGCGCAGGCCCGGGAAGCGGGCGGCGAAGGCCTCTCGCGCGGCGGCATCGCCGGCCTCGCGGGCAAACGAAAGCACGTACAGGCGCCAGGCCTCCAGGGGCAGGCTGCGGTACAAGCGGCCATCGTGCGCAGACAGCAGGTCGGCGCGGCGGGCTTCTCCGTCGGCGTCGTCAAAGCTCGCCACAGTGCCCACGCCGCCGACCCCGCGCGGCGCATCGGCCTTGGGCAGCGGCAGCAGCGAGCGAAAGCGCGGCGAGGCGTTCAGGGTCGCGTCGCTGTCTGCCATCTCGCGCAGGGCAGCCAGGTCGGCCAGGCCCGTCTCCGGGTCCTGGCGGCCGTAACCCAGCAGGTCCGGCCATCCGTCCAGCAGGCCGGCAAAGGGCGTGTCGGCGGTGGGCAGGGCGCTGTAACGGCTGTGCAGGGCCTGCCCGGCTGCGTCTGCGCCGGGCCCGGCCACGCCGCCCGCATAGGCCTGCAGCAGGCGGTCTTTCAGTTCGGGCTCGCGGGGTGTGCCTGAAAGAGTCAGGGCCAGGGCCACGTCGTCCCTGGCGGTTGCTTCCAGCACAAAGAGGTCGTCCCCGGCGCGGTCCAGCGTGAACAGGGTTTCCGGGTTGCCGCCCACGTCGGTGACAAGCCTCGGCGCGTTGGTGTTGGGCCCGGTCTCGCTGAAGATGAAGTCAAAGACCACCACGCGGGCGCCGCCGGCCCTGCACCAGCGCAGGATCTTGCTGTAGACGTGCCGGGGCCAGGGCCAGGCGTAGCGGGTGCTGACAGCCCCTTCGGCTTCGTTGGCAGGAAAAGGCTCGTCGCCGTAAGCCAGCGCATCTTCGTCAATGACGATGAGCAGGATGTCCTTGTCGCGCGAGGCATTGCTCTCCAGGGCCCGCACGCGCAAGTCCTGCAACGGAAACTCGGCGTAGTCCAGGGCGGCGGCGCGCCCCCAGCGGGCCAGCAGCGCAGCGGTCAGCAGGCAGGCCACAGCGCAGGCAGCCAGCGCCGCCATGGCCTTCTGGCGCGGCTCGTGGGCGTGGCCAAAGTCCACCTTGGCCTTGCGCAGCAACTGGCGCGCCCGCACCAGGGTGCTGTCGAGGCCCTTCAAAGCCCGGTCAATAGTGTTGCCTGGTTCCACGGCTTGCCTGTCGCGACGGGACACTACAATAGCCGGTCACTTAGAGGCGAACAGGCCCATGGACGAACCTCACGTTTTCGTGCGCGACCTACAGCCGGGCGCCCTGCACGGCATTTACCAGGTATCGGAATCTCGCGTGCTGAAGACCCGCAACGGCAAGCCCTACCTGGCGTTGAGCCTGCGGGACAACTCGGGCACCATTGGCGCCAAGCGCTGGGATGTGTCTGAGGCCGAGGCCGCGGGTGCCAAGACCGGCAGCTACCTGGAGCTGCAAGGCGAGATCGAGCTCTATCGCAACGTGCCGCAGCTGATCGTGCGAGCCCTGCGCCCCGCGGCCCCCGAGGACGTGGACCCCGAGCTGTTCGCCACCCGCACCACTTTTGACCCGGCCCAGCTGGCCACCGAGGTGCGCGAGCTGCTGGTGAACCTGCCCGACGAAGACCTGCGGCGCGTGGCCCAGGCCTATCTGGACGATTCCGAGTTCATGGCGCGCTTTGAAGTCTCGCCCGCCGCCGAGCGCATGCACCACCCCTATCGCTTCGGCCTGCTCGAGCATGTGCACTCGGTGATGACCCTGGGCGAGAAGATGTGCGAGCACTATTCGTGGCTGGACCGCTCGCTGGTGCTGCTGGGGCTTTTTCTGCACGACAGCGGCAAGGTGGTCGAACTGGTGGGCGAAGAAACTCCCGGCTACAGCACCGAGGGCGAGCTGCTGGGGCACATCACCATCGGCATCAACATGCTGGACCGCAAACTGCAGGCATTGGGAGACATCCCGCCGCGCAAAGGCGTGCTCTTGAAGCACATTATCCTGAGCCACCACGGGCAGGCGGAGTTCGGCAGCCCAAAGCCGACCATGGTGCCCGAGGCGCTGCTGGTGCACGCCATTGAGATGCTGGATGCCAAGCTGAATGCCTTTCAGCGCGAGCAGGCCGAGCCCCCCGAGCACAGCGACGCCTTGGGCGGAGTGCGATACTCGAAGCTGCTGCGGCACAAGGTAATCTCGTCGCATCCGGGTGACAAAATGTCTGAACGCGCCGATGCCCCGGACTAATCCGGGGCATCAAGCGGTTCCCAGCTGCTCATCAAGGTGTTTAGCGCCTGCCGGACCGGTTAGAGCCCGGCAGGCAGCTGTGCGCCGTTCGGAATCGGGCGGGCGGGCTGACCGTCCGGCGCAGCAGCACTAACTAAACGACCGGTCGGTCGTCCGCCATCCCCGCTTCGCAAACTTCTCTGGAATCTTCGCAAATTGACCCGCCTGCCTGCCCGGCGGCATTATTTGTCTCTGACAGTACCCCGTAACCCCGGTACCCTTTAGGTGTTGAATCAGCCCCTGAACGGCGCCCCCGGCGCGAGGATCTGCTATGCGCAAACTGTTTGCTGCACTTGTCATGGCTGTCGGGCTGGGTGCCTTACTGGCGCCCGTAACCGTGCAGGCCGAGCAGATTCGCCTGGCGGACGGCCGCTACCTGCAGGGCGAGGTCGGCGAAGTCACCGAGGAGGGCTTTGAGTTCAAGCTCACCGAGACCGGCGGCAAGGTCTTCCTGCGCTGGACCCAGGTGGACGACGGCCTGCGCAAGCGCCTGCGCAATGAGCAGGACCCCGATGAGGGGCTGAACCTTGAGGTTCTGGTGGATGGCGCGCGGCTGGAGCTGATCAGCGGCGAGGTGCGTGAGGGCAAGATCACCCGTACCGGCAACGCGTACACCGTGGTCAATTTCGACAAGCCGCGCGGCGAGACCATTCCCGCCGACGAAGTCGTCGAAGAGGGCTTCGTGACGGGCATCCAGATTGACGCCACGGTGATGATGTCCGAGGTGGAGGCGCTGGCCCTGGCAGAACAGGAGCGCTCGCCTCTTGAGACCGCCAAGCAGTTCTACGAGATGGCCCGCATTGCCGACCGCTTTGCGCTGTACGAGGAAGCCAAAGACTACGTGGCCTTGGCCCTGGCTGCCGGCCCCGACGCCAAGCTGCAGGCGCGCCTGACCGAGTACGACGCCAAGCTGGAAGAGCTGATCCGCCAGAAGGGCCTTTTGACCGCCCTGGTAGCCGCCCGCCAGCTTGCCAAGAAGAAGTCCTTTCAGCCGGCGCTGGACGTGCTGAACGACGCCAAGGAAGAGTTCAAGCCCACGGATGCAGTATTGGAGAAGTGGGACGAGACCTTCGCCGAGATCGACATGGACTTCACCAAGTTCGTGATCGCCGAGTGGTACAAGCAGATGAAGCCTGCCGCGCAGAAGAAAGTGAAGGAGAAGGACATCACCGTGCAGGATGCCCTGAACTGGGCCCGCCGCGAGATGGACCTGGAGATCCAGCGCCGCATCGGCGCCATTGTGGGCAGCGAGGACCTGAACAACATCAAGTCGCGCTTTGTCTTGCGGTTTGACCTGGCGGACACCAAGGTGCTGAAGCTTTCCACCCGCAAGGCCAGCTTTGGCGAGGACGGCTTCTACCAGATCGTGGGCGGCCACCTGCCCGTGGCCGGCAAACAGCCGGCACCCGAGAGCACCCAGCCGGGCCCGCAGCCCGGCAACACCGGAAACGGCAACCGCGGTCGCAGCCGTGGCGGCGACGGCGACCGTGAAGGCGACGAGACCGGTGACGCCCGCGAGTTCCAGCAGGGCCCCAAGCTGCCGGAAGGCATCTCGCCCGACGACATCAAGGACATCCTGCGCCGCGCCCTGGAAAAGGACGGCGAGGAGGCAGGCGCCAAGAGCGGGGGCGAGGGGACCAGCCCCGTCAAGCAGGACATCTCCAAACTGAAGGTGCCTGAGGTGGTGCCCCCCATGACGGAGTGGTGGGACAAGGGCAGCAGCACCACCCGCGCGCGCTGGCTGGTGGCGGTGTATGTGAAGTTCGCCGGCACCATGCGGGTGCTGGAGCTGGACCGCTGGGACGTGAAGTACCGCTAACAAACCGGGCATGTGCTGCGGGGCCGGGGCAATGTCCCCGGCCCCGGTTGTTTTCGGGGCAATCTTATCCTCTGGGCACGCCAATCTCCTGATTGGCGCCTTGCACGCGACATTGGCTTCCAGCCAATAGCGTATCGTGGCGCTTCCAGCGCAACGCATTGGCCGGAGACCAAGGCCACTCCATCGGCAGGATGCCGATGCCACGAACTCTGCTGCCTCCGCCAAGGCGCGGCTGTTGTCCTTGCTGGGGCGACCTACAAGTTCTCGATGCTGTCGGCCTTCAGGCGATAGAGCTTGCCGCTGATCGCGTAGGGACGGGTCTCGGCATCCGTGCGCACCTGCGCCGCCACGCGTTCCACCAGTTCGGCATCGCCGGCCGCCACCACAATCATGAAGTCGCGGTTGGGCACCCCCACCAGCAGGTCATTGCCCAGCACCTCGGCAAGCTTCTGGTACAGGTCCGGCAGGAAAAGCCGCGCGGCATCAAAGCTGTCGCCCGCGGCGAAAATCACGGCCCGGGGCGTCCCGTCCTCGCCCGCCAACGTCTGCAACGACAACTCGCGGCTGGCCGCCAGCAGGTTCTCTCGGGCGTAGAAGAACACGTCATCTTCGCTGACGCCGGGCCATTGCTTCAGGTCTTCCGCGCCGAGAAAGCGCAACGTTCGGCCCGTGTCCAGCGCCGCCAGTACATCCAGCTCGCGCTCCAGCAGGTTGCGCCGCAACAGCGGAATGCGCGTGTCCGCGGCAAAGCCGGCAGGTTTCAGGGCCGGGTAGATCAGCCCGCGGGCTTCCTCACAGGGGGGCAGGGCCTCCGCGTCGCGGCCCCACAGGCTCTCCAGCCACAGGGCCAGTTGCCCGGCAGCGTCCGTCGCCGGGTCCTGGTCGAGGGCGTCCAGGTACGCCGAGTAGGCGTTTTCCAGCCGCAACAGCGAGCCCTTGCCGGTGTTCAGCTCCAGGGGGCGCACCACCACGGGCTTGTCGCGCTGCAGGCTGCGGGCGTACACGTCGGCAGCCAGGGCCGTGAACTCCTCCTGGGCCAGAGGCAGCTTCTCGGCGATCTGGACGCCCTCCACCAGCTCGTCCACCAGCGCCTTGTGCCCGTGCGCGGCCTCGGGCGAGCCATTAAAGCTCACCACCACGCCCACCGGGCCCCGCTGCAGCACCCACCAGCGCCAGGCCTCGGGCCGGTTCTGCAGTTCGCCTTCGTAGTCGCCGTAGCTGATCTCCATGCCGCGTTCGTGGCGAGACGAGACGTGCTGCATGTCCTCGCGGCCCGGCAAGTTGTCAAAGATGCGCTGCACGCCCTCGCCCACGCGGTGGCGCAGGCAGGTGATGGTGACGGCGCCGTCCAGGTCGGGGTGTACAAACACCAGGCTTTGGGCGCCCAGGTCGCGGGTGAAGCCCTCAGGCAGGCGAATGGCGAACAGGCGGCTGGGGTCCACGTAAGGCTGCGGGCCCATCAGTTGCTCCCGGCGGCCAGGGCGGCACGCACCATCTCGGCCCGGCGGGCGTCGCGCTCGGCGGGGTTCAGGCTGCTGCCGGCCTCGCGTTGCAGGTGCGAGGGCTGGCCCAGGATGAACAGGCGGTTCACCGTCTCCAGGCTGACGTCGCCCACCAGGCGAAGATCGATGCCCAGGCGAACCATGGAAAGGTGGCTCATCATCTCCTGCACGCTCAGGCGACGGGCGCTGCGCAGCACCGCCAGCGAGCGCTGGACCTTGTCTTCCAGGAAGGCGCGCTCCTCGGTGTAGATGGTGCCTCGCATGCGGCGTTCGTACTCCAGCACCTTGGGCACAATGGCCTTCACGTTGGCCACCAGCTCTTCCTCGCTGCGGCCCAGGGTGGCCTGGTTGGAAAGCTGGTACATGTCGCCGAATGCGCGCGTGCCCTCGCCGTACAGGCCGCGCACGGCGTGGTTCATGCGCTGGGCGGCCTTGAAGACCTTCTCGATGTGGTCCTTCATGGTCAGGGCAGGCAGGTGCACCATGACCGAGACGCGCATTCCAGTGCCCACGTTGGTGGGGCAGGCGGTCAGGTACCCGTAGCGGTCCGAGAAGGCAAAGGGCAGCACCTGCTCCAGGGCCTGGTCCACGCGCCGCAGTGCCCCGAATGCCCGGTCCACGTCAAAGCCGGACTTCAGCCACTGCAGCCGCAGGTGGTCTTCCTCGTTGATCATCACGCTCAGCATCTCGCCGCGGCCAAAGACCACGCCGCGGGGACCGTCGCCTCCGGCAAGCTCGCGGCTGATCAGGTGGCGCTCGACCAGCACATCGCGGTCGGTTTCCTGCAACCGGTCCAGCTCCAGGCCTACCACGCTGCGGTTCAGGTGGGCCGCGCGCAGAGCCTCCATGGTGATCTTGAGAATGTCCGCGCGCTGGGCAGGCGTGGCGCGGCCGGTGAAGGGGTAGCCCCTGATGTTGCGCGCCAGCCGCACGCGGGTGCTGACCACGACGTCGCTGTCCGGGCCGGTGCCCTTGAGCCACTCGCCCTGCGGGTGGGCAAACCAGTCAAAGGGAAGCGGCTTATCCATGATGCTCCTGGGGTCGCTCCTGGGCGCGCTCCAGCTCGTTGATCTGGTCGCGCAGGCGGGCCGCCAGCTCGTAGTTTTCCTCTGAGACGGCTTCCTTGAGGTCCCGCTTCAGGCCCTCAATGCGCAGGCTGCGCTCGGCCATCGTTTCGGGGCGCCCGGTCTGGCGCGGCCCACGCCCCTTGTGGCGCGGCGGCGTGGCGTCATGGATGCGCTCGAACAGCGGGTCCAAGTGCTCGGCGAACAACTCGTAGTCCTTGGCGCAACCAAAGCGGCCCTTGGCCTTGAACCCGGCCAGCGTCAGGCCGCACACGGGGCACACCGGCACCGGGGCCGCGGCGGCCTTCTCCGGCACCGCCAGCTCGCCCGGCTTGTCGGGCACCAGCAAGGCGGTTTCCTTGTTGGCCAGCAACTCGCGCACTTCTTTCAGCACGTCGGCTGTGGGCAGCAGCGGCTTGGCCATGTCAAACAAGTAGCGCCGCACGAAGGTCCAGCAGTCCGGGCAGACGTTGAACTGGTCGGCGACGTTGTTGCTCTCCACATCGCAGATGCGGATGCGGGCGGGCTTCTTGTTGCAGCACTGGCAGTCCATACGGGTCCGGTCGGTCTGGCCTTAGAGCCTGCCTGGCGACTCTGAGCGTGGCGATTTCGGGCGACGGGTTTCCAGACAGGCACCCATCTTAGCAACGCACGGCCCGCCGCCAGTAGTCCCCGGGGCTAACTGCCAACTCCCCTTCCGCACGGCCAACGGGTACGCTTGCGCCATGGAGGAAACGCCGGCACCGTTCTCCAGCCACCTGGTGGAGTTGCGCCGCCGCCTGATCTGGGCGCTGGCGGGCGTGTTCGTGGCTTTTTCGGTGGTCTTTGGCCTGTGGGCCGACGACATCGTGCGCTACATCCAGGGCATCGCGGTAATTGAACGCGTCGTGGACGGCGAGACGGTCCAGGTGCCGATCCAGTTTGCGGTGATCAACCCGCTGGAGACCTTCAGCACCACGGCGCGGGTCAGCTTCTATGCCGCGCTGGTGTTTGCCTACCCGTGGTGCATGATGCAGCTTTACTGGTTTGTCGCGCCGGGGCTGTATCGCCACGAGCGGCGCTTCTTCCAGGTGGCAATTCCCTCCATTTTTGTGCTGTTCGCGGCGGGTGCCGCCTTCGGGCGCTATGTGCTGCTGCCCATCAGCATTCCCTTCCTGCTGGACTTCAACGTGCAGGACTTCCACGTTCAGCAGAACTACGCGCTGGACCAGTTCCTGGGCCTGGTGTTCGCCCTGACCGCCGGCCTGGGCTTTGTCTTCCAGATCCCGCTGGTGGTGGCGCCGCTGATCCGCTTCGGGCTGGTCAGTGCCGCGTTCTTCCGCGGCAAGCGGCGCTACACGGTGATGGTGTCCATCATTGTGGGCGCGATCATTTCGCCCACGGGCAGCCCCATTGACATGCTCATTGCCGGCGCGCCGGTGTTTGTCCTGATCGAGGGCGGCGTGGCCCTGGGCAGCCTGTGGCGCAATCGCGCCCTGAAAGCCGCCGAGAAAGAAGCAGTGGCTGCCGCCGAGCGCGGCGAGACAGTGGACCCGGAGGCGCTGGCCGGCGGCCTGGCCGACGACCTGAGCAAGCGCCTGAAAGACCTGGCCAACGGCGGCGCGCGCGACATGGCCCGGCAACTCATGCTGGGACTTCGCGAGGGCAAGGACGAGGTCGCCCGCAACATCTTTGACGACCAGTTCACCGACGACGATAAGCCTGCCACCGAAGTGAAGCTGAAGCCGCGAGCCGCGCAGAGCAAACCCGAGCCCGAGGCTGCCGGCGTGCGACCGGACCAGGCCTTTGCGCCCGCCGTGCCCGCGGCCCGCACCCAAGAGCCGGCGCCCAAGGCGGCCGACGCACCCGCCGGGCCCACGCCCGCTGCCCCCGCCACGGAGGGCGCCCGACCTGCTCCAGGGGCAGAAGCCCCTGCCGCCGAAACCGCCGTCGCGCAAGCCCCGGCGACCAACGAAGAAGACCGGCCCTGGCACGCGGGCGTGGACGAAAATCTGGCCCGCTGCATTGACGACCGCATTTCCCAGCGGCTGGACCAGTTCATGGAGCAGGAACTACGCCCCTGGATGGAGCGCATCGAACACGAGCTGATGAAGCGCAACGGAGGCAACGGCCGCACATGAGCAGCGTGACGCAGGCAGAATGGGCCGCCGTGAAACTGGTGGCCTGCGACGTGGACGGCGTGCTGACCGACGGCACAGTCATTTACGGCGCCGACGGCGAACTGGCCAAGGCCTTCTTCATCCGCGACGGCATGGGCCTGCGCCTGCTGGAGGAGGCCGGCGTGCGCGTGGCGGTCATCACCAGCGAAGACAGCCCCGTGGTGGCTGCACGCGTGAAACGCCTGATGCTCTCGGCCTACCGCCCCAAGATGAAGCGCAAAGGGGACGCCCTGGCCGGCCTGCTGGCCGAGTTCGGCGCGACAGCCGCGCAGGCGGTGTACGTGGGCGATGACGTGAACGACGCCGAGGCCTTTGCCCTGGCCGGCATTCCCGTGGCGCCTGCCGACGCCGGCAGCTTTGCCCTGCAGCGCGCCCGGTTTGTGAGCCGCTTTCCCGGCGGGCGCGGCGCTGTGCGCGAGGTGGCGGACCTGGTGCTGCAGGCCAAGGGTGTGGACAGCGCGGCCCTCTGGGCGCGCATCCACGGCAAGGCTTGAGCGCGCACAGAGCTACCGACGTGACGTCCGTAACAGCTCCAATGCCACCTGTGCTGCAAATCTGAGCAAGACCCAAAACCCAACGCAGCATCTCAACACAGGGTTGCTGGCGGGGACTCCCGCCTTCCGCCCAATCGCAAACGACAATATCAAGACTAGCACGCATAGGAGTACGTAGGCAAGAACCTCCACCCATTCCGTGGGCGTGCCTCCTTCAGCCGCGACTCGCTCGGACGTCGGACGTGCCTGCTCATGCTTCGGCGCGCTGTGGCTCCTTGATTGGTTAGCTCGCTTCGCGCTGTTTTGAGGCGACTCGGTCCGCCCAAAGAAGACGAATCCGATAACAACAACGAAGATACTGATAACAGCGACGACGGACCACAGCGCCACCTTGCGCTTCAGAGCCGGGTCTTCTTCGATCCTCTGGGACCAGCCCATTCCGGGTCCTTTTACGTGAAGCGCAACGCATGGCTCTGCATCATCAAAGAGAATACCATGCGCGTGGTTCACTCTGAATATCAATGAGCGGGCTGTGTACGGGGACCTCAAGTGCGCGAGGTGGCGGACCTGGTGCTGCAGGCCAAGGGTGTGGACAGCGCGGCCCTCTGGGCGCGCATCCACGGCAAGCCGTAACGCCGCGGCTGGTCGGCCTGCTTCAGCCTGCCGCACGGTCCGCAACGCCAAAGGGGGCGCGGAGTTGCCTCCGCCCCCCGTTTTGCTCATACGTCCGCCACAGCTACACCTTGCGCACCACAGCCACGCAGTCGTACCAGTTCTGGGTTCCCACCAGCGGCGTCGGGTCAATAGGGAAGACCTCATTGATGTGCACGCCGTTGCCGGGGCCGCCCTTGCTGCGGGCCCACCAAATGTTGTCCGGCAGGTTGCGGTCCGTAAGGGCCGGGTCGTGGCCTTCCTTGCCGTTGGCCTCGGCGCTCAGCTTGGCTGTTGCCACCACGCCCTGCTCCCAGTGGCCCACATGGTGGCTGCAGGCGATAACCTTGGGGTGCATGCCCGCCAGCAGCTTCACGCGGTTCTTGAAGCTGGCCACAAAACCGGGCTCGTTGCCGCGGTAGGTGTTGCCCTTGGGACGCTTGACGGACACCTCGATCCAGTCGCCCTCCTTCAGGCCCATGGCGGCCGCGGTCTTGGGGTTCATCCACACCGGGTTGTTATGCACGATCTCGACCTGGTACTTGAAGTAGTTGCTGCGTGACTGGGTGTGCACGTTCCACTTGAAGGTCACCAGGTGCAGCTCGTTGTCCGCCATGTTTTCGTGGCTGGGCACGCGGAAGTACGTGGGCAAGGGGCTGCTGCAGGGGTCGCTCTCCGGCAGGCCGGCCCACTTGGCTGCTTTGGGGAACAGGTCCTGCATGACCTCAATCTTGCGCGACTTGCTGGGGAAGCCGCGAATGGCCTTGCCGTCCGCCATGATGCCCAGGACCTTCTTCTTGCCCTTGTCGTCCTTGCTGATGACGCCGGTCTTTTCGTCCACGGTGGCGCCTTCCATCTCCTTCTCGGGCACCGCGCGCTCGTGCAGCTCGTAATCCTTGCTGCGCATCTCGTCAAAGTAGATGCCCCGACGCTTGAGCTCGTCCCACGAGATGGGCAGGTTCTTCATTGCCTCCTTGTAGAACTGCTCGTCTTCCTCGAAGTTGAAGTAGGTCTCCATGCCGCCGCCTACGCGGCGCGCCAGGTCGCGGAAGATAGTCAGCACACTGCGCGCCTCCCCCAGGGGCTTGGTCAACGGCTGGCGGATGCCGGTGAAGGGCACCAGCTCGTAGGCGTTGGTCACCTGGAAGTCCCAGCGCTCCAGGCTGGTGGTCTCGGGCAGGACGATGTCTGCCAGAGCCGAGGTCTCACTCATCACCACGTCAATGGCCACGTGGAACGGGATCAGCTTCTCGTCTGCCAGCACTTCGCGGGCAAGCTGCGATTCCGGGTAATTGTAGCCCGCGTTGAAGACGTAGCTGAAGTACAGCTCCAGGCGGCCGCGGCCTTCTTTCAGGTACGGGTAGACCAGCTGTCCCACGCGCATCACCTGCCACGAGAAGCTGAGCGGGTACTCGCTGGGGGTATACAGCTCGCCGAAGTACTTCTTCTGCATGTCCTCAGGCCAGCCCTTTACGCGATCTTTCACCTTCTGGGGCAGCTCCTCAAACATGGGCGTGCCCGGCAGCCACGGCGCCGGTGCGGTTGGGGCGGGCTCCGGCATGCCGAACTTGGGCAGGCCGTCCTGGCCCCACTCCCCTTTCCAGTTGCTGCGGCTGGTCATGGTGAAGCCGCCCGGCTTGCCGATGTTGCCCACCAGGATGTCCAGCAGGCGCGCGGCGCGGCCCGCGTGGGCGCCGTTGTAGTGCTTGGTGATGCCGCGGTTGATCAAGGTCAGGCAGGCGGGGGCGCACTTGGCCCACTCAATGGCGATGCGTTCGATATCCTTGGCGGGAACACCGGATTCCTTCTCGGCAAACTCCGGCGTGAAGGGCTTCAGGTGCTCGGCCAGCTTGTCCAGCGGGAAGTTGCACCAGCGCTTCCAGAAGGCCTCGTTGTGCAGCTTCTCGCGCAGGATGACGTGGGCCATGGCCATGGCGATGGCGCCGTCCGTGCCCGCCCGCACCATGAAGTACTCGTCCGAGACGCTGGCTGTGGCGCTGGGGCGCACCTCGAAGGTGACCAGTTTGGCGCCCCTGTCCACACGGGCTTGCTGGATGCGCTGCATAGCGCCCATGCCGCCCTGGTGGGCTTCCATGGGGTTGCTGCCGAAGTTGATCACGTATTTCGTGGCGGCGTAGTCGCCCGTGTCCCAGTCCACGGGCTCGCCGAAGTAGCTCATGTTCGAAACGCGCGGGTTGCTGCTGCAGATAGCGCGGCGGTTCAGCGCCTGCGGGCTGCCAAAGGCGTACAGGAAGCGCTGGATCACTCCCTGGGTCTTGTCACGCCCGGTGTGCACAGCCATCAGGTCCGGGCGGCCGGAGTCCTTGATCTTCTTCATCCGCGCGGCGATTTCATCCAGGGCTTCGTCCCAGGTGATGCGCTTCCACTTGTGCTCGCCGCGTTTGCCCAACCGGCGCAGCGGATAAAGGATGCGCTCAGGGTAGTACTGGCCCTCAATCATGCCGTTGGCCTTGGCGCAGATCTTGCCGCGGTTGTTGGGGTCCAGCGGGTTGCCGGTGATGCGCACCACGCGGCCCTCAAACACCCAGCCCAGCACGCCGCACTGGGTGGTGCAACCAAAGCAGATGGTCGGCGTGGCCTTTGCCTTGGTGTAATCAATGCGGCGCGCCACATGCTTGACCTTGCGCGCCGGTTTATTCGGTGCGCCCTGGCCGCTCGCTGCTCGCGCGCCCAGCACGCCGGCGCCCAGCGCCAGCGCCGTGTATTTCATGAAGTTACGTCGTGTGATGTCGGACATGGCTGCTCCTTTGGCGCGTGCGCCTACTGTTCGTAAAGGACTCCGTTCTCGCCCTTGCCGAGCTGGATGCCCTTGGCCTGGTCCTGCATGTAGGCCTCCAGGCCGATGTACCGCACTGCCGGGTTGGTCTTGGCATCCGGCTTCATGGCCACGGCCTTGTGGGCAGCCGCCAGCCTGGCGACTTCACTGTCTTCAGCGCCCATATCCCCAAAGCGAAGGGCCTCTGTGGGGCAAGCCTCCACGCAGGCCGGTTGCAGCCCCACCTCGGTGCGCTGGGTGCACAGGTTGCACTTGTCGGCCTTCTCGGTCTGGGGGTCCACGTAGATGGCGCCATAGGGGCAGGCGTCCATGCAGGCGGTGTCGGACTTGCACTTGGCCTTGTTGATGTCCACGCGGCCGTCCGGCAGCCGCTCAATGGCCTCGTTGGGGCAAGCCGGGATGCAGGGGGCGTCTTTGCAGTGCTGGCACATCATCGGCACGAAGGCAAAGGTCGGCTTGTCCGGCCGCTGCACGTAGTGCGTGCGAATACGAAAGCCGCCCAGGGGGACGTCGTTCTCGGTCTTGCAGGCCACGCCGCAGGCGTGGCAGCCCACGCAACGACGAATGTCCACCAGGATGGCGGCTTGCTTCATGGCAACCGCGCGGTCGCGGCTAAGCCCCTCCCAGGGCAGAGGCGAACTCTGTCCAGCCATAAATCCTCCAGGGCAGCGACGATGGCTGCCGGGGTCACGGGTTGTTGTTCAGGGTCTGGAAACGAACTGCTTCAGGCGCGCGCGAACAAGGTGCGAACCGACACGCGGCGCGGGGCTAGCGAACTCACGAAAAGGGCAGCCGCACGGGGTGCGGTGCATTGGCTTGCCGGCTGGGGTGAGTTGGCTGCATGTCTTGCCGGGCCATTCTGGACATGCCGGAAGGCCAGTGCAAGCGAGTTCCTGCGTTGCTGCAAGGTGGCCCGGCTAACGCAGCGCTTGCAGGGTGTCGGCAAGGTCGCCGACCTCGCTGATCTGCAGGCCGAAGCGCTCGCCCATCTTCACGGCGCGGCCGCGCGCAATGACTCGCGAGTTGGCCATCAGCGCCAGCGCCGTTTCGTAGTTCGTCTCGAAGTGGATCACCGCGCCGGGCGCCAAGTCCAGCACCTCGCGCACGGACATTTCCTTGGCGGCCAGCCGCACAATCAGAGGCACTTCCACCTTGAGGATGCGTCGGATGTCCGCCATGGCGTCCCCTTTACGTTTTTTATGTTACACGGGCGACGGCGCGGTTGCAACTGCCAGCCGCCGCGGCAAGCGGGCTAACTCTGTGCCGAAGGCGTCGAGTCACTTCCTGTCCGGGCGCCGGAGGTCGCCTGGCGCGCCAGGTAGCGACGCTTGGCCAGATTGACGACCGATACCAGCAGCAGCATCACCCACAGGGCCGGCGCCGCCCAGCGCAGGATGGTCTCGTAGACCGTGAAACGCGCCCGGGCCATCGCTTCGCCGCGCGCATCACCGAACGGCAGCACCACCGAGACTGCCTCGCCGCCCTGGCTGGACGCAACGACGTCGCCCCGCGAATCCACCGCCACGCCGCCGCCCGGCCACAGCGCCACCTGGCGCGTGCCGCGGATCAGGGCAGCGCGCCGTTGCTCGCGCACGCGAAAGCGCACCTCGGCGTCGTGGCGCGGGACAGCGAGAGTGGCGCAGAGCTGCAGGTCCAGGTGCGAGCTGTGGTTGCGGGCCATGCGCAGGTCCGGGAAGAGCATCAGGTTGCCGGGGCCCTCCACAATCAGGGGCTCGCCCAAAGCTTCGCCGGGGGCGCCTTGCCAGGTGCGTGAACTCTCGCCGTCGCCGCGCACCAGCAGATAACCACGCGTTTCACCGGGCAGTGCCATCAGCACAGCCACCGTGCAGGAGCGCCGGGTTGCAAGCTCCCGGCACTCGCCGAGCAGCGCCGCCGCCGAGTCGTCGCCGGGCACGGCAATGCAGCCCAGAAAGACCGTGCCGCGGCTGCTCGGCAGTTCAGCCGCCGCCGGCATGCCGCCCGGCACGCCAAGCACGGTGGCTGCCATGTCGCCGGAAAGCGGCGGCCGCGAGCGCAGATCCAGCCAGTCCACGAACGCGATGCACGCCAGCACCGCGGCTCCAACCAGGGCCTTGCGCTGGGTGGGCAGGCCGGGGCGCCGGCCTGCGGCGCCCAGGTTGGCCGCGGCCCAGGCCAGCGTGGCCATCAGCGCCGCCACCGTGGCCAGCCCCAGCTTGGGATAGACGAGGCGAATCACCCCGCTGTCAATGAGACCGCCCAGGGGGATCAGTGCTTCGCCGTGAGGCACCAGCTGGGCCCAGGCGCCGGTCAGCAGCAGGGCCA
Organism: Planctomycetota bacterium; assembly: GCA_020847415.1. Lineage (GTDB taxonomy): Bacteria > Planctomycetota > UBA8742 > UBA2392 > UBA2392 > JADLBZ01. Next base: position 16,815 of record JADLBZ010000046.1, read on the forward strand.
GCAACGGCCCCCGCAGCCACCGCGAGCGCCGGGCCACCACCGGCAGCTCCAGCGCAGCAACGGCTAGCACCGGCGCGCAGGCTGCACCCCACACCCGCGCGTCAGCACCCAACCAGAACCCCAGCCCCACCGCAGGCGGCAGCAGGGCGCACAGGGCCAGCACCAGGGCTGCCACGGGCCCGACCCCGCGTTGCGCCGCCGCCAGCGGAAAGAACGCCACCCAGGCCAGGGGCCAGAAGCCCGCAGTGTCCGAGGCCAGCCACAGCAGCAGGGCCGCCAGCAGGGCCGCCGGCAGCCGCCGGGGCAGCTCGCGCAGGCCGCCCAGCAGCTCTTGCCGCTCGTGTGGA
>JADLBZ010000047.1 GCA_020847415.1 Planctomycetota bacterium
GCCTTCCACGACTTTTCGCGCGACGCCATCGGCCCGGTGGCCGCGGTGGCGTTGCATGCCGCCGTGGCGGGCTACGTGGTCGCGGGCATCCTGGCGCTGGTCGCTTTGCTGCTGCCCGCCAGGGCCCGCATGAGCTGGGCCGACGGTACCGGCATGTCAGCCACGGGCGCTTTGGGCGTCTACTTTGTGGCGCGCTTCCTGGAGTCCGGCACCACGCCGCTGCAGAACATCTTTGAGGTGCTGGTGCTCTCGGCGTTCTTCCTGGCGCTGGCCTACTTTGTGGCCACGCGGATCAAACCCATGCCGGCCTTGGGCGGCTTTGCCTTCCCGGCCCTGTCCCTGATCTTCATGCTCAGCTTCCTGCTGGCGGGCAGCGCCGGCAGCAGTGACGGCCCGCTGGATAATCCCCTGCTGGTCCTGCACATCGTGCTGACCGTGCTTGCCTACGGCGTGTTCTTCATGGCTGCTACCGCGTCGTTGATGTTCCTGATCTCTGAGCGTGCTCTGAAGCGCAGGCTTGAGTCCCGCATCGTGGCCAGCTTTCCGCCGCTGGAGAGCCTGAAGCGGCTGGTCAACCAGTGCGTGCTGGTGGGCCTTCCGCTGCTGACGCTGGGCTTCTTGCTTGGATTTGCGACCTTCAGCGCATCGGACTGGGGTGCTTTGCACCATAACCCCAAGATCCTGGCCAGCCTGGTTTTGTGGACGGTGCTGCTGGCGACGTTTGTGGGCCGCCTGGCGGGCTGGCTGCACGGCAGGCGGCACTACTACCTGTTGCTGGTGGGCTTGCTGCTGGTGATTGCAAGCTATGTGGGTCTTGGGCTGGTTGAACGGGCCTCGCGCCAGCCCGTGGACACTGCGGGGCGGGTCTAGCATGCAGCGCTATGTCGTGCTGGGTATCAACCACAAGTTCGCGCCCCTTGAGGTGCGCGAGCGGGTTGCGTACCCCGAACGCCGTGTGCCCTCGGCCCTGCGGGACTTCCGTGACCGCGCCGGCAGCGACGAGTGCGTCCTGCTCTCCACCTGCAATCGGGTCGAGATCTACGCTTTCACCACGGCAGAGGACGCACGTGCCCGCCTGCTGGGCGTGCTGGCTGCCGACCACAACCTCAAGCCCGACTACCTGGACCGCTACTGCTACTCGCACCGCGGCATTGACGCGGTGAAGCACCTGCTGCGGGTATCGGGCGGCCTGGACAGCCTGGTCCTGGGCGAAACACAGATCCTGAACCAGGTAAAGAAAGCTTACCTGATGGCGCAAAGCGAGGGCGCCACGGGCAAGGCCCTGAACAGCCTGTTCCATCGCGCGTTTGGCGTGGCCAAGCGGCTGCACACCGAGACTGGCATCAGTGAGGGACAGCTTTCGGTCTCCAGCGTGGCGGTCGGTTTCATCCGGCGCGTGTGTGAAGACCTGGGCAGCAAGACGGCGCTGCTGATCGGCGCCGGCGAAGTGGGCGAGCTTACGTTGTCCTACCTTCGTGAGAACGGTATCGGTCGGGTGCTCGTCCTTTCGCGCACCCTGGACCGCGCCAAGGAGCTTGCCCAGCGCTTTCAGGGCGATGCTGTGCCCTTTGAGCTGCTGGAGGACTACCTGCCCGCAGCCGATATCGTGATCAGCCAGACTGCTGCCACGGGCACGATCCTGGACCGGGCGGCCTTTGCCCGCTCGCAGAAGAGGCGGGGCTATCAGCCGGTGTTTGCCCTGGATCTGGCCGTGCCGCGTGACATCGCGGCTGACGCCGCCGAGGTAGACGGCGTGTACCTGTACAACGTGGACGACCTGGAACGCGTGGTTGCCGAGCACGCCATGGCGCGCAGCAAGGAGCTTTCACGCTGCCAGGTCATCCTCGATGAAGAAGCAAGCAAGTTTCTGGCTGCCTTCCAGGCCATGGGCGTGGGGCCCATGATCAGCGAGTTGCGCGAGCGGGCTGAGACACTGAAGAAGCAGGAACTGGAGCGTCTGCTGGCGAAGCTGGCGGCCCTGGACCCCGCCCAGCGCGACGAGATCGCCTCCTTTGCCGACCGGCTGCTGAACAAGCTGCTGCACCCGCAGATTCAGGCCATCCGTGAGTCATCGGCGGCTGGTACGCAGGAACTGCTCATGCTGGCCAAAGTCCTGGGCCTGGAGGGCGACGCGGGCGAGCCGCCGGGAGACGCACCGTGAGCAACCCGTCGCGCCTCGAGTTCCTGGGCCAGCTTGCGGGCGGCCTGGCCCACGAGATCAAGAACCCTCTCAGCACCATCAAGCTGACCCTGCAACTGCTGGAAGAGGACACGCGCAAAGACGACTCCCTCACCGCCCAGCGCGCCCGCCGCAAGATTGAGCTGCTGTTGCGCGAGGTCGCCCACCTCGACGATATTGTGCAGGAGTTCCTGGCCTTTGCCCGCGGTCACGACCTGAAACTCGTGCAGACCGACGTGCGCGAGATGATCGTGGAACTGCTCGAGTTCCTGGGTGCCGAGGCCAACCGACGCAACGTGCGGCTGCACTTCGACTACGAGGGGCGGCTGGACGTGGTCGTGGACGCGCGCTACCTGCGCCAGGCCCTGTTAAACCTGCTGACCAACGCTTTTGACGCCATTGACAGCGTCAAGGGGGGCGAGGTCATCGTGCGCGCCCGCATCAAAGGCGACCTGCTTGGCCTTGAGGTAACCGACACGGGCTGCGGCATTGCAGCCGCCAACCGCGATCGTATGTTTCGCCCCTACTTCACCACCAAGAAGGGCGGCACAGGAATGGGCCTTGCCATGGTGCAACGCATCGTGCAGGAGCACGGCGGCCAGATCACGTTCGAGTCCGAGGAGGGCAAGGGCACTCGCTTCATCGTGCTGCTGCCAGTGGACCCCGGAAAACGCTCGGCCCTGCAGGCCATGGTGGCGACCAGCCCCGGCGGGGAGGCGCGGCCATGAAGGTACTGGTGATCGGCAGCGGCGCGCGTGAACACGCCATGGTGTGGAAGTTGCGGCAGTCGCGCCATGTGACGCAGATCTATGCAGCCCCCGGCTCGGACGGCATGGCCTCGCTGGCCGAGTGCGTGCCGTTGAAACCCACGCAGTTGCGCGAACTGGCCGACTTTGCCCGCGAGCGCAAGATTGACCTGACGGTAGTTGGCCCAGAAGACCCGCTGGTGGACGGCATTGTGGACCTCTTCCAGCGTCGTGGGTTGCGCATCTACGGCCCCACGCAAAAGGCCGCGCGGCTGGAGGGAAGCAAGGCCTTTGCCAAGGAGATCATGTCCCGCAACGGCATCCAGACCGGGGGACACAAGGTCTACGAGAGCGCCCAGCCGGCCCTGGAGTACCTGGGCAACTGCGACTATCCCATCGTGATCAAGGCCGACGGCCTGGCGGCGGGCAAAGGCGTAACCGTCGCCAAGACGCAAGAACAGGCCGAAGCCGCCGTTCGCGAAGCCATGGTGGCCAAGCGTTTCGGCGCCGCGGGCCGCAAGCTGTTGATCGAGGACTTTCTGCAGGGGGAGGAAGTCAGCGCCCACGCCATTACCGACGGCCACACCATCCTGCCCCTGTGCCTGGCCCAGGACCACAAGGCCGTGGGCGATGGCGACACCGGAGAGAACACCGGCGGCATGGGCACTTACAGCCCGCTGCCCCAGGTCAGCGACGAGCACCTGGCCGCGATTGAGCGCGACGTGCTGGTGCAGACCGTGCACGCCATGAACCGCGAGGATGTGCCGTTCAAGGGCACGCTTTTCGCCGGCCTGATGATGACGCGGCAGGGTCCCAAGGTGCTGGAATACAACGTGCGCTTTGGCGACCCGGAGACGCAGAGCATCCTGATGCGCATGAAAGGTGACTTCTACGAGGTGCTGTCGGCCACCGTGGACGGCAAGCTGGACACCGTGGAGGTGGACTGGGACCCGCGCGCGGTGGTCACCGTTGTGCTGGCCTCGGGGGGTTACCCCCGCGAGTTTGAAAAGGGCTACAAGATCCGCGGCCTGGATTCGGACTTTGGGCCGGATGTGCAGGTGTTTCACGCGGGCACCAAGCGCGTGGACGGCCAGTGGTACACCAACGGCGGCCGCGTGCTGAGCGTGGTGGCCGCGGGTGCCGACCTGCCGGACGCGCGCCGCAAGGCGTACGACGCCATTGCCAAGATCCAGTACGACCGCATGGTGTTCCGCAAGGATATCGGCTGGCGGGCCCTGAAGGCCCAGGAAGGCCGCAAATAGCGGGCAGACAAGGAGCTTGCCATGGCAGGAACCGCGACCGCAACGCAGCCCGTGATTGGTGACGGTCCTCTTATCAACGTGGCCGAGTTTGTCATCGAAGGCGGCGCCCTGGACGTCGACACGGCCCTGAAGCTGCTTTCGCTGCCGGCCAGCCGCGCCTACGACCTGATGTACGCCGCACACTTGGTGAAGCAGCACTTCGTGGGCGACCAGGTGCACCGCTGCGGCATCGTGAACATCAAGAGCGGCAACTGCGGCGAGAACTGCGGATTCTGCGCCCAGAGCGCCCACTGGCAGAAAGACACCGGCGCTGCCGCCTATGGCCTGATGAGCACCCAGCAGATGGTGGATGCCGCCCGCGAGAGCGTGGAGCACGGCAGCACCAACTTCGGCCTGGTGGCTGCGTGGCGGGGCATCCGCAAGGGGCCGCAACTCGACCAGATCTGCGAGGCCATCCGCCGCATCCGCGCCGAGGGCAAGGTGCTGCCCGATGTCAGCCTGGGCGTCGCCGGCCCCGAAGAAATGAAGCAGCTGCGCGAGGCCGGCTGCGAGGTCTACCACCACAACCTGGAGGCCAGCCGCAGTTTCTACCCGCAGGTGTGCACCACCCGTGACTGGCAGGACAACTACGACACGATCCGCCATGCCAAGGACTCGGGCATGGAGGTGTGTTGCGGCGGCATTTTCGGCCTGGGCGAGAGCGACGCCCAGCGCGTTGAATTCATGCTGCAGGTGCGCAGCCTGCGCCCCGAGCACATCCCGGTGAACTTCCTGGTCTCCGTGCACGGCACGCCTCTGGCCGGCAAGCAGGAACTGGAGCCTCTGGAGTGCCTGCGCCTGCTGGCTGTGTTCCGGCTGACCAACCCCGACAGCGATATCTTTGTGGCTGGCGGCCGCATCCAGAACCTGCGGCAGCTTCAGCCGTTCCTGTTCATGGCTGGTGCCAACGGGATGATGGTGGGCAACTACCTGACCACCGCCGGCCGCACCAAGGAACAGGACTTTGAGCTGGTGCGCGACCTTGGCCTCGAGGGCCAGACGGGTTCGTGATAGGCGGCAGCGAATCAGACTCAGCGAACGAGGTGAACGATGAAAAACGTGGACATGAAGGTTGAGGGCGACACCCTGGTCATCCGGGTGGACCTGAGCAAGGAATTCGGCCCCAGCAGCAGCGGCAAGACCATTATTGTTGCCAGCAGCGAGGGCAACCAGACCATCGAGTACGAGAAGGCCGGCAAGGGCGGCTACAAGCTGGGCATCAACGTCTATCGCAAGCCCTAGCTGCTCGCGGCTTCTTCGGCGGCTTCCATGGTCGGGCAGGTCTGCTGCACCTCGCGGCTGCCGTCCAGGCCTTCGCTCACGACAGCCCAGCGGCCATCGGCGGTCTGCTCTATGCGGATCGTGCGGTACACGGCGTTCTCCTGCTCTGTCCCCTGCCGAAAACCCTATCAAGGGGTGCGACAAGAACGGACCCGTGCACAGAATGCGGATGGTTTGTTGCCCCCGCGGCGGAATAGCAGTTCCACGTGGAACGTTCCGATCAGGAAAGGGGCTGACCATGATCCGCATCCGCAGTGCCGCCGAGCGCGGCCACTTTGACCACGGCTGGCTGAACACCTGGCACACCTTCTCGTTTGCTGACTACCACGACGACCGGCACATGGGCTTTCGCGCCCTGCGGGTCATGAACGAGGACATCGTGGCGGGCGGCGGCGGCTTTCCCATGCACGGGCACCGTGACATGGAAATCGTCACCTATGTGCTGCGAGGCGAGCTGGAGCACCGCGATAGCCTGGGCAACCACGGCGTGATCCGCCCCGGAGTGGTACAGCGCATGAGCGCCGGCACAGGCATCCTGCACAGCGAGTTCAACGCCAGCCCTGGCCAAGCCTGCCACCTCTACCAGATTTGGCTGCTGCCGCGACAACGCGGGCTAACGCCCGGCTACGAAGAGCGCTCGCTGCCCAGCCACGACCAGGCCGGCCGGCTGGTGCTGGTGGCCTCTCCCGACGGCGCCGAGGGCAGCACCACCATCGGCACCGACGCTCGGCTGTGGGCGGCAAGACTGAACCCCGGCCAGGAAGTGCGCCTTCCGGTAGCCAAAGGCCGCCATGCCTGGCTGCAGGTAACGCGGGGCGGATGCCTCTTGAACGGCTTGGCGCTGGCGACCTCCGACGGCGCCGCCATCAGCGACGAGAGCGAGCTTCAGGTGCAGGCCACGAGCGACACGGAGTTCCTGCTGTTCGATCTCGCGTAATCAAATGGCTGCAAAGCGCCAACCCAGCTCGTCGCACACGGTGTCCACCTTCTCCTGCAGGGCCTGGTAGTTCTCGGCGCCGAGGTTGATCACGGCGTAACGCAGGCTCGCGCCGTCCTCAGAGCTGAAGTCTATAAGCCGCTGCCCCATGGCCACTTCGTTCCAGACCAGTGTGCCGGGATAGCGTCGCTCCACAGCCGCGATCGCCTCGTGCGGCGGGCTTCTCTCGCACACGCAGGGCGAGAACACACGCAGCGGCACGCTGGCTGCGACGGCAAAGTCGCCCTGACGCTGGGGCCAGCGTACAAGTTCCCCGCAGGCCAGCTCCAGGGCGGCGGAGTAGGTGTTGCGGCCGTCTACCTTGGCGTAGAGATCACCAAACTGGCCGCAAATGCGGGGGTTGACCTCCAGCAACATGGGCTGGCCCGTGCGCGGGCTGACCTTGAACTCGGCATTGAAGAAGGTGTGGTCCAAGCCCAAGGCCGCCACGACGCGCGTGGTTGCAGCGTGCATGGAATGCTCTTGCTCCGGGGGCAGCGGGGCGGGGTAGTCGAACCGCCGGAAGCTGCCTGTGCTGCCATGAAACAGCGTCTCCACGATCCCGATCACCCGCACGACGCCGTTTTGAACGTACCCCTCCACGGTGTACTGGGCGCCGTGCAGCAACTGCTCAGCCAGCCAGTGGCCGGGGTCCGGCTGGCCGGGCAGCCAGGCGTCCAGCAGGCCGCGATAAGCAGCCAGCCAGTACTTGCGATAGTCCCCTACCCCGGGCCTGGCAAAGAAACTGCGCAAGCCGCCCTCGTCGGCGATCACAGCCGACAGCATGGAGAAGGCGCCCTTCACCGGCTTGATGAAGCAAGGCAAGCCAAACGGCGGCGGCTGTGGCGCGTCGGGATTGATCAGCGCAAAGGCCGGCGTCGCTTGCGGTATGACCTGCGCACCTGCCTGCCGGGCTGCAAACTTGTGGCCGGCACGAAGCACCGCCGCGGGGGGCGAACCGGGCAGGCCAAGGGCAGACGCGATGGCGGCAGCCTCAATGGCGCCGGGGTAGTCGCTGCTGCTGAAGGTGCCGGCAATGCCGCGATGCTGCTGTACACAGCGCTGCACATGCGCCAGGCAGTCAAAGTCGTAGGGCAACTCGTGCTCAGGAATCTCCGTGAACACCGGCTCAAACCGGCCGGCCCAGTCTGGTCTGCACTGAGCGAGCTGGCGGTGGTCCCATGTGGTGGGCGCGGGAATCAGCACGCGGCGCATGGGCGCATTATGCCGCGAGTGGATTGCCGCGGCAGGCCTGTTTCAACTCTTGACGCGGCAAGTGCGGCTGCTATGGTATCCTCATGCCGCGACGGGCGTTGCCGCCGCGGCCGGTCGCGAGGACGGGCGTTGCCGTCCCGCAGAGGAGAACAACCATGCCAAGCGTGAAGCTCCCGGACGGGAGCGCCCGGCAGGTCCATGAAGGTGCCAGCGCCGCAGACCTCGCCGCTTCCATTGGTTCCAGGCTCGCCAAGGATGCCGTTGCCGCCCGCGTGAACGGCGCGGTGGTGGATCTTGCGCTGCCGCTGCCCGACGGCGCCGAGGTCCAGATCCTCACCAAGAAAGACAAAGAAGCCCTTGAGGTGCTGCGCCACAGCGCCGCCCACATGATGGCGGACGCCATCTTGCGCATCTTCCCCAAGGCCCAGCTCACCATCGGCCCCGTGGTGGATGACGGCTTCTACTACGACATTTACCTGCCCGAGCAGAAGATCAGCCCTGAGGACTTTCCGCGCATTGAGGCCGAAATGGCCGCCATTGCCAAGGAAAGCCACCCCTTCGTGCGTTGCGCTGCCAGCTACGACGACGCCAACGAACACTACGCCCGCTACCGCGCCATTGACGGCGGCCACAACAAGTTCAAGGCCGAACTGGTGCAGGGCATCCGCGACAAGGGTGCGGAGCTGAGCTTCTACAAGCACGGCGATTTCATTGACCTGTGCCGCGGCCCCCACGTGCCCAGCACGGGCTGGCTGAAGCACGTCAAGCTCACCAAGGTGGCGGGCTCGTACTGGCGGGCAGACGCCTCGCGCGAGCAGTTGCAGCGCATCTACGGCACGGCCTTCTTCTCCAAGGAAGAGCTGGACGCGTACTTCCACATGCTGGAAGAGGCCAAGAAGCGCGACCACCGCGTGCTGGGCGAGCAGCTTGAGCTGTTCACCTTCCTGGAGGAGGCGCCGGGCTTTCCGTTCTTCATGCCCAAGGGCGCCTCCCTGTGGAACGCCCTGGTCAACTACATGCGCGGCAAGCTGCGCCTGCGCGCCTACCAGGAGGTGAAGGCGCCCATCATTCTCGCGGAGAGCCTGTGGCACACCAGCGGCCACTACGCCAACTACCTCGAGAACATGTTCTTCACCAAGATGAAGCTGCGCGACGAGAAGAACCCCGACAAGATTCTCGATAACGTCGAGGAAGAGCGGCCCATGGCCGTGAAGCCCATGAACTGCCCGGGCCACTGCATGATCTACCGGGCGCGGCTGCACAGCCACAACGAGATGCCCATCCGCTACAGCGAGATGGGGCTGGTGCATCGTCGTGAGCTGTCGGGCGTGCGGCACGGCCTTTTCCGGGTTCAGGCCTTTACCCAGGACGACGCGCACCACTTTGTGACGCCGGACCAGATTGGCGCCGAAATCCGCATGCTGA
>JADLBZ010000048.1 GCA_020847415.1 Planctomycetota bacterium
CAGCAGCAGCGCCATCTCGGAGAGCACGCGCAGGTTCAGGGCGTACATGCCGCAGGCATCCACCCAGGAAGAGTTGTTCGCCAGGCTGGGCACAATGCGCCCGCCCAGCGTAAAGCGCCCGGTGCTGGCCAGGCGATACGGCGCGGCTGTCCCGCCCAGCAGGCCGTTGCGGCGGCGCTGGTTCTGTTCGCGCCACTGAAAGTCCGCGTAAAGCAGCTCAAAGGCGTGCGCCAGCCGCTCGCGGTCGCCGCGCAGCTTGAACAGCTCCCACTCGGCCATGGCCACCAGGGGTGCCGCGGCTCGGGCCCGGTCGCCCTCGGGCAGGTTGCACTCGCCCCGGCTGACGCTGAGCTGCGAGGGCACGAAACCCTGCGGCTGCAGCGCGCAGTAAAACGAGTCTGTGGCGCTGTAGACGCCCAGGTTGGCCCAGCGCAGGCCCAGGGTGCCAAAAGCCGCGTCCCAGGCCTCCACGGTGTCGGGCTGCAGGCCGCGCAGGGCGGGCGCCTTCAGGCTGCTTTCCACGCCGGGGTGCACCAGCGCCTCTGCCATGGTGGAGGTGGCGGCGCGATAGGGCGCAAGAAGCAACTCCTCTTCGCCTTCAATGCGCAGGGCAGGAAAGACAGGCGGCTGCATGGTGTACTTTCGGTGCAATGGGACGCGTGGAGCCGAAGAATACAGAATATTGGACTAAGCTTGTCCAGAACCTCGTTTACGTGCTTGTCATTGCGGCGGAGTCCGCCGGACTGCATACAGGACACCACCATGGCCAGCCACCCGGATGACCAGTTTCTGGAGGACACGTCCCTGTTCGAGGGGACCCTGAAGGGCGTGGTGGACGTAGGCGCCGTTCAGCCGGGCGACCCGCTCGCGCCCCTGGTGCACGGCCTGTTGCGCGGGCTGGGCGAGAACCCGGAGCGCGAGGGCCTGAAGAAGACGCCCTTTCGCGTGGAGCAGGCCCTGCGCTGGCTGACCAAGGGCTACCAGGAGCAACTGGACGAGATCGTCAATGACGCGGTCTTTGAGAGCCTCAACGACGACATCGTGCTGGTAAAGGACATTGACGTCTTCAGCATGTGCGAGCACCACATGCTGCCGTTTTTTGGCCGCGCGCACATTGCCTATGTGCCCAATGGCCGCGTCATCGGCATCAGCAAGCTGCCCCGCATTGCCGAGATGTTTGCCCGCCGGCTGCAGATCCAGGAACAGCTCACCGTTCAGATTGCCCAGGCGGTGGAGCGCGCCATCCAGCCCAAAGGCGTCGCAGTGATTCTGGAGTGCAGCCACATGTGCATGATGATGCGCGGCATCCAGAAAGTGGGCTCGACCACCGTGACCCGCAGCCTCACCGGCGTGTTCCGCGACGAACAGCCGCTGCGCGAAGAGCTGCTCAAGATGGTCCGCGCCGAGCCGCTTTAAGAGCGGCGTCAAGAGCCGCCGCGGCGGTCATTCGCCGGACTTCTGGGCGTCAACCTCGGCGATCAACTTGTCCACTTCGGCGATTTCCGCCGGGTCCTTCAGCATGGACCGGTAGCTGCGCAGGTCTCCCAAAGCGGCATCAAAGCGCTCGAGCTCGCGGTTGCAGAGCGCGCGACGGTAGTAGGCGTCAAACAACTCGGTGGGACACCGGTTCAGGGTCTCGCTGAAGTCGTATACGGCGCTCTCGTGCTCCTTGCGTGCCAGGTACACCATGCCGCGGTTGTAGTAGCCCCAGGGGTGGCCGGGGGCGACTTCCAGCAAGCGGGTCAGGTCCGCCAGCGCGCCGTCCAGGTCGCCCAGGGCATTCTTGGCTGCAGCCCGGTTGATCCAGGCTTCCTGCTGTCGCGGGTCCAGCTCCAGGGCACGCGAACACGCGGACACCGCCCGCTCGTGTTGCTTGCAGCTCAGCGCGTACGCACCGATGTTGGCCCACAGAGTGGTGACCCAGGGTGCGATGTCCGCCGCCTTCTGCGTAATGGCCAGGGCCTCTTCGCTGCGGCCCATGAAGCTGAGATAGAACCCCTTCCAGCTCATGGCGCTGATGTCGTTCGGGTCCAGCGCGATGGCCTGGTCGGCATCTACCAGGGCCTGCTCCCGGTTGTTGTTGCGGAAGTTCCACATGCTGCGCTCGCGCCAGGCGGGCCCGTAGTCCGGCTTCAAGGTGATGGCGCGGTCGTACAGGGGCTTGGCTTCGGGCCCCATGCCGTAGGTCGTACCAAAGGCCACAATCGCGCGCGGCTGTTCAGGAGCCAGCACATAGGCGGCCCGGATATCTGCGCTGGCGGCATCCTCCAGCCGTTGCTCGCGCCGCAGCGAGGCCCGGTCCAGCAGTTGCTCTGCCGTCCCAGCAGGCGTAGGCGGCACAGGCTCGGGTACGCGCGGAAACACGTTGCGCACCCTGGACCAGACGAAGCTGCGCGGCGTGAAGCGGGCCCGCAGCGCGACAATAGGCTCGTAGGCGCGCGGGTCGCCGGTCAGGCACAGGGCCTCGGCGCACTCGATGGCCAGGCGGTCGTCGCGAATCACGCCCAGGAAATCCACCAGCGGCGGAATAGCAGACGCTGGCAGCTCAAGCGCCGCCAGCACGCGGCAGATCAGGGTCACTTCATCGCGCTCAGGTTGCGTCCAGATCACCGTCCCCGCCGCGGAAGCAGCAGCCTTGCGCGCGTAGGGCTGCAGTGCCTCGGCCAGCATGGTCACCGTCTGGGGCTCCCGGAACGACGACAACCGGAACACGTAGTCATCAAAACGGGGTGCTGTAAAAGGCCGGTCCCCCCGGGCCAACCCCTGGCGCAGGTCCTGCAGTGCCGCGGCAATCTGCTGCGCGTGGCGCCGCAGCAAGGCGCCGCGAGCTTCTTCAATCACGGCGCTTTCCGCGCCACGCGAGCTTTCGCCGAGGGCGGTGCCCGCCACGACAAACTCGGCCAGGGCGAAGTCCTCGTTGGCAGTGGCCAGGCGTGCCGCCAGCAGTCGCTCGTCGCGCAGGGCCAGCCGCAGGGCTTCAAGTTCCGCGGCTGGGGCAAACTCCTCGATGCGGCCTGCTACCGGCTCGGTCAGCGCAGCCAGCAGGGCTTCTCGCGCCGCGGCGAGGGACAAGACGGCCTTCACCACCGCTGCCGACTCCTCGCGCCGGGCCGGTTCCAGGGTGCGCAGGGGGTCGTCGGCGTGGGCCTGCAGCAGGATTCGCGCGCGCGCGGCAGGATCGGCGGCACGGGCGTCCTGAACGCGAGCTTCCAGCCGTCTGATTTCATCCCTGCGTGCAGCCAGCAACGCGGCGCGCTCTTCTGCCTTCTCGCGCTCCACGCGCTCCCGGGTATGGCGTTCCTGGTCGGCCAGCGCCAGCGCATCACGGGCCTGGTCGCGCTCGACGGTGATACTGGCAAAGGCATAGCCCCCCAGGCACAGCAACACCACAACGGCGGCGGCAGCCACTCCCACCGCGGTGCGGTTGCGGCGCACGAAGCGCGCAAGCTGCTCGCCGGTGCTGTACTGGTAGGTGCTCAGGGCACGACCATCGCGGTAGGCTGCTACTTCGGCGGCAAACTGTCCGGCCGAAGGAAGGCGATCGGCCCTGTTGCGCGCCATGGCCTTGGCTGCCAGCGCCACCAGCTCGCGGGGTGCCAGGGGCGCAATCTGCTCCAGCGGCTCGGGATCCAGCACCAGCACCTTGGCCAGCACCGTCTGGGCCGAGGGCCCCTCGTAGGGTGCGCGGCCGGCCAGCAGCTCGTACAGCATCGCCCCCAGGGCATACACGTCGCTGCGCTCGTCCACCTGGGCCAGGTCGCCACGGGCCTGCTCGGGCGGCATGTACGCCGGCGTGCCCAGCACCGCGCCGTCCAGCGTGCGGGCGTCGCTGCCTTCCTCCAGCAGCGACTTGGACAGGTCCGGCAGCTTGCCGGTCTTGCCTTTGGCCACCCGGTCTTCCTGTCCCTGTACGCGGGCAAGCCCCCAATCCAGCACCAGTGTCTCGCCGAAGTCGCCCAGCATCACGTTGGCGGGCTTCAGGTCGCGGTGAATCACTCGGCGGCTGTGCGCGTAGGCCACCGCGTTGCACACGTCGTGGAAGGCCTCAAGCAGCTTCAGTCTCTCGCGCAGGCGCGCGCGGCTGTCCAGTCCGTCGTCCTCCTGGATGGACTTGAGGCGGTTGGCCATGGTTTTGCCGCGCACGAGCTTCATGGTGTAGAAAACGCTGCCGTCGTCGCGGGTGCCGATCTCGTAGACCGGCACGATGTTCGGGTGTTCAAGCTGGCCGGTGACCTTGGCCTCGCGCAGGAAGCGCTCGACCAGTTCGCCGCGCGTGGCATCACGCGCGCTGGTGGGCAGCCCGGCGGCTCCGGCCTGGGGCAGCAACTCCTTCAGGGCTACTTCGCGCCCCACAGCGTTGTCCACGGCCAGCAGCACGCGCCCCATGCCGCCCCGCGCGAACTCGCTGCGCACGGTGTAGCGCCCGGAATCCCCCGTGCGCGGCAGCCGGGAGATTGCCTCCGTCACGCGGTCCTTGGTGGTTTTGGAGCCTGCCACCGTCAGCAACGTCTCTTGCACGGCAGCGCTGTTGCCGCCCACTGCAAGCAATGTGGAAGCCTGCTTTGCGCCAATGCCGAACGAGGCCAGCGTTTTGGCAGCCAGCTCGGGGCTGGCAGCCAGCGCCTCGGCCTCGGCCTCCAACCCCGCGCGCGCGGACTGCGGCGCCAGGGCCAGCAGGGTTTTGGCCGGTTCTTGGCCCGGCGGAAGCTCTGCCAGTACCCGCACAGCTTCTTCGGGGTTCAAATGGCCCCGCTGCACAGCCAGCACAGCCGCAAGCACGGCCTTGTGCCGCGCGTCGCCGGGCGAGCCTGGGCGCATGTCGTTCATGGGTAGCGAGAGTATACGCCGCACGGGCTGTCGCCCAAAGGCTGATCACCGTAACCTGCGCGCATGTCGGTCACTCTGGATGATGTTCACTCGGCGGCGCTGGCCCTGCGCGGGGTGGCTAACCGCACACCGGTAGTGACCAGCCGCAGCGCCGACAGCGTCACGGGTGCCAGCCTGTTCTTCAAGTGCGAGAACCTGCAGCGCGTGGGCGCCTTCAAGTTCCGGGGCGCGTACAACGCCCTTTCGCGCCTTGGCGCCGAACAGCGCAAGGCCGGGGTGCTGACCTGGTCCAGCGGCAACCACGCCCAGGCCGTCGCCCTGGCGGGCAGGTTGCTCGGGATCCCCCGCACTATCGTGATGCCCGACGATGCCCCCGCCGTGAAGCTGGCAGCCACGCGCAGCTACGGCGCCGAGGTGGTGCTTTACGACAAGCACCAGCAAACCCGCGAAGAGCTGGGCCGCGGCATCGCGGCGCAACGCGGCCTGACCATCATTCCGCCCTACGACCACCCCCACATCGTGGCTGGCCAAGGCACCGCCGCGCTGGAACTGGTGCAGGAAACCGCCGGCCTGGATGCCGTGCTGGCCCCTGTGGGTGGCGGCGGGCTGCTCTCCGGCACGGCGGTGGCCACCAAGGGGCTGCTGCCCGGCGCGCGCGTGATTGGCGTGGAACCGGCCCTGGCCGATGACCCCGCACGCAGCTTTCGCACGGGCCAGTTGCAGACCGTGCACACCCCCGAGACCATTGCCGACGGGGCGCGCACACCCAGTCTGGGGCGGCTTCCTTTCGAGATCATCCGGCGGCTCGTGGATGACATCGTCACGGTCAGCGACGAGGCCATCGTGCGGGCCATGCTGTTCTGCTGGGAACGCCTGAAGCTGGTGGTGGAGCCCACCGGGGCGCTGCCCCTGGCGGCGCTGCTGGAGGGCGCAGTGAAGCTGCCGGGCAAACGGGTGGGCGTGATCCTGAGCGGCGGCAACGCGGACTTCCGCGCCCTCAAGGCCTGGCTGTAGCCGGATCAGGCCTCGATCAGCGTGCCAACGGACTCGCCACGGATGGCGCGCTCAATGTTGCCCTTCACGCCCATGTCCATCACCATGACCGGCACTGAGTGCTCGCGGCACAGGGCCACGGCAGTGCCGTCCATGAAGCGCAGGTTCTTGGCCAGCGCCTCCTGGTAGCTGACGCGCTCGTAACGCTTGGCGTCGCGGTGCTTCTTGGGGTCTTTGTCGTAGACGCCGTCCACCTTGGTGGCCTTGATGATCACGTCGCAACCCAGCTCAATGGCGCGCTGGGCCGCCGCAGTGTCGGTGGTGAAGTGCGGGTTCCCCGTGCCAGCCGCCAGAATGACCACGCGGCCCTTCTCCATGTGGCGCACGGCGCGGCGGCGCACCCACTTCTCGCAAATGGTGGGCATGTCAATGGCGCGCAACACCCGGGTTGCCATGCCCTGGGATTCGCACGAGTCCTGCAGCGCCACGGCGTTCATCACCGTGGCCAGCATGCCCATGTAATCGGCTGTTGCTTTGTGGATGCAGTCAATCTTGAGCTGCGCTCCGCGCACGAAGTTGCCGCCCCCCACCACCACGGCAAGCTGCACGCCCAGGGCGTGCACGCGCTGCACCGTCTGGGTGATGTTCAGCAGGCTGTCGGCGTCCAGGCCAAAGCCGCCTTCCTGGCAGAAGGCCTCGCCGGACAGTTTCAGCAGCGGGCGCTTGAAGCGGTTGGCGGTGGTCATGGCGGGCTCCGGGCGAGGGCGCGCGCGTTGTAACCGCGCCTGCCACCCCGCGCAACCCCGCACGGCAAGCGGCTTCTGCGCGCCTTGCGTGGGGCAGGCAGCGGGCTAGAATCCCGCCGGGGCAAGCAAGCATACAATTCAACAAGGACGGCAATTCCGCAGAGACTGAGGCGACCATGGCTGAGGGTATTATCGCATACGGGCTGCAGGGCGTGATCGTTGACGAGACGCGCATCTGCCAGATCTTCGGTGACCAGGGCAAGCTCTACTATTACGGCTACAACATCCTCGACCTCGCCGAGAACTGCACCTACGAGGAGGTCGTCTACCTGCTGCTCAAGGGCAAGCTGCCGAACAAAGCCGAACTGGAGCAGGTAACCGCCGACCTTAAAGCCGCCCGCGGCCTGCCGGAAAGCGTGCTGTCCACCATCAAGTCGTCGCCCAAGGGCAGCATTCCCATGGACGTGCTGCGCACCGCGGCCAGCGCGGTTTCGCTGACCGACCCCAAGCCCGACGACAACTCGGCCGAGGGCCAGTACCAGAAGGCCATCCGGCTCACTGCGCTGTTCCCCGAGATCGTGGCCGCTGACTACCGCGTGCGCCGCGGCGAACAGCCGGTGAAGTCCAACCCCAAGCTCGGCCACGCCGCGAACTTCCTGTGGCTGTTGCACGGCAAAGAGCCGGGTGCGGACGCCGCCCGAACCATGGACGTGGCCCTGGTGCTGCATGCCGAGCACAGCTTCAACGCCAGCACGTTCACGGCCCGCGTGATTGCGGCGACCCTGAGCGACATGTACAGCGCGATCACGGGCGCCATCGGTGCCTTGAAGGGCCCCCTGCACGGCGGCGCCAACGAAGGTGTGATCAAGACGCTGCTGGAGATCGGCGAGCCCGGCAAGGTGAAGGGCTACCTGGACGAGAAGTTCAAGGACAAGAACTTCCGCCTGATGGGCTTTGGCCACCGCGTCTACAAGACCGTGGACCCGCGTGCGATTGTGCTGAAGAAGTACAGCGAGAAGACCGGCAAAGAGCGGGGCACCACCAAGTGGTACGACATGAGCACGCAGATCGAGACCCAGATGAAGGGCCGCGAGAAGCCCCTGTACCCGAACGTGGATTTCTACAGCGCCAGCACCTACTACATGATGGACCTGCCGCCCGAGATCTACACGCCCATCTTTGCTGTCTCGCGCGTGGTGGGCTGGTGCGCCCACGTGATTGAGCAGCAGGCCCACAACAAGCTGATCCGGCCCGATGCCAAGTACATCGGCGAGCTGGACAAGCCCTTTGCGCCGCTGGCCAAACGGTAACAACCCTTTCCGCCGCTCTGCCGCGCCGGGCCCGCGCCCGGCGCGGCTGCTTAACCCGCCGGCCGCAAACCCTTTGCCTTGCAACCGCCCGCAAGGTAGAGCATTCCCCATGGCCAAGACGCGCATTCTTCTGCTGGGCGCTTCCGGCAGCATCGGTGCCAGCACCCTCGATGTGCTGCGCCAGCACCCCGAGCGCTTTGAGCTGGCCGGGGCTGCCTGCGGCCGCCGCTGGGAGTCCCTGCTCAATGCCGTGCAGGAGTTCCGCCCCCAGGCCGCCGTCATCACTGACAGCCGCGCCGCCGAGGAAGCCCGGGGCGCCATTGAGTCCCTGAAAGGCAAGGGCGTGCACACCCAGTGGCGGCTGGGCAGCGCCGAGCACATGACCGCCCTGGCCCGCGAGCTGGATTACGACGTGGCGCTGGCGGCTGTAACCGGTGCGGCCGGGCTGCCCGCGGTGCTGGAGGCCGCGCGGCGCGGCAAGCGCATTGCCCTGGCCAACAAGGAATCGCTGGTGATGACCGGCCCCTTGCTGACGCGCACCTGCCGCGAAAGCGGGGCCGAGCTGCTGCCCGTGGATTCCGAACACAGCGCCATCTTCCAGTGCCTGCGCGGCGAGAGCCCCCGCGAGGTCAAGCGCATCATCCTGACCGCCTCGGGCGGGCCCTTCCGCACCACGCCCATGTCGGACCTGAAGGAAGTGACCGTCGCCCAGGCCCTGAAGCACCCCACCTGGAACATGGGGCCCAAGATCACCATTGACAGCAGCACGCTTTTCAACAAGGCGCTGGAGGTGATCGAGGCACGGTGGCTGTTCGACGTGCGGCGCTCGCAACTGGACGCCGTGGTGCACCCCCAGAGTATCGTGCACAGCATGGTCGAGTTCGTGGACGCCAGCATCATGGCCCACCTGGGCCCCACGGACATGAAGATCCCCATCCAGTTCGCCCTCAGCTACCCCCAGCGCATTGCCCAGCCGGTGCCCAGCATCACCTGGGACCGCATGGCGAACCTGACCTTTGAACCCGTGGACTACGAGCGCTTCCCGGCCCTCAAGCTGGGCTTTGAAGTGGCCGACGAGGGCGGCAGCCTGGGGGCCGTGTTCAACGCCGCCAACGAAGTGGCTGTCGAGCGCTTTCTGAACGGCGACATCGCTTGGCTGGACATCTACCGCACCGTGGCCACGGTGTGCAGCCGCCACCGCAACCTGGCCCATCCGGAGCTTGCCGAGGTGCTGGAGGCCGACCGCTGGGCACGGGAAAACGCCCGTAAAGCAGTGTAGGGCGATTTTGTGCCGCTTGCCGCGCGCGATTTCGTTCCAATAATGGCGGCGAGGCCAACCATGCAGATCGAGCAGCCAGGGCTTTCCGGCGACGACTACCGCATCCTGAAGCAGATCGGCGAGGCCCACCGCGCCATCCGGCGCGAGTTGGGCAAGCGCATCATCGGCCAGAACGATGTAGTCGAGCAGGTGCTGACCGCCTTCTTTGCCGGCGGCCACGTGCTGCTGCTGGGCGTGCCCGGCCTGGCCAAGACGCTGCTGATCCGCAGCCTCTCCGACGCGCTGGGCCTGCAGTTCAGCCGCGTGCAGTTCACGCCGGACCTGATGCCCAGCGACATCACCGGCAGCGACGTGCTGGTGGGCGAGGGTGACGAGCGCCGCTTCAAGTTCATGGGCGGGCCCATCTTTGCCAACTTCGTGCTGGCCGACGAAATCAACCGCACGCCGCCCAAGACCCAGGCCGCGCTGCTGGAGGCCATGGAGGAGTTCGCCGTTACCGTGGCCGGCCAGCGTTACACGCTGCCCAAGCCCTACTTTGTGATGGCGACCCAGAACCCCATTGAGCAGGAGGGCACCTACGCCCTGCCCGCTGCGGCGCTGGATCGGTTCCTGTTCACGGTGGTGGTGGACTACCCCACCCAGCAGGACGAGCTGGAAATGCTGTTCCGCACTACAGCCGGCCGCGACGAGAAGATCGAGCGCGCCCTGGACCAGGAGACCCTGGTGCGCATGCTGGAAGTGGTGCGGCGCATCAACATGCGCGACGAAACCATCCGCTACGCCGTCGAGATTGTGCGCGCCACACGCCCGGACGTGAGCCACAGCCCCGAGATCAAAGACATGGTCGAGTGCGGCGGCAGCCCCCGCGCGACACAGGCATTAATCCTGGGTGCCAAGGCCCGCGCCGCCCTGGAAGGCCGCGACGAGGCCCTGCCCTCGGACATCCGCGCCATTGCCCTGCCTGCCCTGCACCACCGCATCCTGACCAACTTCCACGCCGAAGCCGACAATGTGACCAGCCGCGACCTGGTGCGCAAGCTGATCCGCGAAGTGCCGCGCCCGGCCTTTGACGAGCCTTTCGTGGAAAAGAAGCAGCGCACCGGCCCGCTGACCTGGCTGGCCCGCTGGCTGTTCGGCCAGCCGCGCAAGGCCGCCACGCAGGCGACGCTGAATGCCGCCGACGAGAAGTAGCCGGCACCTGTCCTGCCAAGAGTGAAGAGCGCCCCGGGAAACCCGGGGCGCTCGTCTCGCAGGCCGTTGAAGAAGTCGCCTTCCGCGTATTCTTCAACGGAAATCGACTGCCCGGCTTGCGGCGTGAATCCGCTCGCCTGCCGGCCCGTGCAGTCGCGCGGGCCGGGCAGGACGCTGAAGAGGGGCTTCTTCAACGCACTGCCAGAACGGACTATCGCTTGGCGTTGGCTTCGCAGTGTCTTTCCAGCTCAATTCGGGCATCGCGGCTGAGAGCTTTGTTGGTGTGGGTGCCCTTCAGTTCGCGGAGCTCCTTCAGGTCCACAAGCGCGCGCAGGCCCACGTCCGTGTAGCCGGCGGCGCCCTCAAGATCGAGAGTCCTGAGCATTCCGCACTTGACCAGGTCCTTGAGCCCGGCATCGTCCACCGCGACATTCCGCAGGGAAAGCGTCTCCAGCGCCTTCATGTGCCCCAACGCCGGCAGTGCCTTGGGCGTCAGCTTGGTGCACCCGGAAAGGTCCAGGCTCTTCAAGGTCTTGCAGCCATACAGCACGGTGATCGTGTCGTCGTCCACGGACGTGCCCGCGAGGTTGAGCGATACCAGCGGCGGCATGAGGATGAAGGCACTGCCTTCCACCTTGGCGCAGCCCTGCAGGTTCAGCACCTGGAGTCCTTTCAGGCGCAACAGCGAAGCCAGCCACACGTCGTCCACTGCGGTATCGGAGAGGTCCAGCTCCGTCAAAGCTGTCAGGGCGGACAACTTCCCGAACTCGGACGCTTTCGATTTGCAGCCGTGAAGTGACAACGTCTCCAGCTGCGTCAGGCCGGCCAGACCGGCCAGGGGGTACTCCTTGATAAAGACCGTTGTGTATTGGCCGTCCGTTGCTTTCGCGGCCTGCCACCCGTGCAATTCCAGGTGCTTGAGCTGCTTGAGTGCCGACAACGACGCGAGCTCGGCGGGATCGCACCCGGCATCGTTCAGCACCAGCTTCTTCAGGTTCTTGCAGCCGGCCAAGGTTGGCAGGTCGCCTGTCAGCAGCAAGTGCAGTTGCAGTGACTGCAGCTTGGGCAACCCGGCGACGGCGGCAACTGTTTCCGGCACCCCGGGACCGCGCATGATCTGCAGTTCCTCAAGGGTCTTCAGGTTGCCCAGCGCCTTGGCGGCTTCCGCATCGGCGCATTCGCCCCTTGGCATGCGCAGCACGCGCAACTTCTTGAGGCCCAGCATGGCCTTGAATTCAACCGCCGTGGCGCCGCCGCCCTTTCCCTTGGGATCCCTGAACCCGCTGTCGCCGAGTTCCAGCACTTCCACCGCAGGAAGACCGGCCACCCAGGCGGTACGGGTACTGCCGCAGGAGAGAAGCGGCTCAATCTCGGCAAACCTGAGGTTCTTGGCGGCAGACAGCGCCTTCAGGCCGGCGCACGTGACTGCTTTGGGCTTGGCATCGCAGAAGATCCCGGCCAGTTGAGAAACAGCGGCAACTTCTTTGAGGGAAGCATCGCTGTCTTCGGCGCAAACCCGATAGAACAGGACCTCACCCTTGGCCAGTTGCACCTCGCCCGTGGTGTTGTTCCAGCCCTTGCTTTCCAGGCGGCGCCCTAGCTTGCGACAACCAACCGAGACGCCATGCGTCTCCGGGACGGTGGCCGGCACAGAAAAGAAACTGCCGTGCACCTTCTCATCGACGCCCGGCAGTGTCACCTTCGCTTGCGCGGACAGTTGCACCGCAAACATCTGGCACGCCACGACCAGCCCTGCCACACCAATCAGCTTGTCCATCAGAGTTCTCCGGGTTGCCGGCTCCAGCCGGCTTGGGCCTGCCACAAAAGGGCAGCACGCGGAGAACTCTAGTCCAACCTCGGGCCGCGCCGACTACAATCCTAGCCGCCGTTTGGAGTATCCGCGGCTGTCACGGATGCCCGGCAGCTCCGCAACACAGCGCCAAGGCCTGGCGTGCCGGATCAGCCCGGCGGCTGTTCCGTCAGCCGCGCAGGGGTAGTGGTCGTTCGCGCAGGCTGCTCAGCTTTGGCGTGCAGCCAGGATGGCGTTTGCCTCGTCCCGCTCGGGGTGGGGCAAGTGGTCCAGGTCGCAGTCAATGTCTGCCCGCGGGTTGTTCGCGCGCAGCGCCCGGACGGTCGGCAGATCCAGACGAGCTCCGTAGATCTGTATCGAGTCGAGTGCCGGGCCGCCGCGCAGGGCAGCAAGGCCGGAGTTCGTCAGCCGTTCGCATCCGCTCAGGACCAGATAGTCCAGCTTCGGGCATTTTGCCGCCAGGCACAGGGCTTCGTCGGTGATGCCCGTGCAAACGCTCAGGATCAGCGCGCGCAAGTGCGGCATTTCTGGCCATGCGGCAAACCCGGAGCCCGAGAACTTGGTCGAACAGGTCAGATCCAATACGCGCAGCTGGTGCAAGGCCCCAAGTTCCGCCAGCCCCCGGTCGGTGATGTCGGACTCCAGCGCCAGCTCCTGCAGTTGATGCAGTTTCGCCAGATGGCCGGCACCGCTGTCATTGATCAGGTACGACCATGGAAGGCTCAAACACCGAAGATTGGGCAGCTTGCTGAACTCGGCCAAGGCCCGGTTTGTGTCGGAAGCATTTTCTCCCGGCCCCACGGAAAGGAAGCTGAACCGCATCTGCTCCAAAGCAGGGACAAGCGCCGCCTTGAGTGTCCGGCTGCAGTCAAAGCGCGCCGGTGAGATGTCCAGTTGCTTGGCCCCCATTAGCTCAGCTTCGTGCTCGCGCATGAAAGCAGCATCAACCACGCCCCAAGTACCCAGCTTCCAGTCCGGCATCAGCACTCCTTGCCGCTCCGTTGTGAAGCAACGAGGCCGGGTTACACTCCTAGCACTCGCATCCCCTTCGATGCAAGCCAGCGCGGGTCGGGATTGCCGGCTGCTGCGCTAAAGATGTCCGGAAAGGACTGAGACCATGAACGAGGCCGACGCGCCCCTGCACGCGCACCTTGCCCGCCCCGCGGGCGACCACTCCAAAGACGCTTACCGCCCCCGGCCCGGCCAGGTGCTGGACCGCTTCGAGCGCGGCGCCCACGCCGACCCGGAAGACCTCGCGGCCGGCCGCGTCACGCCCGATGGCCGCGCCGTGCCCCCCGGCAAGCAACGCATCCAGGCCGAGATCAACCGCCGCTGGCTGGAGGAAGAACGCGAGCGTTTGCAGGCCTCGCGCGGCAACCCCGTGGCCTATGCCCAGGGCAGCCACGGCGAAGCCGGCTTCGGCATCAACCCCGACGAGCTGGACCGCTTCCTGCGCAGCCAGGACCGCGCCGGCAACGCAGCCGAGGGCGACCTGAGTGCCAAGGCCGCCGCCGCCCAAGAGTATGCAGCCCGGCTGGCCGCCGAGTACTACGCAAGACTTGGCGCTCCCGGCAACGCGGCGCCTGAATCTCCGGCGCCCAGCCCTGAGCCCCGCGCCGCGACCCCCGACC
>JADLBZ010000049.1 GCA_020847415.1 Planctomycetota bacterium
AGGTGTGTTACCAATTACACCAAGGGCCAGAAGCGGGGTGCAAAGGTAACGCAGGCCGGTTTCGCGTCAAGGCCCGGCCCCAACCGCTTAATGCACGTCAGGGGTGACAGCCGCCATTTCTGGTGGCAACATCCGCCCCGCATTCCGTAGCAGTTCTGGGGCCCAAGGAGCCTGAATACATGTCCGACGGACGAGCCGTTGCCCTTTCCCGCGTTGCTGTCGCTTCTCTCTTGTTTGCTGTGGCCGCCGGCTTTGTGCTGGGCGGGTTTGCCTTGGGGGCGTCCGCGGATGCCCAGCCGGGCACCGAGCCGCCCGCGCCCAAGACCGCCTACGTGGACTTCCTGACCTTGCTGAAGGAAGACCGCAAGCTGCGCGGCGAGCAGCAGCGCATTGACTTTGAGCTGGGCAAGCTGATGGATGAGCTGATCGCCGAGTATCAGCCCAAGATCATCGCCCAGCAGGAACAGCTCAAGCTGAACAAGCCGGACACCCGGGAGTACCGGGTTGCCATGGCCCGCCTGCTGGACCTGCAACGCAAGGTCACCGAGGAGAAGCTGGTGCTGGAGACCTCGGCGCAACTGGACCTGCGCACTGCCGGCATTGAGGCCTTCAAGGAGCTGCGGCGCATCGTGGGCGAGCTGGCCAAGGCGCAGGGCTACACCCAGGTGCTGAACATTGTGCGCAACCCGGAGAAGGTGGCAGAGGCGCAGGGCGACTTCCAGGCGCTGTTGCAGCAACTGGTGCTGAGCCCGGTGCTGATCTTTGACGCCGCCCACGACCTGACCGACAAGGCGCTGGCTGAGTCCAAGCGGCAGCGCGGCCAGTCCTATCGCGTGGAGATCTATGCTGTGGGTGCCGACGGCGCCGAGCTGAAGCCCCTGGAGCAGGGCGAGCAGAACCCGGACAAGGTCGAGTACGAGATCAAGCTTGGCGAGTCCCTGCAGTTGAAGGCCCGCGTTTTCAACGAGGAAGGCAAGCCGGTTGAAGGCAAGGAAGCGGCTGTGCAGTGGAAGCGCCTGGGCATCATGACGGGCACTGTCCAGGCGGATGGCAAGTACGCTGCTCCTGAAGAGATGCCGAAGTCCGACCTGGTGCGTGTCATTGCCATTAACAGCGTAGACCCCAGCGCCAGAGACGAGCTGGTGGTGCGGCTGTTGAACAAGGACGGCACGCGCAAGGCGGCGGAGCAGCCCAAGGACAAGTAGCAACAGAAGTCCCCGATTCCGTGGGGACGCAGCAGCAGCTGCCCGGGCGGGCGGAAGCAGATTTAGGGGGAGCCATGAAACTGTCCGATCTCGCGCAGGTGTGTGGTTGCAAGCTGGAAGGCAACGGCGACCACGACGTGAAAGACGTGGCCAAAATTGAAACTGCCACCCGCGAGCAGGTCTGCTTTGTGGCCAACAAGCAATACTTGCCGTTGCTGGAGAAGTCCCGTGCCGGCGCCGTAATCCTGCAGCCGGGCATGGCAGTGCCCCAGGGCATGAATGCCATGCGCGCCGACGACCCGGATCTGGCGTTCTCGAAAGCCGTTTCGGCCCTGCGCGGCGAGCCCGTGCGGCCTCTGCCCGGCATTGCCGAGCAGGTGGTGATGGGCAAGCGCTTTGAGATGGGCGAGGGCACCAGTGTGGGCAGCTTCACGTACATCGGCGACGGCGTGAAGCTGGGCAAAAACGTGGTGGTCTATCCCCAGTGTTTCCTGGGCGACGAAGTGGTGGTGGGCGACAACACCGTGCTGCATCCGGGCGTGAAGATCCTGGAGCGATGCAAGGTGGGCAAGAGCTGCATCCTGCACCCTGGCGCGGTGGTGGGGGCCGACGGCTTCGGCTTTCACTTCGTGGCGGGCAAGTTTGTGAAGGCGCCCCAGCGCGGCACCGTGGTGCTGGAAGACGACGTCGAAGTGGGCGCGAACACGACCATTGACCGCGCGCGGTTTGACGTCACGGTGGTCAAGAAGGGCAGCAAGATTGACAACCTGTGCCAGATTGCCCACAACGTGCAGATCGGCGCCAACTGCGTGATTGCGGGCCTTGCCGGCATTGCAGGCAGCGCCGTGCTGAAAGACTATGTTCAGGTGGGCGGCAACGCCGGCATTGCCGACCACGTGACCGTGGGCATGGGCGCCAAGATTGCAGCCAAAACCGGCGTGATGCAGGACGTGGCGCCGGGCCTGAAGGTGGCTGGCTTGCCTGCCGACGAAGGCAAGGCCTTCATGCAGCGCGAGGCCGCGATGCGCCGCCTGCCCCAGACCATGGACAAGGTGCGGGCCCTGGAGGCGCAAGTGAAGCAGCTCATGGAAAAGGCCGGTTTGGCTGCGCCCCCCGCGCCCGCGGAAGGCAACGCGCAGTAGTGTTTCCTGACGGTTGAGCACTTGCCCGGACGTCACATGGGGCTTTGTCGCGACGCGCGCGAGCTGCGATTGTCCGGGCTTGCTGCTGTTCGCCGCGCGGCTCCGCAGGCATGATGCGCGGGCATGAACCAGACCACCCTGGCACGCGATGTGACCCTGGCCGGCACCAGCCTTCATGAGGGGCACGTGGTGACCATGGCCCTGAAGCCCGCCGCGGCGGGCAGCGGCATCACCCTGGTGCGCACGGACAAAGGTGGGGCGCGCATCGCTGTGCACCCCCGCAACATCCGAGACGTCCAGCGCCGCACCCTGCTGGTCGAAAACAACGCCGAAGTCCACACCGTCGAGCACGTCCTGGCGGCACTGTACGGCCTGGGCGTGGACAACGCGGTGATCGAGCTTTCCGCCGCGGAGCCCCCCGCCGGCGACGGCAGCGCCCACGAGTTCGTCAAGCTCGTGGAGCAGGCGGGCCTGAAGGAGTTGCCGGCCCCGCGCCGCGAGTTTACCCCGACCGCGCCCTTTGAGGTGGTTGACGGCAAGGCCCGCATTCGCATTGAGCCCGCGGCTGGCGGCCTGCAGGTCGAGTACACCCTGGATTACGGCGTTCCGTTCATGCCCCGCAGCACGGTCAGCTTTGCCGTGACGCCGGAGACCTTCCGGCGCGAGATCGGGCCGGCCCGCACCTTCTGCCTGGAAGCCGAGGCCAAGGCCCTGCAGGCCATGGGTTTTGGCAAGGGCGCCAACACGCAGAACACCCTGGTGGTCAGCCCCAAGGGGCCGCTGGACAACACCCTGCGCTTTGCCGACGAGTACGCCCGCCACAAGCTGCTGGACGTGGTGGGGGACCTGGCGGTTACCGGCTTGCGCCTGAACGCCCGGGTGGTTGCCGAGCGCAGCGGACACAGCCAGAACCAGCAGCTTGCCCGCGAGGTCCGGCGGCAGTACGAGCAGGCCAACTGAACACAAGCGAGGAACGATGAGCGAACCAGTGACCACGGAACGTCCGGCCGAGACAGGCGCACCGGCTGCAACGGGCGGCTTGGATATCCAGGGCATCCTGAAGGTTGCCCCGCACCGCTACCCGTTCCTGATGGTGGACCGTGTGCTCTCCAGCGACCCCGTGCGCACGGTGGGCATCAAGAATGTCACGTACAACGAGCCCTGTTTTATGGGGCACTTCCCCGAGCGGCCGATCTTCCCGGGTGTGCTGATGCTGGAGGCGATCGCCCAGGTTGGCGGGCTGGCCATCCTCAGCCGGCCCGAAAACGCGGGCAAGCTGGCGTTCTTTACCGGTGCCGACGAAGTGAAGTGGCGCCGGCAGGTGGTGCCCGGCGACCAGATGCGCATTGAGACCGAAATCATCAAGGAGCGGCGCGGTCTGGTCGAAGTCAGGGGCCGTGTCACCATAGAGGGCGAGGTGGCCTGCGAAGCCACGGTGCGATTCATGGTGATGGACGAGAAGAAGCGGGTTTAGCGCCATCGCCGGTTAGGAAGGCCGTTTTGCAACAGCCGGGGGTGTGTCAGAAACTTGCACATTGGGCATCGGCGGGTTACACCTTCTTCACACACAGTTGGAGACAGCCTTGGGCAACGGTGAGCGCGTGAAGGTCGCCGTAGTTGGCGTGGGCCATCTGGGCAAGAATCACGCCCGAGTGTTGCGCGAACTGCCGCAGGCCGAGCTGGTCGCGGTGGTGGACAACAACGAGAAGACCGCCCAGGGCATTGCCGAGCGCTTCCACACCGAGGCGCTGACCGACTACAAGGCCCTGAAGGGCCGCGTGGATGCCGCCACGGTGGTGGTACCCACGCGCCATCACCACAGCGTGGCGAGCTGGCTGATCGAAAACGGCATCCATGTGCTGGTGGAAAAGCCCATGGCTTTCACGGTGGAGGAGTGCCGCAGCCTGATTGAGCTGGCCCGCAAGCACAACCGCATCCTGCAGGTGGGGCACATTGAGCGCTTCAACCCGGCCCTGACCAGTATTCGCAACGCCATTGACACCACGGCCTTCATCGAGGCTGACCGCCTGAGCCCGTACCCCTTCCGCAGCACGGACGTGGGCGTGGTGATGGACGTGATGATTCACGACCTGGACATCATTCTCAGCATCGTGCAGAGCGAGGTGGAGGACATCCAGGCGGTCGCCACGCCCGTGCTTTCGAAGAAGCACGAGGACATCGCCAGTGCCCGCATCACCTTCAAGAACGGCGCCGTCGCCAACATCACAGCCAGCCGCATCAGCGACAAGAGCGTGCGCAAGATGCGCATCTTCTGCGCCGACCGCTACTTGAACCTGGACTTTGCGGCCAAGCAGGCCTGGATTTACAGCAAGACGCCGAAGCTGGACCAGGCGGACTTTGCCGTGGAGAACGTGGACATCAGCAAGATTGACGACCTGATGCAGTTCGTCTTCAACGACCTGATCCGCGTCGAGCAGGTGGTGATCGGCGAAGAAGAGCCGCTGAAGGCCGAAATCAAGCACTTCCTGCGTAGCGTGCAGACCGGCGAGCGCCCCCAGGTGGGCGGCGAGGAAGGCATGGCGGCCATCCAGCTTGCCCACGATATCCTCAAAGCCGCGCGGGACCATTACACCCGCCACGTGCCCGAAGAACACCGCCGCTGGTAGCTGGTGGGTGCCCGGTTGCAACGCGCAGGGGCGCAGCGTGCTGCGCCCCTGCGGTTCTACGCCACTGTCGCTGGGGTTTCTTCGCCCATGGCGCAGTACAGCGGCTCGCGCCAGGCCTTGCGCAGGGCATCCAGCGGCTGTCGCACCAGCGCTTGGCCGTCCAGGCCGTCAATGGCCAGCTCCGGCGCCGCAGCCACCTCTCCCACCTCGAACAGAGGCAGTCCCTTGAACAGGTTGCGCAGCTCGTTTGCCGCGCCCGGCGCCACTTCCAGCACGAGTCGCCCCGTGCTTTCGCTGAACAGCAGGGTGGTGTCGTTCACGTCGGCGTCGGTGGCTGCCAGTTCCTGCCGCAGGCGAACCTTGGCGCCCAGGCGCCCCGCCAGGGCCATCTCGGCCAGGGCCACGGCCAAGCCGCCCTCGGCGCAGTCGTGGGCGGCGGCAACCAGGCCCTTGCGCGGAGCCGAGTTGATCGCGCGATAGCACTGCAGGGCCAGTGCCGCGTCCGTGCGCGGCATGGAGTCGCCCTTGAGGCCGGTGACCAGCTCGTGGTGGCTGCCGGCGAACTCTCGGCGGGTCAGGCCGACCACGAACAGCTTGTTGCCGGCCTTCTTCAGGTCCGAGGTCGTCAGCCCGTCCAGGCTGACAGAGCGACCGATGGCCGAGATCAGCAGGGTGTGCGGAATGGCCACCGTGGCGCCGGCCTCGGTGCGGAACTCGTTGTTCAGGCTGTCCTTGCCGCTGATGAACGGCGTGCTGTAGGCTTTAGCCGCGGCCAGCGCGCCATAGCAGGCGCGCACCATGGCGGCCATGCGGTCGGGCTTGTTGCAGTTACCCCACGAGAAGTTGTCCAGGATGGCGCAGTGGTCAATGTCGCCGCCCGTGGCCACGTAGTTGCGCAAGGCCTCGTCCACATTGGCAAGGGCCATCCAGTAGGGGTCCACGTCGCCGAAGTGCGTGTTCAGGCCGTTGGAGACCACCAGGGCCTGCCTGGCACCGGGGTAGGGCACCAGGGCGCAGGCGTCGCTGGGGCCGTCGCGACCGGGGCCGGTGAAGGGCTTCACCGCGCTGCCGGCCTGTACTTCGTGGTCGTACTGGCGCACAACCCATTCCTTGCTGCACACGTTGGGGCTGCCCAGGATGGCCAGCAGGGTTTCGTCATGGCTGGCGGGGAGCTTGGCCGGGTGGGGCACGACCCGGTGGTCTGTGGGCTGCCAGTGGGCCTCGCGCCAGACGCGGGGCATGCCCTCGTGCAGGAACTCCATGGAAAGGTCCGCCACCTGTTCGCCGTGCCAGCGCAAGGTCAGGCGGCCGGTACCGTTGAAGACGCCGATGTCGGTAGCCTCGACGTTCTCGGCGCGGAACAGGTCAAGGGTGTCGCCCAGCTTGTGGGGAGGAACAGCCAGCACCATGCGCTCCTGGGCCTCGGAAAGCCACGTTTCCAGGTAGTTGAGGCCCTCGTACTTCAGGGGCACGCGGTGCAGCTCGACCTCTGCGCCCAGGTCGGCACCCATTTCGCCCACGGCGCTGGAAAGGCCGCCCGCGCCGCAGTCCGTCACCGCGTGGTACAGGCCCAGGTCCCGGGCCTTGAGCAGGGTTTCCCCCACCATCTGCTCCTGGATGGCATTGCCGATCTGGACCGCGCCCGAGCTGACAACCTCGCTCTTGCTGGTCAGCTCGGCGCTGCTGAAGGTGGCGCCGCCGATGCCGTCGCGCCCGGTGCGTCCGCCCACGACCACGATGTGGTCGCCCTGGCGCGCTGCTTTTTCGATTTTGTCCTTGGGGATCAGGCCGACACTGCCGCAATAGACCAGCGGGTTGCCCGTGTAGCGCGAATCAAAGTGAATACTGCCGTTGGGCGTGGGGATGCCCATGCGGTTGCCGTAATCGCGCACGCCGGAGACCACGCCGCGTATGATCTTGCGGGGGTGCAGGGCACCCTTGGGCACGGACTCGCGGGGCAGGTCCAGGTGGCCGAAGCAGAATACGTCAGTGTTCATGACCGGGCGGGCACCCATGCCGGTCCCCAGGATGTCGCGGATCACGCCGCCCAGGCCCGTGCCGGCGCCGCCGTAGGGCTCAATGGCGCTGGGGTGGTTGTGGGTCTCCACCTTGAAGCAGG
>JADLBZ010000050.1 GCA_020847415.1 Planctomycetota bacterium
AGGTTGGTCCCTACCTACTGTGGGCGTAAGAGTCTTGAGCGAGTCTCACTTTAGTACGAGAGGATTGGGTGGGACGTACCTCTGGTGTTCCTGTTGGGCCGCCAGGCCCAGCGCAGGGTAGCTATGTACGGAAAGGATAAGCGCTGAAAGCATATAAGCGCGAAGCCCTTCGCGAGATAAGGACTCTCTATCAGGACCGTGGCAGACTACCACGTCGATAGGCCGGGTGTGGACGAGTGGTAACACTCTCGAGCTAACCGGTACTAATCATCCGATCGGCTTGACCGCAACGATCTTCGGATCCCGAATTCGTTGCCAGGCTGCTCCTAGACGTGTTCGTAGCGATTCTCATCGCATGGTGGGCGACCTAAATCGCCCGGACTCATTCCAGTGTGCTGTTGTCAGCGATCCGCGTTGACAATTATGCCCCTCACGGGGCGATCAGTTTCTCGGTGCCCTTACCGGCGGGGTCACACCCGATCCCATCCCGAACTCGGAAGTTAAGCCCGTCGGGCCGATGATAGTCGTAAGGCGAAAGTAGGTTGGTGCCGGGATATACCACAGGCCGGGGTTCTGCCCCGGCCTGTGTCCGTTTTTCGCCAGCCCCACATGCAAAGTTCACACTTGTGTCACGCCTTGCCGCGCCTGAACTACCCGCCGTGGCTGCCCGTTTGTTATTCGTTTCCGTCTGGGCACGGTTGTGCGCTATTATTCTTGGGCGTTGCCTGTGCGTCGGGTTCGGCGCTGGGGAACAGGTGGCCGCCTTTTTTGTCGTGTTCGGGGTCACACGGAGGAGGGGACATGAAGTCCAGCTCGTTGGCGCGGATCACCGCCGCTGCCGCTTTCCTGCTTGCCCTGGGGTCCTTTGCGGCCTCCCAGTCCAACGACTTTGGCCCTGCCAAGGTCGCCTACGATGACTACATCAAGCGGCCGTCGTTGCAGATGCGTACCCGCGGCCGCATCAAGCTGGCCCAGACCGGCGACGTGCGCGCCCTGAAGATCCTTTCCGACAGCTACGGCAAGGCCGAAGACCCGAAAGACCACGTCAAGTACCTGCTCACCAGCATCTGCTCGCAGTACTTGCGCGAAGAGAGCTTCGTGCCCATCTACAAGGAGTGGCGCGAGAAGTACACCACGCCGGGCGATGCGTGGCTGTGGTACCGCAGCCTGCTGATTCATGCCGACAACGCCGGCAACGATGAACTGGTGGCCACGGTCAAGAGCACGCGGGGCCTGTTTATCCGCGCCGCGGCCATGGAAGCCCTGGCGGAGTGCAGCGCCGAGCAGTGCCTGCCCCTGTTGCTGGAGCTGCTGCCCGCCTGGAAGCAGAACATCAAGGAGTTCAAGGGCATTGACCGCACCGTCATGCTGGAGTGCGCCATCCGCATGATGTACGCGCGCGCCCACGAACTGGGCACCGACAACTTCCGCAACGTGGGCCTGCAGCTCATCCCCTGGATGGCCGACAAGGAGACCGACCCGCGCACCCGGCTGGTCATGGCCCGCTACCTGCGCGAGATGCTGGGCGGCGAGAAGCTGTTCGTGAACGGCGAGCCTTGGCTGGACAAGCTGCTGAACCCGACGCGCGAGGAGCCCCGCGACAGCCGCTACGTCTCGGTGCCGCCCACGAAGTTTGTGGGCGTGGAAGCCACCGGCGTGCGCATTGCCTATGTGATTGACCTGTCGGATTCGATGATGAAGCCGATGTCGGTGAAGGAGAAGGAAGAGATCAAGAAGCCGCCGCCGCCCAAGGGCCCTGTGACGCCGGGGCGCGGCGAAAAGGCGGACAAGCCGGCCCCCGAAGAACCCAAGGAAGAGCCCAAGAAGGAAGAGGACATCAACGACAAGCTGCCCTGGGACAAGATCAAGTGCCGGTTCCATGCCGCGCGCGAGTACCTGAAGCTGAGCCTGCAGAGCCTGCGGCCGGAGCAGTTCTACTGCGTGATCATGGTCGGCACCACCGCCGAGCTGGCCAAGAGCACCACGGGCCTGGTGCCGGCCACGCCGGCGAACATCCAGGCCACCATCCGTGAGCTGGACAACATCACACCCGGCCCGGCCACGGACGTGCGCAAAGACGGCGTGCTGATGGGCGACACCAACCTGCACGGCGGCATCCACCGCGCCTTCAAGGTGAAGAAAGGCGGCATGGTCAAGGAGTACGAGTACGTGGACCCCAGCACGTTCCCGGAAGGTGCTGATACCGTGTTTGTGCTCTCGGACGGCGACCCCACGGACGACGATTGGGCCATTCCGGACAAGCGCGACAAGGACGACCAGACCGGTGACCCGGAAACCCGCACCAAGATGCCGGACCAGGACGTGCTGCGTTTCCCCGGCCCCTACGGCTATCGCTATGAGGGCACCTACCTGCCCGACGACGTGCGTCGCCTGAACCTGTTCCGCAAGTGCGAAATCCACTGCATCGGCATCGGCGAGGCCAGCTACGGCCTGCTGCAGAACATTGCCAAGTGGGGCATGGGTCAGGTGAAGATGGTGGGCAGCGGCAGCGGCAAGTAGCGGCGTGCCGGAAGCGTGAAAGACCAGGGGCAGCCCGAACAGGGCTGCCCCGCTTGTTTGGGTCAGCAGAAGGCCAGAAACATCGTTGTTGCGCCGAGCGGCAGGCAAGACAGGCTGAGCACAAGCGCTACAGTTGCGGCTGTTCGTTGCTTGCGCGCCCGCCGGGAACGCGAATAGGCAAGAATCGAAAATCCCAGGCTGATGGGAACGGCCAGCAACATGAGCACCAGGCCAAAAGCCACCAGCGCAATGACGACGATGGCCTCGCCCAGCCGCGGCCCTGTCGAATACAGGACTCCGATTGTCCCCGCCACGGTGGTCAGCGAAAGCAGCAAGCAGGCCACAGCCATGGCGAGGGCAAAACGGATGAGGCCCGTGGATGCCCCAGTGGCGGCCCCCGGCGCTGCGGGAAGGCCCCTGACCCCATAGGGCCGGAACGCCCGATAGCGCCCCAAGGGCAGCCGTGGCGCGCCACGGCCCGGTCCGGGTGGCGGGGCCTCTCGCGGCTGCGCTGGGCTGTTCTCGGTCCCGCTCGGTATCATGTGCACTCCGGGTGGCAGCGATGGTGCCGCAGCCCCCCGGATTTATCGTCAGGGACGGTCTCTGCACGGCACCTGATTCCGGCGTTATCTTGGGCTGCGGCGGCAGGCCGGGCCGTTAGTATTCTTGTTGGACGCATTGCCGGGCAGGGGTCTACGGAGCAACCATGCGCATCTTTGAACCGCACATCCACATGACCAGCCGCGTCACCGACGACTACGAAAAAATGGCCGCGGCCGGCATCACCCACGTCTGCGAGCCCCAGTTCTGGCTGGGACAGCCGCGCACCAGCGTGGGCACGTTTGTGGACTACTTCCTGCACATCACCGAGTACGAGGTGAAGCGCGCCGCTGACTACGGCATCAAGCACTACTGCACCATCGGCCTGAACCCCAAGGAAGCCAACGACGACCGCGTGAACAAGGACGTCATGGCCATCCTGCCGCAGTGGATTAGACACCCGCTGTGCCTGGCGGTGGGAGAGATCGGCCTGGACAGCCACACGCCCAAAGAAGAAGAGTTCCTGCGCAAGCAGATGGAGCTGGCCCGCAACGCGGCCATGCCCATCATGGTGCACACCCCGCACCGCGAGAAGTTCAAGGGCACCAAGCGGATCATTGAAATCTGCAAAGAGATGGCGATGAACCCCGAGCTGGTGCTGATTGACCACAACAACGAAGAGACCATCCCTATCACCAAGGAAGCGGGCTACTGGGCCGGGCACACGATCTATCCCGTGACCAAGCTCAGCCCCGAGCGCGCCAGCAACATCCTGAAGCGCTTCGGCACCGAGAAGATGATGCTGAACAGCAGCGCCGACTGGGGCCCCAGCGACTGCATGAATGTGCCGCGCACCGTGGGCGAGCTGCGCCGCCAGGGCTTCACCGAAGAGCAGATCCAGCGTGTGGTGTGGGATAACCCGTTCAACTTTTATGCCCAGAGCGGCAAGCTTGAGGACGAGCGCAAGCGCCTGGCCGGCACCTTCCTGCCCGAAACCGTGGGCGTGTAGCAGCGCGAACAGGCCGGAGCCGGTGGCGCAGAGCCGCCGGCCCGGTGTTGCTTTCAGGTCAGCTCGCGCAGGATGGCGCGGGTGTGCGGGCCGTAGAACGGGTCGTCGCGCAGGTCCGTGGCGCGGCGCTTCACATCCAGCCCCGCCCCCGTGGCCTCCAGCAGGCGCACGCCGGCGGCTGGCTCCATGGCCAGGCCCTTGAGGTAGGTGGGGATGTCGTCGCAAGTGATCAGGTACTCGCCCAGCGAGCGCAGGTGCGTCAACACCAACTCGGCGTAGGCGTCGGCGTCCTTGGTGCTGGTGGCCCGCGCCCAGTGTTGCACAGCCTGGCATGTCAGGCGGGACTCGTCCCAGTCCTTCAGCACCCGGCGGATCTCCTCGCGCAGCTTCTTGCTCATGGGTTGAGTATCCCGTCCACTTTCGCCCTGTGGTAGT
Source organism: Planctomycetota bacterium (assembly GCA_020847415.1). GTDB lineage: Bacteria > Planctomycetota > UBA8742 > UBA2392 > UBA2392 > JADLBZ01. The sequence continues at coordinate 4,505 of JADLBZ010000050.1, forward strand.
GCAAAATGCGCCGGGAGCCTCACGTGCTGGATACCCTGGAACGCCTGGAACCTTACTCCAGCTACCGTTACCTCCTCGGGTTGGTACTGGGCGGGCTGACGTTGTACCTGCTCTGGAGCAGCTGGGTCAGCGTGCGGCAGTTTCTGGGCCTGCTGCGAGACTTCAACCGCATGGCCAGCAAGGGCCGCATGCTGGATGAAGCCCGCCTGACCCTGGACCCCGAGTTTGACCTTGCCGCCCTGCCGCCCCTGAAGGCCCGGCCCGGCCGGGTCATCCTGCTGGCTGCCCTCAGTGCCGCCCTGCGGGTCATCAGTTGGCGCACAGCCAGAGAGCTGGCGCCCGAGCTTGCCCTGGCGGCCCTGCTGGCAGGGGCCAGCCTAGCGGCCTACTGGTACGTGTTCAGCACCGGCGTGGTGTAGGCCGGCAATGCCATCTCTGCGGGCGGGACGGCCGCGTCACGAGCGCCCGCAGTGGTGGTTCCGGCGTGGCTGGCCGAAGCCCCTTGCCATTGGCGGCGGCACTGGTAGCACAATGCGCCAAACCCGAGGGGATCCCATGCCCGCCCGAAGCATCGAGCAAGTGCGTAACCTGTGCAAGCGCCGTGGTTTCGTGTTTCCCGGCAGTGCTGCTTACGGCGGCCTGGGCAGCTTCTGGGACTACGGCCCTCTGGGCGTGGAGATGCTGAATAACGTCAAAAAGGCCTGGTGGCGGAACGTCGTGTACGAGCGCGACGACGTGGAGGGCCTGGACGCCGCCATCCTGATGAGCCGCAAAGTCTGGCAGCACAGCGGCCACGAGGCCACCTTCAGCGACCCCTTGGTGGACTGTCGTGCCTGCCACGCTCGTCACAGGGCAGACCATCTGACTGACGACACCTGTCCCAAATGCGGGGCCCCGGCGCTGACCGGGCCCCGCAGCTTCAACCTCATGTTCAAATCGCACGTCGGCCCCGTCGAGGCAGCCGCCGGCAGCGAAGAAGAGATGGCCTCGCGCGTTTACCTGCGTCCTGAGACCGCCCAGGGCATCTTCATGAACTTTGCCCACGTCCAGCGCAGCCTGGCCCGCAAAGTGCCCTTCGGCATCGCCCAGGTGGGCAAAGCCTTCCGCAACGAGATTACCCCCGGCAACTTCATCTTCCGTACCCGCGAGTTCGAGCAGATGGAGATCGAGTTCTTTATCAAGCCGCCGCAGTTCGTTCAGCCAGGCGAGAAGACCGACGAGCAGTGGCACGCCGAGTGGGTGGAGCAGCGCTACAACTGGTGGCTCAGCCTTGGCGTGGAGGAGGGGCGGCTGCGCCGCCGCGCCCAGGAGGCCGCGGAGCTGGCCCACTACAGCAAGGCGACGACCGACCTGGAGTACCTGTTCCCGGACTTCGGCTGGGGTGAGGTCGAGGGCATCGCCAACCGCACGGACTACGACCTTTCGGCCCACAGCAAGGACGTTCCCCCGGAAGACCTGAAGCGCTTGAAGCTGGAAACCAACGCCGACAGCGTCGAGAAGCTGGACTACTTTGACCCCGACGCCAAGGCCCGCTATGTGCCCTGGGTGATTGAACCCAGCGCCGGCGCCACGCGCGCCATGCTGGCCTTCCTGTGCGAAGCCTATCACGAAGAGCTGACCAAGGAGCCGCCCGCCGCCGAGGTGGACGCCATCCGTGCCGAGATTCCGGCGGTGGTCAAGAACGCCGACAAGAAAGCCAAGGAGGCCGAGAAAGCCCGGGCCAAGAACGAACCCGCCAAGCATGACCCTGCGGCCATTGCGACCTTCTGCGTGGCGCTGGAGGAGGCCGCGGCGCGGCTGCCGCAATCGCTGCTGGAGGTGGCTGCCCTGCTGGAGGATCATCCCGGCGCGCAGAACCTGGAGCCCGTGAAGAAGCTGGCGCCCAAGGTGGTCAAGCTGGCCGAGGACTGCACCCGCGTGGTGCTGAAGCTGCATCCCACACTGGCGCCCGTGAAGCTGGCGGTCTTTCCCTTGAAAAAGAACGAGGCCGCCATTGTGGATGTTGCCAAGCGCTTGAAACACCAGTTCCAGCGCTTCTTCCGCGTGGCATATGACGACTCGGCGGGCATCGGGCGGCTGTACCGGCGGCAGGACGAGATCGGCACGCCGTTCTGCATCACGGTGGATTTCCAGACCCTGGAGGACAACACCGTGACGGTGCGCGAGCGCGACACCATGAAGCAGGAGCGCGTGAAGATGGAAGACCTGAAGCACCTGCTGTTTACGCGCCTGCACATGGGGTAAGCGGCCGGCGGCGGTTGAAAACAAGCGGGGCGGGAGCGTTCAGCTCCCGCCCCGTGCTGTTGGCAGGCTCCTCAGGCGGTGACGGGCACGCGGGAGTACTGGTCCTTGGGGCGCCACTCCAGCATGCGGCGAATACGCTCTTCCATGGGCGGGTGCGTGCTGAACAGCGCCGTCAGGCCGCCGCCGGAGAGCGGGTTGACGATGAACAGGTGAGCCGTGGCGGGCTCGGTGCGCTGGGAGTGGGGGATGATCTCCGCGCCGCGAGCCAGCTTGGCCAGGGCGCCGGCCAGGGGGCGGCCGTCGCCCATGATGCGCGCGGCGGCTTCGTCGGCCATGTACTCGCGGCTGCGCGAAACGGCCATCTGCACCAGCATGGCGGCAAAGGGCGCCACCAGAATGGCCACCAGGCCCAGAACGCCGCTGAGGGGGCTTGAGTCCTCGTCCTCGCTGCGGCCGCCAAAGGTGGTCGTCCAGAGCAGCATGTTGGCCAGCATGCTGATGCCGCCCGCGAGGGTGGCGGAGAGCACGCCGATCAGGGTATCGCGGTGGGCGATGTGAGCCGCCTCGTGGGCGATTACGGCCTTGAGCTCGTCGCGGTTCAGGATTCGCAGCAGGCCTTCCGTGACAGCCACGGCCGAGCGGGCCGGGCTGCGACCCGTGGCAAAGGCGTTGGGGCTGTCCTCAGGGATGATGTACACGCGGGGCATGGGCACGCCGGCCTTGGCTGCCACGTCGGCCACCAGGGCATGCAGGCCCGGGGCGTGCTCCGCGTCCACTTCCTGGGCTCGGTACATGGCCAGCACCAGGCGATCGGACCACCAGAAGCCGGCCAGGTTCATCAGGGCGGCCACTCCAAAGGCCACGAACATCCCGTTTACCCCGCCGATCAGCCAACCCATGCCCACAGCCAGGGCCGTGAGCCCAGCCAGCAGAACAAAGGTCTTGAGGCGATTCATGGTGCGCTCCTTTGCGGTCAAAACGCGCGTTTGCGCGGCTGCATTCCAGACGCTGCAGCGCCAGTACAACGGCCGGCCGGTCAGCCGCGGCATTCCAAACAAACCCGGTTTTTGGAGCAGGCTTGTTCTTGCCCGTGTTGCAAACGCAACGTGCCCGCGCAAGCGCGGGCACGATTTGGGACGCACTTCGTGTTACGGGCTACGTGAGGTCGCGGATTTCCTCGATGTGCTTCTCCACCGTCTCCAGCTCGGCGGCCAGCTCGCCCAGCCGCTCGCGGTCGCGGGCGACCACGTCCTTGGGGGCGCGCTCCACATAGCTCAGGTTATCCAGCTTCAGCTTCAGCTTCTTGACGCCCTCCTGCAGCTTGGCCTGGCTGGCCTGCAGGCGCAGCAGCTCCATCTTGAAGTCAATCAGGCCCTGCAGGCTCACGTAGACCTCGTTGCCGCCCTCCAGCACCGCCGTGGCGGCAGCCTTGGGCTTCTGCGCACCCACGGCCACCTCCAAGTTCTCGAGCCCCACCAGTTTGCCGATGGTGTCGCGCTCGGAGGGGCCCAGCAGCCGCAGCCAGGACTCGTTGCCCAGGCGCAGCACGGCCTTGAGCTGCACCTTGGGGTCCAGGTTGTGCTCGCTGCGGATGTTGCGCAGGGCGCGCGTCACGGTCTGCAGGAAGCTGAAACGCTCCACGGCGTCCGCGAACAGCCGCTCTTTCACGGGTTTGGGCCAAGGCGCGATCACCAGCGAAATGGCCGGGGTGTCGCCGTGCAGGGCGGCCAGCACGGGGCGCAGGTTCTGCCAGATCTCCTCGGTGATGAACGGGATGACCGGGTGCAGCATGCGCAGGGTGGCGTCCAGCACGCGCACCAGCGTGGCCTGGGCCACCAGGCGCGACTTGCTGCCGCCCTTGCCGGCATAGAGGCGCGGCTTGACCACCTCGAGGTACCAGTCGCAGAACTCGTCCCACACGAAGCGGTACATGCCCTGGGCCGCGTCGTTGAAGCGATAGCGCTCCAGCGCGTCGGTGGTGTCCACGATGGCGGCAGTCAGCTTGCCCTCAATGAAGCAGTCCTCCAGCTCGGCGACGGCACCTTCGGCCAGCGACTCGCGGTCGGCGGGGCTCAGCTTGGCCAGCTCGGCCTCGAAGTCCGCCAGGTTCGAAAGCACGAAGCGCGAGGCGTTCCACAACTTGTTGCAGAAGTTGCGGCCCATCTCGAACTTCGACTCGGACAGCTTGATGTCCTGGCCCTCGCTGGTCAGCAGGGGCAGGGTCAGGCGCACGGCATCCACGCCCCACTGCTCAAACATCTCCAGCGGGTCTATGCCGTTGTTGAGGCTCTTGGACATGCGCCGGCCCTGGGCGTCCAGCACGGTGGCGTGCACGTACACCGTCGAGAAGGGCGCCTCGTTCACGAACTCGTGCCCCGCCATCACCATGCGCGCCACCCACAGGTAAATGATGTCGCGGGCGGTGCTCAGGAAGTGCGTGGGGTAGAAGTAGTCCAGGTCGCCCGACTTCTCCGGCCAGCCCAGGGTGCTGAAGGGCCACAGCCACGAGCTGGCCCAGGTATCCAGCACGTCTTCGTCCTGGCGCACCAGGGGCAGGCCTGATTGCGGGTGCTCCTGGCCCGGCTGGGGGTCCTCTCGCAGGGCAATGCCGTTGCCCTTCTCGTCGTACCACACCGGGATGCGATGGCCCCACCACAGCTGGCGTGAGATGCACCAGTCGCGCACGTTCTCCAGCCAGCCCAGGTACACTTTTTCCCAGCGCTCGGGCACAAAGCGGATGGCCTTCTTGCCCTGGGCGTCGGCTTTCACGTCGGCAATGGCCGGCGCCGCCAGCGGCTGCATCTTCACGAACCATTGCTCGGAAAGCAGGGGCTCAACGGGCGTCTTGCTGCGGTCGCTGTGGGGCACGGCGTGGGTGTGGTCCTGCACGCGCTCGAGCAGGCCAAGCTGATCCAGCTCTTCCACCACGGACTTGCGGGCCTTGGTGCGTTCCACGCCGGCGTACTTGCCTGCGTGCTCGTTCAGGGTGCCGTCGCGGTTCAGCACGTTCACCATGGGCAGCCTGTGGCGCTGCCCGCGCTCGTAGTCGTTAAAGTCGTGGGCCGGCGTCACCTTGACGGCGCCGGTGCCGAAGTCCTTGTCCACGGTTTCGTCGGCAATGATGGGGATCTCGCGACCGATGATGGGCAGCAGCAGCGTCTTGCCGATGTCGGCCTGGTAGCGCTCGTCGGCGGGGTTCACCGCCACGGCGGTGTCGCCGAACATGGTCTCCGGGCGCGTGGTGGCCACCACCACGTACTTGTCCGGCTGGTCGGTGTAGGGATAGCGGATGTACCAGAGGTTGCCCTTGAGCTCGGTGGTCTCGATCTCGTCGTCGCTGATGGCGGTCTCGAGCTTGCAGTCCCAGTTGATCAGGCGCGTGCCGCGGTAGATGAGGCCCTTCTCCCACAGGCGCACGAACGAATCGCGCACGGCCCGCGACAGGCCTTCGTCCATGGTGAAGCGCGTGCGGGACCAGTCGCAACTGCAGCCCAGGCGCTTGAGCTGGTTCAGGATGCGGTTGCCGTACTCTTCCTTCCAGGACCACACCTCGGCCAAGAACTTCTCGCGGCCCAGCTCCTGGCGGGTGGTGTTGCGTTCCTTGGCCAGCTTCTTCTCGACCACAGCCTGGGTGGCAATGCCGGCGTGGTCGGTGCCGGGCAGCCACAACGTGCAGAAGCCCTGCATGCGCTTGAAGCGCGCCACAATGTCCTGCAGCGTGTTGTTCAGGGCGTGCCCCATGTGCAGCGCGCCCGTCACGTTCGGCGGCGGGATCATGATGGTGAACGGCTTCTTGCGGATGTCGCGGGACGCCTTGAACAGCTCGTGCTCAAGCCAGAACTGGTAGAGGCGGTCTTCGATTGCGCCGGGCGTAAAGCGCGGCGGCATTTCGGCGGGCATGCTCGCTCCTGTTTCGGCCCCATGTCGTGAGGCGGCGACCTGCCTTCATTTTGGGCGGCTGACGTGCGCCGGCCGCCCGGCAGGCGTGCGGATGATAACGAGCGGCTGTTGCGCGGCCAGTGGTGCGCGCGCCGGTTGCTGCACCGTGGGGACGAGGCGTGCGTCGCCCGCGAATTGGCTTGGAGCCGCGCTCTGGGTGCAGCGTGCCGCGCCCCTGCGGTTCGGGCCAGTTGAACTTGGGGCAGAGCTGTCGCCCCAACTCAACAGGCACGAAGCACTACGCCGGCACCGGGGCCGCGCAAAAGACGCGCTCCAGGGCGCCCAAGGCAAACTCGAGCTCGGCCTGTGTCGCCACAATGGGCGGCGTGAAGCGCAGCACCCAGTGGTGCGTGTCTTTTACGATCA
>JADLBZ010000051.1 GCA_020847415.1 Planctomycetota bacterium
CATTGAGATGCATGCCTGGCCCGCAGCACAGGTCCAACAAGATCTTGCCATGGCTGATCTTGCGCAGGACGGCAAGCCGTTCCGCCAACTGGCGCTCGAAGTAGTCCAACTGCGCGCCTGCACCCATGGAGACGGTATGCGCGTTGTAGTACTCGCCGCCATAGGCCCGGCGGGCCTCACGTTCGGCGGGATGCAACCCAGGCTGCTCCGTGGTTGCGCTCATGGGCTGCCCTTCCAAGGGGCCGACAGGCTCCGCAGCAGGGCGCGCACCACGCGGCGCAGAGTTCCTACCGGTCGTTCCCAGATGCGGAACGACCGGTCCTCTCCGCCAAACCTGCTCTTGAACGCGGTCAGTCCCCTGAGTTTCTCCGCAGCGCCCGGCGGAAAGAGCTCGCCCACCTCGTACTCCTCAAAACCCTCTTCCGCCAACTCGCGCATGGCGTGGCACTGCAGCGCGTAGTTGGCCCCGTAGTCCTGCCCCTCGGCTGTACTTGCGCCGGTCCAGTACCACCCCCGCTGCTTGTAGGCCGCCACGTTCAGAGCGGCCACCAGGCGCTGCCCCCGCCACGCACCGAAAACGCGGCACAGGCCGGGACCGGCCATTTCTTTCCAGATGTGCTGAAAGAGCCGCTGCGGATGCGGCGTCTCACCGGTGCGCGCGTAGGTCTCCAGGTGCAACGGGTAGTAGAGGTCCGGCAGGGCGGTCGGGGCCAATCGCTCAACGCGCACGCCTTCCTTCGCAGCCTTACGGATGCGGCGGCGCGCCAGTGTTGAGAAGCCCGCTTCGACTTCCGCCCAGCCACCACGCAACGACACCACGCGGGTCGCCTGTTCGCGGCAGCTTGCCTTGTTGCCCATGGCGAGCCGTGTGTCAGCGAGTGTGCGGGCCAAGACCGCTTCGCCAATCACCAGCTTCCGAGCCCTCAGCGCCAGTGCGGCCCTGATTGCCGCCTGCACCAGTAGCGAGATGCCCCGATTCGCAGACTCTCCCTGCAAGCCGGGCGCAAGGGCTGGGCCCGTATGGGCGCGGCCGCTGGAGCGCAGCGAGCCGTCCCAGGCTCGGTATTGCAGTGGCAAGATGCCTACTATGCGTCCGCTGTCCACCAGCACGAGGCGTCTTTCTGGCTCGTTCCACGCCAAGTTGACGGCGTCATGAAATGCACGCCGGTGCATCAGCCACGCGTGGTCGCTGGCATCGCACAAGCGATCCCACTCGGCGGCCATGTGCGGCTGGTACAGCTCAACCTTCATGGCTGTACGGAGCCTTTCGTGTTTTCAACTGCCTCAGCCACGCGCCAGTACTGGCGGAGATCCACCAGCGCCTGCTGATCCGACCACTCCGGTCGCAGGATCTCCAGCTCGCCGACGCCGTCCCGAACATGAAGCGGAGAAAGCCCATCGCGTTCAAATAGGTAGCTCTTCGCGCGATACAGCCCGACGGGTGCATGCACCGCAGGCGCGGTCACTTCGACGCAGCCCACGCCGCGGAAAACCCGTCCGGAGAATGCAGTGCCGCTGTTGAGATGAACCAGGTACTGCCCGGTGGGCTGCCGCAGCGAGTACCGGGTGTCGTTGTACAGAAGCGTCATCGCGAAGATGGGTGACTCTACAGGCCGCGCCAGCGCGTAATGGAAACGGACGTGGAGAGCCTCTCCCGGAAGCAGGCCCCGCACGGGTTGCCCGTGCGCGTCCAGCAGTTCAACGCCGGTGATGCGCTCGGACGTCCCACCTTCAACCTCCATCGGGTGCTGCTCGTGCGGGCGCTCCAGTTCGTCAAGATATTGCGCGATCGTGGCTTTCGGTTCGCCGCACGCCCTGCTGTCGCCGGAGCGCAGGTACATGACACGGCTGGCGGCCGCCAGCGCGTACATGTTATGGCTCACCAGCAGCACGGTGGTGCCCTGCTTGCGCTTGCGCGCCATGGCGTCGTAGCACTTCAGCTGAAACGCCGTGTCGCCCACAGCCAGCACCTCGTCCACCAGCAACACATCCGGCTCGGCGTGCGCTGCCACGGCAAAGGCCAGCCGCGCGAACATGCCGCTGCTGTAGTCCTTCACCGGCATGTCCATGAACTCGGGAATGCCCGCGAACTCGACAATCGAGTCGTACTTGCGCCGGATCTCGGCCATACGCATGCCCAGGATGGCGCCGTTGATGAACACGTTCTCGCGGCCTGTCAGGTAGGGGTGAAAGCCCGCCCCCAGCTCGATCAGGCCGCCCACCCGGCCCCGTGTTGTTACCTGGCCGCGCTCCGGGCGCAGAATACGGAACAGCAGCTTCAGCACCGTGCTCTTGCCGGCGCCGTTGGCGCCCACAATGCCCAGCATCTCACCCTTCTCTACTTCAAAGCTGACGTCCTTCAGCGCCCAGAACTCGCCGTCGCGCAGGCCACCGGCATCGGCCCGCTCCAACAGCCGGCGCGGCAGGCGATAGACCAGCTCGGCCAGCGTGCGGGCTCGGCGGCCCTTGCTGAACCGCTTCCAGACGTGATCGAACACCACGGCAGGCTCGCTCATGGTGCCGCTCCCGCCGCAAAGTCCTGGCGCTCGCCGGCCTCCGTAAACGCGTGCTGCTGCCCCGGCCGGCCGCCCTGCCTTACCGTGCCGTCGCAGCGCAGCTCTACCCAGCGAAAGCCGCCTTCCCAGAACAGGTTGACTTCGCTTTGCGGGGCGCGACCATAAAACAGGCCCTGCAGGCGGCTCCGCAGCCGCGCGATGATGCGGTTGCTGCCCGTGGACGGCTGTTCGCCTGCCCAGTCCAGCAGTGCCTCAAAGGGATTGATGGTCGCGGCCTCGCGGGCCTGTGAGGACCCGAACAGCCCGTGTTCGTCGCGGGTCTTTTCTACAAACACCAGCCGGCCGCCTCGTTGCAGCACCAGCCAGCGGTGGTATTCGCGCCCGTACATGTACTCCGCCATGGCGCTGGGGCAGCGCACCAGGCCGGTCTTGCCCACGCGCATCATCTCGTCGCAGGCGCGCCCCGGGTTGTCCACGTGTTCGATTACGTGGCTGCTGTACACGAAGCCGAACTCGCCGTCGGCAAAGGGCAGCGGCTGATCAATGGACTGGTTGACGAACCGAACGCCCCTGGTCGCCAGTGCAGCCGGGTCAATACTGCCGCCGGCCCCGTGCGAACGCTGGTCAGCGCCCAGGAACAGGTCCACCGCAGCGGTGGCGCCAGCCACGGGGTTGGGCCCCGAGCCCAGGTCCAGCACGCCCTTGGCCCGGGCAAGCTGCTCCTCCAGGTGGCGCTGGGCCGGGGCGTTCTGGAACTGGCGACCCTGCCCCGCGGCGGGGTCCTTGCCCAGTCGCCTGCGCAGCGCTGTCAGCGGGTTCATGCCAGCTCCCCAAACACCGGCTCCACGCGCCGGAACCACGCCGCTCCCGTCACCAGCACCAGCAGCGAGATGCCCGCCGCCGCCCAGAAGGGCGCGTCAAAGCCGAAGCGCCCGCCCGCAATCAGGCCCCGATAGGCGTCCAGAATGGGCGTCATGGGGTTGACCCACGCCAGCCAGCCCAGCGGCCCCGTGGCTGGAATGGGGTACACCACACTGCTGCCGAACATCCACAGCAGCACGCCCACCTGCAGCAGGTATTGCACGTCGCGATACAGCAGGTTGGCGGCCGCCACCCACAGCGCACAACCCAGCGCCATCGCCAACTGCACCAGCAGCACCACAGGCACCAGCAACAGGCCCCAGCCGGGCGCGACGCCGTACCACGCCATGAGCCCGCCCAGCAGCAGAGCCGCTACGGCAAAGTCCACGGCAGCCGAAAGGACGCATGACAGCGGCAGCACTTCGCGCGGAAAGTACACCTTGGTGACCAGGTTGCGGTTGTCCACCAGGCTGCGCGAGGCTGTGTTCAGCACACTTGCGTGAAACTGCCAGGGCACCAGCCCGATGTATGCATAAACGGCGTAAGGAATGCCCGGCGTAGCCACTTGTGCCACGCGCTGGAACACAAACGTGAACACCACCATCAGGGCCAGCGGAAGGGCCACCGCCCAGCCGATTCCCAGCAGGGTGTGTTTGTAACGCACGCGCACCTCGCGCATGCCAAGCGCGACCGCCAGTTCCCTGTGCTCCCAGATTTCCCGGAGCTGTGCCATGGGGCCTCGTTTCCGAAAAGCAAAAATACATCAAATTGCGTTTCTGCACCAGTGCGAGTGCCCGCCACCGACCGCACGCGCGCCACTGGCGGCGTGAAGCCACTCGCGGCCCTGCTATAGTGGCCACGTGACCTCGTATTCCCACGTGCTGGGCATAGACGAAGCCGGGCTGGGGCCGCTGCTGGGGCCGCTGACCATTGGCTACAGCCTGTTTTCGTTGCCGGCGCCGCTTTCTGCCGAGGGTTTACTGCACCTGGACCTCTGGCAGGCCCTGGGCGTGGGCCGCGAGCCCAAAGAGCGCAAGCAGCGGCCAGTGGTTTGCGACAGCAAGACGCTCTATAGCCCGGCCAAGGGCCTGAAGCCCCTTGAGGAAGAAGTGCTCTGCTGGCTGACCGCGGCTGGGCTGGAGCCTGCGGACTTTGCTGGTTTCTGGGCGGCCCTGTGCCCGTTGGCCCGCGAGAAGCCTGCCGCCTATGACTGGTACGCCGACGCGCCCCAGCCGTTTCCACTGCATGTGGAAGCGGCCCGTTGCCGGCTGCGTGCCCAGCCCGTGCGCCGTGCCCTGGAGGCCGCCGGTTATGGGCTGGCCGAGCTTGGCGTGCTGCCGCTTCTGGAGGGAGAGTTCAATCGCGTGGTCGAGCGCGAGAACAGCAAGGCTCGCGCCGAGTTCGACGCCATCGCGCGCATTGTGGGGCGCGCCTGGCAGCGCTGCCGGCATCTGGCTGTGCTGTGCGACCGCCAGGGCGGCCGCGAGAAGTACGCGCGCACCCTGAAGCACCACTTTCCCGAGGCCGACGTGCGCGTGTTTGTGGAGTCGCCCAAGGTCTCCAGCTACGAGCTGGTCGTTTCCGGCGTGGAGGGCGAGCCCAGCCTGTTCGTGGCGTTCTTTGAAAAGGGCGAAGGGCAGTTTCTGCCCATTGCACTGGCCAGCATGGCGGCCAAGTACCTGCGCGAAGTGATGATGCACCAGTTCAATGCCTGGTTTGCGCGCCACGACCCGGCACTGAAGCCCACGGCGGGCTACTACAGCGACGGGCGCCGCTGGCTGGAGGACACAGCCGCGTTGCGCGCGGCGCTGGGCATTGACGAGTCACGGCTGGTGCGGGCGCGATAGCCGCAGGGCCTGTGGTTGTTGGCTTCAGGAGGATGTTGGTGCAAGAGTTTCCCGCACGAAAGGCAGTTTCCTGGCCTGTGCAGATTGTGGTTTGCGCGCTCATTTGTGCCGCACTCTTCGTGGCACTGAGAGGCATGAATGCCTCTGGCCGTTCGTGCTACCGCGAACTGTCCGAAGATCTGCCAGTTCTTGTTCGAGCGGCGAAGCGTCACGCAGACGCGACGAATCAAGTTCCGATAACGATTGAAGAGCTGTTGCTATCTTCCCACACCCGTGAGTTCGATTTGCCGCGCCTCGATGCCGGTGAATACCCGCTGGAGAGCTACAGATTGCGGCTGCTCCGCATTGGGCAAGATGTGTGAGGGGCTATCGTTGTTGCGGGGAGTGGCTCGGCGCCGGACGCGTCTCTGGATGTCAACAGTGGTGAGTTGACGATTGAGGGGGACTTCTGGCGCGCAGACGTAACCTATGTGGTCGCAGTAAGGTAGAAGCACGCGACGTAGAGTGTCATCTCGATGGATGCCCGCCTTGGGAACGCCGGTCTCCTGACCGGCCTTGGTGAGTACGCCAATCCGGAGATTGCCGTTCCCGTCAGCACCGGGCGCGAGGCTTGGAGCTGCCGAGGCAGTCAGCCGCGCCCTGGCGGGGCGCAATCCAGCTTGCGGCCGGGTTCCTGCGGTTGAAACCGAGGGCTACGGATGCCGGGCCCCTCCGGGGCCAACGGCGCGCGCCCAGTGGGGGCAGTGTGCACCAGGTGAAAAAACACGCGGGGCGTCGTTGTGGTGCCCGCCCTTGCATCCGGCGAAAAAACACGCGGGGCGCCCTTGCGGGCGCCCCTGTTTTCGTGCTTGGGAAAACTAGATGGGGCGAACTTTCTCAGCCGCCGGACCCTTACGGCCCTGACCGACCTCGAACTGCACCTTCTGGCCTTCCTTCAGCGACTTGAAGCCATCCGACTGGATGGACGAATAGTGAACGAACAGATCCGCGCCTCCGTCATCGGGGGTCACGAAGCCGAAGCCCTTCTCGTCGTTGAACCACTTCACCTTGCCTGTAGCCATAAAATAAGACTCCTGCATCTTCCCACGGCTTCTGCCGTGTTGTTCCGGGCCGGTCGCTCCAAACTCCGTTGCTGGATGCGCCAAGCCCTGTTTTCAATGCGCTCAGTCTAGCGCAACCCGCGCGCGGCCGATAGGCAGGAAGCCACAATTAACCAACATTTTGCACTGCCGTTCGCAACGGCCCTCTACACCGCATAGTCGTAGATGTAAGCGTGCGAGCCCTCGCAGGGCAGCGGGTACACCAGCCGTTCGGCACCCTCGGGCACCTGTCGCGTGTCCGTGGGAACCAGCATGAACTTGGGTTCATCCTTGTCAAAGGTGACCACGAAGAAGCGCTGGTCCATGGTCAAGCCGACTCCGCGCGGCTGTTTGACCTTGATGGCGCCCAGGTTGCGCTGCTGGCGCATGCTCCAGAAGGTGATGATGCTGCCAAACGGGTTTGTTGCAGCCACAACGTCAGTGCCCTCGTGGTAGCAGATGCTGAGAGTCTCGCCGGCCATCTGCTGGGTAATGTTCGCGGGCTCGGTCATGGTCAGGAAGGTTCCGCCCGAAGGGCGCAGCGACAGCGCCCCCAGCGCCGAGCGCGTGTCCAGCCCCTGGCGCATGGCGTGCACAACGCACAGGCTGCCGTCTCTTGTCACCAGCAGGTGCCCCGAGTTGATCTTGGGGTTGTCGAACACGATCTTCTCCAGCAGCTTGCCGCTGGAGACCTCCATGTAGGTCACGTTGGGCGCCTGGCCGCTGGCCTCGTCGCCGCCGCCGTTGGTTACAGCCACCACGCGGCCGCCGTCAATGAACTGGCAGTCGTGGGGCCACTCGCCGTAGGTGGGGAACTCGCCGGTAATCTTGAAGTCAGCGGCATCGCGCAGGGTGATCTTGCCTTCGTAGGTTCCCTCCACGTATTCGGTGGCGTAGATGACGCGGCCGTCGGGCGAATAGGCGCCGTGGCCGTAGAACTCGTGGCCCTTCAAGGGCGAAATGCGGGTGATGATGGAGTTGGTTTTCAGGTCCAGCTCTGCGGCGCCGTCGCCCTTCTTCTCGAAGACCAGCACGCGCTCGGGCCGCCGCGGGTTCGGTGCCAGCCCGTGGGCGAGAAAGCCGAGCTCGGGGATGATCCGAGCTGAAGCCTTCATCCAGTCCGCAAAGGCGCCTTCTCCGCGGGCGCGCAGGTCCAGGAAGCGGTCCAGGTTGAGCTGCGAGTACAGGTAGTTCTTCTCGCCGCTGGTGGTGTTCACCAGGCTGCCGCCCGTGAGCAGCGTGCCGTACTTCATGCCGGCTCCACCCTGGGGCATGGGATCGCCGGGCCCGGCAATGGAGGCCTTGGCGTTGGCCTGGCCGGCATTGTTGCCGGGCGGCTGGTTGCCCGCAGCCGGGGCAGCGTTGCCGCCGGCGCTGTTGCCGCCCGCGCCCGCGGCTACGTCACGCTGCGAGGCCCGCTGCTCGCAGGCTGCGGCTGCGGCACTGGCGGCGATCAGCGCGCCCACTTGCAGAAAACGACGCCGGTCGCTGCGCTGTGGTTGGTCACCCTTCATGGCAAGTCCTCCCCTTCCCCGGGGGTTTGATGTTAGCTTGCGCAACGGGAGTTCAGAAACGAGCCAGGGGGCTACATGCGTCATCGTGATCAGGCCAGTGCCGTGGACGCGCTGGAGAACTGGAAAGAGCTGCGCCGCAAGGTGCAGACCGAGGGCGGACAGCCGCACGACAAGCCCGTGCTGGTGCGCTTCCTGGACACCAACACCTGGGAGGTGATGGACCGCGACATTGTGGAAGACGAGTTTTATGTGCGCCGCCCCTATAAGGTGATGCGCGATCTGGCCCCCGATGGGGCGGACCTGGAGCGCGCCATCCGCGAGGCAAAGGGCGGCCAGGGTGGCCAAACCCAGCGGCGAACCGACAGTGTTCGGCGCACCGACAGCGTGCGGCGCCGTGACACCCGCAAAGGGCCGCGCCACAGCACGCGGCGCCAGCGGCCCGAGAACTCCCAGCGCGGCGACGGCCAGCAGCGGGGCGACAACCAGCAGCGGGGCCAGGGCGGCCCCCAGAACAACCGGCGCCCGACCCGGCGCGCCGAGACACAGGGAAGGCCGGAGGGCCAGCGCCCGCCCCAGCGCTCCGAGGCCCCGGCTCCACGCCCTGAGCCACGCCCGGAACCCCCAGCCGCACCACCGAGCTAACAGGCCATGACCGCCGGCCCCGAACCCCGCCAAGCCAAAGACCCTGATGGCGTGCTGCGCGCTGAGTGGACCGTAGTGCACCATGCCGGCAATGAAGTCGCGCACGGTCGCTATACCAGTTACTACCGTAACGGCTCACGTATGGCCGAGGGGCACTTTGAGTATGGCCGGCGCGTGGGCACCTGGATGCGCTGGTTCCCGGATGGGCGAGTAGCTGCAAAGGGAGCGCCTGCGGACGACGAAGTGATGGCGCCTCCCGAGGTGCCGCCGCCCCCGACCGAGCAATCCAGCCAGGAGCCTGCTGCGTCGCAGGCGACTCCTGCCTTCGTACTTCCCCTGCCTTGCGGTAACCCCGCGGCCAACCGCAGCGCGCTGGTCATGCTCGCCGTACTGCTTGTCGCCTGGCTTCAGCCCATGTCCACGGCAGCGGTCTCTCTTGCCGCGACCATGCCTGACTGGGCGATGGGCGAGGGCGACGTGCAGCGGTCCGAACTCGCGACCATCTACAACGAACTGCCCATGGCGGCTTCCAACCTGGCGTCATTTGTTGCACTGGTTGCCCTTTGGGTACTCTCCGGCGTTCGATTCGCTGAGATTGGCATGCCGCGCCTGAGGCCGCTGCACGCACTGGCCTGGGCTGTACCGTTGTTCTCCGCCTGGGTCGGGCTGGCCCACGTTGAGGCCGAGGTGTTCCCCGATTTCGTGAACCCGCACGTCTACTATCTCCCCGAACGTTTGCCGGGCTATGCGCTGCTGACTACTTCGCTGCTGTTGAACAGTTTGCTGGAGGAGTCTGTGTGGCGCGGGTATGTACTTTTCCGGTTGCGTGGGCGACTCGGAGCGGCGCCGGCAATCCTCATTTCCAGCGCGTTGTTCGGTTCTTATCACATTTACCAGGGGATCTGGGCCGGGATTGGCATCGCGGCGTTCGGGTTGTTGATCAGTCTCGCGGCCCTTCGGCTGCGCAGCATCTGGCCGGGTGTTGCGGCGCACACGGCGTACAATCTGATGCTTCTGCACACCTGGCCGGAGTGGCTTTGGCCGGGCCCGTGATTCGCCGACTTCTTCGCCGGCTTGCTAGAACAGACGGGCTACAGGCGCGGGCGGCCGGTCCTTGAACGGCCCAGCGCACAAGAACTCGCGCAACACCTCGCCCTTGGCAGGGCTCAGCAGGTGCAGGGGCGGCTCCGTGGCAGTCAAGTACTCCAGCGCGTGTTCCGGTTCAATCTCCACGGGCTCGCGGTCGTGCAGGCGCGCCATCCACGCCGACGCATCCCGGGTGACCACCACAAAGCACCGCTGCCTCTCGAGTTCCAGCCACAGGGCGGCCAGGAGCATGGGCGAGCCATCGGCCCGGCAGATGGCGTGCGGCTGGCGTGCGGTACGCGCTCCGGTCCATTCATAGAATCCGCCCACGGGCAGAAGGCAGCGATGCTCTCGAAAGGCCTTGCCCCATGCGCGCCCCTTGATCTTGTCGCTGCGGGCATTGAACAGCAGCGAGGGCGACCAGTCGGGCTTGAAGCCCCAGTGCATCAGCTCAGGCCCTTGGGCCGTAACCACCGCGTGGGGGGTCGTGGGGCGCACGTCGTAGCTGTGCGGCGCCAACTTCCACGCTTCGGCCAGCCAGCGCACCAGGCGAGTGTCAGACTCGCGGGCCTCCAGCTTGAAGAAGCGCTCGTGTTCGGCTGTCTCGGGGTCGTATACGCGGCCGCACATTGCCCCATGGTAGGGTGCGGGCTGGCTTGCTGCATGGAGCCGTCAGTCGCAATTCCTGCAAGAGGCGCTAGGCCCCGGGGGCTTCCAGGCGCCGCGTGCTCTCGCGCTTTTCTGCCGGCGGCAACACCACCACGAAGCGGGCGCCGCCCAGCTTGGCGCTGCGCTCCACGCGCACGGTGCCGCCGTGGTTGTCCACGACGGTGTGCACGATGGCGAGGCCAAGGCCGGTGCCCTTGCCGGGCTCCTTGGTCGTGAAGAAGGGGTCAAAGATGCGGTCGCGGATGTCCTCTGGCACCCCGGTGCCGCTGTCTTCGACCGCCAGCTCGACGCCGCCGCCCGCACTGCGTGCAATGGAGGCGCGCACCACGCCGCCCTCCGGGGCTGCGTCGGCGGCGTTGATCAACAGGTTCATCAGCACCTGCGAGATCTCTTCCTCGTTGCCGTACACCGGCGGCACGTCGGCGGCAATGTCCTCTTCCAGCTTCAGGTTGCGTTTCTCCATGCGGTGGCGCACCAGCGGCACGCTGCGCTTGAGGGCCGCTTCCGGCGAGAAGCGCTCGGGCTTCATGTCGCGGCGGCGCGAGAAGTCCAGAATCTGCTTCATCAGGTTCTCGATGCGCTTGAGGCCTTCTTCAATCAGTTCGACGTAGTCCTTGGCGCGCTCGTCCAGGCCCTCGCGCATCTTCAGGCGCCTCGCCGCATTCAGCATGCCGGAGAGCGGGTTGTTCACTTCGTGGGCCAGGCCCGCCGCCAGCGTGCCCGTGGCGGCCAGGCGCTGGGCAATCACCAGGCTCTGCTGCTGCTGCTTGATGGTGCGGGTGGCGTCCTGAACCTTGCCCTCGAGGTCGCTCTGGTAGGCCTTGAGCTCCGAGAACATGGCGTTGAATGCCGCCACCAGCGTCTCGATGTCGCCGCCCTGGCCGGGCTTCAGCAGGCCGCGAACCTCCAGGCCGGAGGCTCCCTTCACGATACGCTCGCTGTCCTGCAGCACGTTGCCCAGGGGCGCCAGCACGAACTTGCGCAGCGCAAACATCAGCATCACGAACACGGCCAGCATGGCCAGCGCCAGGGTACTGAACGCGGCCAAAGCCAGCGGCCCCAGGTCGGCGCTTTCGGCGGGGGGCAGGTCCAGCTTGCGCACGGGCGGGATCTCAAGCTGCAGCCGCAGCACGTAACGCAGCTTCTCCTCGTTGCCCGTGTAGTACGGGTGAAAGAGCACATCATGAAAGAACTGGTGCTGGCCGGTGGCGAACACCCGCTGCACCGCCTCGGCCTCGTCGCCGGGCAGCGCAGCCTGGCTGCCCTGGGGCTTCAAGACCTGCAATTCCAGCTCGCCGGCCTCGGTGCGGGTGACAATGCCTGTCTCCCGGAAGCGGCCGCCGGGGTCGCGCAGGGCGTCGGCCAGCTCACTGACAGGCGTGCCTGCCAGGTCGCGCACCCAGGCCAGCACCAGGTTCTCCAGGGCGCGCACGGCAATCTGCTGCTGCTCGCGGCTGTAGGCCTCAATGCGCTCCTCGGCCTTGACGCGCTGCAGCTGGGCGGCCTCGTCCAGTTTCTGGCGGGCCTCCAGGCCCAAAATGCCCAGGGCCACGGCCAGCACTGCGGTGGCCGCCACGACACCCAGGGCAATCTACAGCCGAAGGGACATCGGCGGCATGGTAACGCCGCCGATGACGCTAGGACAGGGTAGCGCGGCCGTCGGCGCCCAGCCCGATGCGCCGCGAGATGTTCGCAAAAGCCGTGCCGGGCGACTGCGAAAGCGCCAAGCGCAAGGTGCGGCCGTTCAGTGCCGCATTTGCCCGGGGCAGGCGGTACCGCAGTTGCACCTCGGCCCCGGCGGCGGCGCTGCCGCGACCACGACGGTCCAGCTCGGGCGCGCCGTCCACTCGCAGGTCCAGCACAAAGGACTCCGCCCCCTGCCCGCCGTTGAACACCGTCACCACCAGCTCGTCCACTTCGTCGCCCGACAGCCACTGCACCGCCCGCACGGCCAGCCGCGCCTGCACCGGCACAGCCACGGGCTGGGTCACGTCATAGCTGCGGCCTGCGGCCTCAAAGACCAGCCGCACGGCAAGGCGCGCGTCGTCGGTGCCCAGCACGGGCAGGGGCCGGGCCTGCAGGGTGAGCTCGCCGCGGGCGGCAGGCGCCAGCTTGCGCGCGGGCAGGGAAACGCGGTCGGCCTCGGCGCTGGAACCCTCCGAGAGCAACAGCCCGGCCGGGGCAGTTACCGTGGGCGCCAGCAGCAGCTCGCCCGCAAACTGGTTGCCCAGCTCCAGCGTCAGCGGCTGTCGGCGCAGTTCGGCCTGCAGGGGCGCGGTCACGGCCAGAGAGGCCAGTGTGCGCAGCAGCGGCACATCCAGCCCGGCAAAGAAGCGCGGCAGCCGGCCCGGACCCACACGCACCGCCACGTTGCCGCCGCTGCCCCCGGCGGGCCTGGCGATGTTGCCCATCAGGTCCTGCTCGCGCACGTCGTGGCCCAGGGGCAGCAGTTGTTCCTGCTCGGAGGTGCCGGCCAGGACTGCCAAGATGCAGGAGGCATCGGGGCGCTGCAGCAGGCGCACGGGCAGGTCGGTGTTCAGGTCCAGGGCAAAGGGTCGCGCGCCCGCCAGCGTTGACGCCAGCGTCCGCCAGGCCGCCAGCGCGGGGGCGGGGCCGGCGTCTTCTGCCAGCAGGCCGGGCAGGGCCCGCGCGCACAGAAAGCGCGTAATGCCCGCGTCCGCCAGGCTGGTCCAGGCATCGGCCAGGGCCGCCACACCGGCTGCGCCGTCTCCCAGCTCAATCGTGCCCAGCAGCAGCGCCGGGTCCGCGGCACGCCAAAGCCCGCCCGCCAGCAGCGCCTGCGCGTTGGCACGAACGGCCTGTGGCGTTCGGCCCAGGGGTGCTTCGAAGCTGCCCACGCGCCCGGCCAGTACAGCCAGCGCCGTGCGCAGTTGGGCGCCGGTCAGCTCGCGCGGCACGACGACATTCAGGCGCTCCGTGTCGCGCAGCAGGACGCAGCCGGGCTGCAGGGCCAGCAGCGCTTCGAGCTGCCCGGGGTCCAGGGCGGCGGCAACGCGCGGGTCCGCGCGCAGGGCCTGCGGCCAGCGGGCGGCAAAGCCGCGTGATAGCGCGTCTTCATCGGCGCCCAGTTCCCAGGGCAGCACCAGTTGCACCCAGGGTGCGTTGCCCGCCGCCAGCACAGTGCGTGCGGCGTCCAGGGCAGCGGCGGGCTCGGCCTGGGGGTGCTCCCAGCCCGCGCCGAGGTACGGCCCAAGCTGATAGGCCGGGAAGCGGTCGCGCAATGCCCCCACGGTGGCGCGAAGCAGGTTGTGCACCCGCGCGCCGCCGGGAGCGGACCACGCTTGCGCGCAGCTCGCGCTGCCGGGGGCTGACTCCAGCAGGCCCAGTGGAATGCCCAGTCGCGGGCTGCGGCTGAGGCGCATGGCGCGCAGCATCAGCGGGTGCTGCGCCAGCGTCTCGGCCGTGGCGTCGCCTGCCCACAGCGGCACGGAAGTGAAGGCGCCGGTCGAGGCCTCGAGCAACTCGGCCACGTGGGAGTCGCCCAGGGCCGCATCCAGCGTGATGCCGGCGTCGCCCCCGGCGGCCACGGGCGCCAGCACGGCGAAAGACGCCGTGCGGCGAATGACGCGCCCTGCGCGCGTCAGGTCCACCTCGGCGGCAAACACTCCCACGTTGCCGGCCAGGCCCAGGCGGCCGGGCAGCAGCGTCGGTGTCTCCAGGGCGCCTGTGTCGTCGGTGCGCAGCAGGGCATCGGGCGGCTGTCCGGCCAGGCTGTCCCAGGCCAGGGCACGGCCGCCCAGGCCATCGGCAAGGTGCACGCGCATGTGCCAGCCGCCCGCGCGCGGCGGCAGGCCGGTGACGCGCAGCCGCACGGCGCGTTCGCCGTCGTCGCCGGGGGCAGCAGTGCGCATGGGCCCGGACTTTGCAAAGAATTGCCCCTCTCGCAGCAGCCCCTGGCTCACGCGCAGGCCCGGCTCCTCGCGCAGGCGCACGTCGTCCACCCAGATGCGCGCGGCGTGGGAGGGCTCGGTGCCCTCAATCACCAGCCGCACCCGCAGGCGGGCCACCGGCAGGCGCTCGTCGGTGGGCAGGGCCGGGGCCGTGATGCGCCGCGCCAGCGAGAGCCGCACCGCCTGCCATTGCTCGTGGGTCGCAAAGCGCTGCCAGCCCAGGCTGCCAGGGCTGTCGCCAAGCACGGCGGTGCGCAGGGGCCAGGCGCCCTCGGGGTCGGGCAGGCCGTCCGGGGTCACCGGCTCGTTGCCCGCGGACAGGCAATGCAGCTCGAACCACGCCTTCATGCCGCCCAGGTCGGCGCAGCGCAGGCTGGCCTCGAAAGTGTAGTCGCGATCTGGCAGCAGCGGGAAGCTCCGCTGCGTCTGCAGGGCGACATTGAACCCGGCAGGCTCAATGCGCAGGCTGCGCCGGCCGCCCGCGGCGACCTGCTTGTCCACGTTGATCCGCGAGTAGGGCAGCCGGTTGCGCGCGGCATCTCGCACCCGTTGCCAGCCGGGCGGTACACCTTCGGTGGCTTCGCCAAAGGCGCCCTCGAAGTCCTCGTCCAGGGAGTCCGCCACGCGGGTCAGCCGGAAGCTGTCAAACAGCACAGCGCCCTCGCCCAGCAAGTTGCTGACCACCACGCGCAGCGTGAAGCCCGCCACGGTGTCCGGCACCTGCGGCAGCAGGGCGCGCACGGGCAGCCAGCCGGCCTCGCCATCACTCGTGTCCAGGTGCCTGCGCGGCACGGCACCGGAGCCCGACCGGGCAAAGGCAAACGGCAGCAGGCGCCCTTCCTCCAGGCCATCGTTATTCTCGGCGCCCATGGTGCCCGGCAGGGGCTGCCCGTTGAGGTCCAGGGGCATCAGCTCCAGCCACGCGGCCTGGTGCGCCAACCGGTGCGGCGCGGCATTGCCCTGTTCGAGGTTCAGGGCCTTTACCCGATACTCGATCAGGTAGCTGCGACCGGGCTCAAGACGCACCGGCGGCGCCGCCACGGGCGCGCGCAGTTCAACACCGGCGCCGAAGTTCTCGATGCCGTGCTGGGCATCCCAGGCGCGTCCGCTATTGGCGGGGTTCACGCCCTTGCCGGCGTCGTATCCCTGGCGCGGGTCTTTCTCGCGCACGGCAATCATGGCTGCCAGCCAGCGGTGCTTGGCGCACAGGGCCATGGCACGCGCGCGGGCGCGCACCAGCAGACCCAGCGCGTGCTCGTGGCCGGCGTCAGCCAGGAAGTCCGCGCGGGGGTCTTTGCCCGCCGCCAACGCCTGCCGGGCTCGGCCCAAGGCGCCCTCTGCGGCAGGCGCTGCACCTGCCGCCTCGGCGAGGCTCTTCTTGAGCAGATCCAGCACCGGGCGCAACAGGGATGCCTCGGCGGCCTGGTCCGCGTCGCCGGCGGCCAGCCGCCCATGGCGCAGTTCGGCGCTTTCCAGCAGGCCATCCAGCTCCGACTTGCAGGCGGCAAGCACCCACAGGTCGTCCGGCGCGTCAGCGGCCAGGTCAAAGCCTTCCGGCATTTGTCCGGCTGCGGCCTGTGCAATGTAGCGTTCCACTAGTTCGACTGCCGCGCGGCGCCGGATCTCGCCCTGCACCCAGGCCAGTTTGCCGGCATAGGCGGGCTCGGCGGCCGCCAGCTCTTCCAGGGCGCGCGCACAGCCAAGGCCCAGTTCGCCAATCAGGATGCGTTCAGCCTCGGGCCAGGCCTCGGGGTCCGAGACACTCTGGGGCCAGCCCGGCTGCAGGGCCGAAATGGCGTGTTTAAGGCGCGCCAGAGTAACGTCAGTCCCGGCGAGGAATGGGGCCGGTTCCACACCCTGCGCGGCGCACACGTCGCGCACCCATTGCGGCTGATCCAGGGCCGCCATCTGGGCAGCGCGGATAGCGCGCGGGCCGGCATTGGCGCGGCAGGCCCGACGCAACAGGGCGCGGGTGGCGGCTTCATCGGCCAGGGCCGCCATGCGCATCTCACCCGCCGCGGCGTCACGCAGGGCGGGCAACGCCGAACGCCCCAGTTCCGCCACGGACTGGTCCGGCCAGGCCCACTTGCGCGCGAGGTTCTCTGCATCGGGGATGCCGGGCTCCATGGCGGCCACGGCGTTCAGTGCCGCGCGCGAGTAATCCCACCGCGCCCCTACCGCAAAGTTGGCCGGGTCAGCCGGGTCCTGCACCACGCCAACCGCCGCGAGTTTGCCGTCGGCGGGCAGTTCAATGCGCGGCGGGGTGCCGGGGCGCACCTTCACGGCGCCGCTTTCCAGGGGCAGCCAGCGGCTGGGGCTCTCCGGCGACGAAATGTCATCCACCCAGACCGGAAAATCGGGTTTGTTGCCGGCCTCGGCCGAAGGTGCTGCCACCTGCGAACGCGCCGGCCGGGCCCACAACAGGGCCAGTACAGCCGCCGCCAGCAAGGCCGCAGGAGTTCTCATGCGCGCATCCCGGGCTTGCGCCGGGCAGAATGAACCGTATCTGTAGATCGGCATCCACGGGCCCGCGCATGAGCGAAAACCTGCTTTCTGGTGTCGTCGTGCGGCTGCACGGCCACCACGCGTATGTCCGCACGGACCAGGGCGAGTACCTGTGCCCGGTGCGGGGCCGCCTGAAGAAGGGCCGCCGCCGGGAGCGCAGCCCCATTGCCGTGGGCGACCGCCTGCGCATTGCCCCCCTTGCGGGCGCGCAACAGCCGGAAGCCTCCATTGAGGGGCTTCTTCCGCGCCGCACCGAGCTGTATCGCGCCGATCCCCACGACCCCCGCGTGCGACAGGTGCTGGCCGCCAACGTGGACCTGCTGGCAGTCGTGGCCGGGGCCGACCTGCTGGAGGCCCAGTTGGCCACGGTGGACCGGCTGCTGGCGACAGCACACTTGCAGCGCTTTGAGCCCCTGCTGATCGTGAACAAGTGCGACCTGCGCCCGCGGGCGGAACTGGAACAGGCGCTCGCTCCCTACCACGCCATGCACTTGCGCGTGCTGTATACCTGCGCGGCGCGGGGCGAACTGGACGGCTTGCCCCAGGTGCTGGCGGGCAAGTGCGCCGTGTTTGCGGGAATGTCGGGTGTGGGCAAGTCCAGCCTGCTGAACGTGCTGGACCCGGCCCTTTCCCTGCGCGTGGGTGACGTGGACCGCGACGGCGAAGGCCGCCACACCACCACGCACGTCAGCCTGCTGCCCCTGGGCACAGGCTGGCTGGTGGATACGCCCGGCGTGCGGGAGTTTGCCTTCTACGACCTGAAGCCTAACGAGCTGTCGCTGCTCTACCCGGATTTTGCGGCTGCGCGCGAGCGCTGCCGGTTCTCGACGTGCACGCACCGCAACGAGCCCCACTGCGGTGTGAAGGCCGCCGTGGAGGCCGGGCAGATAGACCAGGGGCGCTACGAGCGCTACTTGGGCATCCTGCGCGACTGCTGGAACACCGAGCAGAAACTGGCGTACTAGTGCTGCATGCCTTTTGAGTTTCGGTCATGAGCGCCGCGGCGCGTGCCTTTCTATCGCGGAAATGCGGCTGCTATGCCCCCGTCCACTGGCAGTGTGGCCCCGGTCGTGGGCGTCTGCTGCGCCGCAAAGAACACCACCGCGTTGCCCACGTGCCGGCCGTTCACGCGCGCGCGCAAGAGATTCCGGGCCTGGTCGTGTTCCTCTAGCCTTGACGGGTCAATACCGTGCGCCCTGGCGCGGTCCGGGCCCACCTCGGCCCACAGGCCGCTGGGGTGCTTGTCGGTGCCGAACACGGCATCGGGCGCCACGATGTTCACGCGAATGCCGTCCTTGGCGAGCTCCAGTGCCGCCACTTTGGCAAGCTGGTGGCCGGCTGCCTTGCTGGCCGAATAGGCGCCAAACTCGGCGCCGGGTGCCAAGGTGTTCTTGCTGCCGATGACGACGATGTTGCCGCCCGTGCCCTGCCGCCGCATCTGCCTCGCGGCCTCGCGCATCACCAGGAAGTAGCCGTCCACATTCACGCGCTGCACGCGCTGCCACTCTTCCAGCTCCAGCCCTTCCAGCGGGCGCGATGCGGCGATGCCCGCGTTGGGCACCACGATGTCGCAGCCGCCGAAGTGCCGCGCCGCTTCCTCAAAGAGCTGCCGCACGCCGGCCTCGCTGGTCACGTCGCAGACCACCCCGTGGCGGCTGTCGCGCCCGAAGCGCGTGGCAAAGTCGTCGCAGAGTGTCGCCAGGCGCTCGGCGCTGATGTCGGCCAGCACCACGTGCGCGCCTTCCTCAATCAGGCGCTCCGCCACGGCGCTGCCAATGGCGCCGGCTGCCCCGGTAACCAGCGCCACCTGGCGGGCCAGCAGTTTCTCGCGGGTCTTGCCCAGCTTGGCCTGCTCCAGCGGCCAGTACTCAACGTCGAACAGGTCGGCCTCGGGCAACGCCTCGTACCGGGCCGCGGCATGGACCTGCACCTTGACGCGCAGGGTGTGCTCGGCGATGTCCGCCGCGACGCGTGCGTCTTTCTTGCTTGCCCCGAACGCGAACAGTCCCGCCCCCGGCAGCATCACCACGCGGGGAAAATCGTCCAGCCGGGTGCGCTTGGCCGCGCCACGCGCAGTACTGCAGCGCTCGAAGTACTGGTTGTAGGCGTGCCGGTAGGTCGTGACGGCTGCGGCAAGCTGCTCTTCCAGCTCGCGGTCGTCGTTCCAGGCGGGTTCAGCCACGATGCAGGGCAGGGCCTTGGTGCGGATCACATGGTCCGGCGTCAGTGGGCCGGTCAGCGCCAGCCCGGC
Organism: Planctomycetota bacterium; assembly: GCA_020847415.1. Classification (GTDB taxonomy): domain Bacteria; phylum Planctomycetota; class UBA8742; order UBA2392; family UBA2392; genus JADLBZ01. The sequence goes on from JADLBZ010000051.1 coordinate 18,882, forward strand.
AAACTCGCGCGCGTTCACATAGTCCAGGATCTCGTCCGTGGCGCGCCACTCCAGCACCATGCGCCGGCGCGGCTGGTCGGCATCGCCGGTGGCTTCCGCCAGCATGCCGCGCAGCAGGGGGGCAACGCGGGCCGCCAGGGTGGGTGCGTCGGCGGGTGCATCAAACGCGAGGGTGAGCTTGCGACCGCCCTCAGACTCGCGGGCTAGGTGCCGCTCGGCCTCGGTCACCAGGGCGATGTGGCGTTCGTAGCTCTGCCTGGCCGTGTCGCCGAACGTGAACAGCCCGTGCTTGAGCAGCAGCAGGCCCTCCACTTCCGGGTCGCGTTCGAACACCTCGGCACACAGCCGCGCCAGGGCAAAGCCGGGCATGACATACGGGACAATTCCGACGCGATTGCCGAACAGGCGGCGGCACAGGGCCTCGCCGTCGGCACGGTTGGTCAGGGCCAAAATGGCGTCCGCGTGGCTGTGGTCAATGAAGCGATGCGGCAGAAACGCGTGCAGCAGGGTCTCTACGCTGGGGTTGGGGGCGTCGGCCACAAACAGGTGGGTGCGCAGCTGGTTGACCATCTCTTCGTCAGACAGGGACGGCAGCGCGCGCAGGCGCGTGAGATACTCAAGGTCAAGGCCGGGCAGGCCGGCCGGCTCAATGGCGTCCAGGTTGCTGCCGCTGCCCTTCACGAAGATGGCGGGCATCACCTCGCCCAGCAGGGTGCGGTAGTTGCCCTTGACGCTGGTGTTGCCGCCGCCGTGCATCACCAGAGCCGGGTCGCGGCCGATCAGCCGCGAGGTGTAGACGCGCAAGGCCAGCTCGGGGGCAACGTTGGGGTAGCGCCGGACGTACTCGGCGGCTTCGTCGTCGCGATAGAGGCTCTTCATGGCAGCCCTTTTCGGTTCCATCCGCGCCAAGGGCAAGGGCAGCGGACAAAGGTCATCTTGTTGCGTGTAGAACTGCAAGCCAACGACGCTATAAGTCTAAAGGAATCCGAAGCGGGGGAGAGACACCATGAAACGAATACTGGCATGCACGCTGGGCCTGGCTGTAGGTCTGTTGACCGCCGGTTGCCCGGGTGAGGACGACGGCGGCGACACGATTGTTTCCGGGGCGCGTACACCTCCGGGGCTGCCTGCGTTGCAGGCTGTGCGCTGGCAGACTGATGGCGGCAGCGCCACGGGCCAGGCGGGCTTCAGCGGCGGCGCCGCGGGCTCGATCTCGGTATCGGCAACTGGCGGGGCCGTTGGTCTCTATGGTGGCCAGGCCATTGCCACGCCCACCAAGAACCTGCTGGCCACGGCGGGCACCACGATTACCTATGCGAACCTGGTTACTCTGCTGACGCCGACTATCACGGTGGGCGTGGACGAGGTCTTTGACCTGCCCCCGGACACGGGCTTCTACCTGCCGGCGGGGTCGACCCTGGATCTGAGCGGTGTCGGCGAAGACATCGTCGAGATCAGCAGCCAGCAGCCGATCCGCATTGACGGCACGGTGGTGACCACCCGCACCGGCGACCAGGCGGTGTCGGTGCGGTTCCAGTATCTGGGCGCCACCGAATACGGCCTGTCCGTGCTGGGCACGATCAACACCAGCGGGGCATCCACCCGCGCCGGTGGCGACGTGAACCTGTTTTCTATGAGCTCGGTGGTCCTGACGGGAACCATCAATGCCACCGGCGGCGCGGCCAGTGCTACACTGATGGTCAACGGCCAGGCGGGCGGCGATATCGGAATCTCGACCAATGCGGGCGACGTGCTGCTGGCGGCGGGGGCCTTTGCCGCCCGCGGCGGCGCCGGCGACGGCGCCGGCAATGGCGGCAACGGAGGGCCTGCGGCGTTTCAGATTATTGGGACAAGTACGCGTGACGTGCACGCCCAGGCCGTTACGACGGGCGGGTCCAGCGCCAGCGGCACGCCGGGCACAGGCGGCAACTTTGCGTTGGTCACCTATGGCAACGGCTACACCTACACTTACGCCGACACAACCGGCGGTACTTCCACCGGCAGCGCCGCGGGCAACGACGCGGGCAGCATCTCGCTCAACAGCCAGGGTCGGCTCATGGGCTCGGCTGTGCTGCTGGCCAACGGCGGCAGCAGCGCCGGCGGCACCGGCGGTAGCGGCAACCCGGTGAGTGTGGTTGCGTACTCTCACGAACTGCTGCGGGTACAAGCTCGCAGCAACGGCGGCGGCGGCACCAGCGGCGGCGATGGCAACATCTGCAACATTGACCTTGCCGGTTTCAGCGGAACGCAAGTGCTGGATCTGGCCCTCGATTTTGCCGCCGATGGTGGCGACGGCACCACGGCCGGCGGCAACGGAGGCGCAGTGCAGATCTTCCCCTCAAGCAATGCTGCCGCGCGCTTCCTGAACGTGCAAGCCAGCGCCGTGGGCGGCGATGGAGCCATCGCAGGCGATGGCTCAGACTTCACGACGACTGTTCTGTCCTGCGGCACGTTGCGCGATGCCGTGATTGCTGTGCACACGGATGGCGGCGATGGCGCAGCGGCGGGCGATGCAGGAACCGCCGTGCTCGCTGTCAGCACGGGTTCGAACATCAGCTACACGGCAACAGCCACCGGCGGCGAGGGGGCTGCAGCAGGGGACGGCGCTAACCTCACCTTGCAGTTTGGCGTCCTGACCGGATTCGTTTACACGGCAGACACCAGCGGCGGCGAGGGCACCACAACGAGCGGCGGCAACGCCGGATCAGTGCAAATCAACCAAGTATTCAGCTCGTCGATCCTGTCGGGAAGTCTGAACGTGACCCTTGAAGGCGGCAGTGCGACTACCGGCGCTGCCGGCAATGGCGGCATAATGAACTTGAACTTCAACAACGGCAGCTTCAGTGGCTCGCTATTGGTGTTTGCCGACGGCGGAGCTGCCACGGCGGGGACCGGTGCAGGGGGTGACGGCGGGCCAACCAGCATCAATGCCGGCAGCTACACGGGCTCGCTGGTCGTTGAGGCCTCGGGCGGCGACTCCATCGGCGGTGCCGGCGGCGGCGCAACGTCGTTCAACCTCTCCCTCAACGCCCCATTTGCCACAACGCCTGCCTTCAGCCAGTTCCAGGTCACCGCTCGGGGCGGCGACAGCGAAGCCGCCAACGGCGGCAACGGCGCATCGTTCAGCCTGAACCCCGGAAACGACATTGCCCTGGTTGGCACGGTAGACGTCTCCGGCGGCAACGGCTCCACGGTCAGCGGCAACGGCGTGGGTGGCGCCGGCGGCCTCATTTCCTGCAACGGCGGTCAAAGCCGGCTGGACCTGACCCTGAACGCGATTAACCGCGGCGGTGACTCCCGTGGCAACGGTACCGCCGGCAATGGCGGGCCGGTGAATCTCACCGGCAACGAGGTGCGCGTGAACGGCAACTGGATCAGCAGCGGCGGCAGCGTGCAGGGCTCCGGCACCGGTGACGGCGGCGCAGCGAATAGCTGGAACCTCAACGCCCAGACCTATGCACAGGTGTGGGGGGCCATCACGGCCGCGGGCGGTTCGGCAAGCGGCGGCGACGAAGGTGGAAGCTCCGCGCCCCTAAGCATCAACTGCACCCCCGGCAGCATTGTGGTCAGCGCCACCATCACGCTCTCGGGCGGCGCGGGTAACACCGGCGGCGGTGGAGGAACCGGTGGCCTGTTCCTCAGTGCGCCGCAGGGTACTGTTACTGTTGCGGGCACCATCACGGTTGCGGCAGGTAACTCGAACAGCGGCCCGGGCGGCAGCTGTGGCGGCCTGCAAGTAACCTGCGCTGCGCTGGCGTGGTCAGCAACCTACAACGGCAGCGGCGGTGACTCGGCCACTGGCGCAGGCGGCCCCTGCAGCCCCGCGAGCTTCTCGGTTGGAACCGGCGGCGGCACCCTGGCCGGCCTGGTACAAGTGCTGGGTGGCGACGCAGGTACGTCCGGCGCTGGCGGCTCAAGCGCCGGCTTCGGCATGTCTGTGGCTGGCGGCACCCTGACCATCAGCGGCCAGCTGATCGGCAACGGGGGCACCAGCGCCTCCGGCACCGGCGGCATGGCCACCGGGTTCTTCTGCTCAGGCGCGGGCGACAAGGTCATCAGCGGCCTCATTCGCAACAACGGCGGCGCCTCCACCAGCGGCACCGGCGGGACAGGCGGCAACGTCAACGTCTCCGGCGCGGGCGATCTCACCCTCTCCGGCACCATGGAAAGCCGCAGTGGCTCCGGCGCCACCGGCGCAGCCGGCCCCAACATCAACCTGGGCAACGACAGCGCAGCCACGGTAACGCTGACCTCCACTTCGGTGGTTCGCGCCAACGGCGGCGGCCCGGCGGGCGCAGCGGGCACTATTGACCTGGACCCCACAGGCCCAGGACCCCTCAACGCCAACCTGATCGAGCAGGCGGGAAGTTACCTCGAGACCCTGAACGGCGCCGGCACCAACACCAACAGCGTCACGCGCGACTAAGCGCCACACACGCAAGCAAACCGGCGGGCTTCGGCCCGCCGGTTCTGTTTAGCCTCCTGCTACCCCCCTTTTGCGCGGCTGCGGGGCCTTTATGCTGCCGCCAACCAGGAGGCTGCCATGGAGTCCATTCGCAAGCTGGTCCGGGACATCCCGGACTTCCCCAAGAAGGGCATCATCTTCAAGGACATCACGCCCGTGCTGGGCGACCCCGGTGCCATGGCCCGCATCACCGGCGCCTTTGAACACGAGCTGGAACACCTGAAGCCCACGCGCGTGGTGGGCATTGAGAGCCGCGGCTTCATCTTTGGCGCGCTGGTGGCCCAGGCCCTGAACCTGCCCTTCTCTCCGGTGCGCAAGCCCGGCAAGCTGCCCTACGAGAAGATCTCGGTTTCCTACACGCTGGAGTACGGCCAGGGGACGCTTGAGATGCACACCGACGGCTTGAAGCGCGGCGACCGCGTGGTGGTGCTGGACGACCTGCTGGCCACGGGCGGCACTGCGGCAGCGGCAGGGCAGTTGGTCGAGAAGCTGGGCGCCACGGTGGCGGCCTTTGGCTTTGTGATTGAGCTGGGCTTCCTGAAGGGCCGCGAGCTGCTGGGCGGCCGCAAGATCATAAGCCTGGTTAGCTACTAGTAACCTGCTAGCGCAAACACAAAGGCAGCCGGAGTCCCGGCTGCCTTGTTCGTTGCAAGTGTGG
>JADLBZ010000052.1 GCA_020847415.1 Planctomycetota bacterium
CGCCACCACCGTAGCCACCCGCGTGCATGTTGCCTGCTGCGCCATTGGTGCCGTTCGTCGGCACAGCACCGGACGTACCGGCTGCCCCGCCGCCGCCACCGGCAACGAGGTGACCGCCGCCCGCCGTTGCGTTGATTACCGCCGGGGCTACCGTCGCACCGCCACCCACGCCGCCGCCAGCGCCACCGAACAGGCTTGACCCGCCGATCCCGTTTGCGGGCACGTTTGTATGGCCGCCGCCAGCACCACCGCCATATTCCGCGCACACGGGGGTGCCAGCCGTGGCCAGCGAGTTCGCGCCGCACCCGCCGTTCGGGGTGGCCGGTGCGCCGGGGCCACCGCCGGTGGCCGCCGCTGCGGCGCCGTTTCCGCCGTTTGCGCTTAGGCCACCGCCCGCCCCGCCGCTGCCAGCCGTGGCCGCGTTGTCGCCGAGGTAGCCCGCACCGCCGCCCCACGCCGTGAGCAGGTTCAAGCCGCTGCTAAACGTGGTGCTGCCGCCTGCACCACCGGACCCGCCGTCTGCGCCGGAAGCGCCCGCAGCACCAGCGGTGCCACCGGCGCCCACTGACACCGCTTCCGTGGCGGCGAGATCTGTTGCGAGGTAGGACCGTTCAGCGCGGGCACCGCCGCCGCCACCAGACCCGCCGTTGCGCACTACCGCGCCCGTGTTGGACGACCCACCGCCCCCACCACCACCGCCACCGTAAGCAATCACACGTACGAAACGCGGGGTGAACGACGTGGGTTTGGTCCACGTAGCCGCACCCGCCGTAGTGAACTGCTGCACGTCCACGGGGCCGCCGGACACTTCCGCGTACCCGCGCCCGTTGGCGTTGTGAATCACCCAGCCGCACGTCTCGCTGTAGCGCAAGAACTCGCCGGTCTGGAGCGTGAACACGCCAAGGTAGCGCTCGGTGCCGGACGTATCGTGCTTGATGGTCACGGTCACGTTCGCGGTGTCACGGTTGTAGATGAACAGCTCCGTGACCCGGATTTTCTTGCTGGCCACGCCCGCGCAAAGGTCAACGTCCGTGGTGCTGTTGAGCTGCCCGTTCGTGTTGTCAATCAGCTCGAACGCCGTGGTGGCGTTGAGCTGCGTCCATGAGACGAAGAAGTCCGGCTGCGTGGTGGCAACAGCGCCCGACAGCACCGCCTGGAGCTTCTCGCTCGACCCGTCAAGAATGATGGCCATTACAGTCCCCCGAAGGCCGCAATGCGGCCCAACACTTCGGCCTCGCTTAGACCGGACCCGCCCGTGGGCGTGGTCCATTCCGCGTCCGTCTCACCCGCGTTGACCGTCAACACCTGCCCCGTTTTGCCCGCCATGGAAGGCAGCAGGGTCACGCGCCCGGCGGCGGCGTTGGCGTCGTCAATCAGGCTGCGCCCGAAGGCGGTCAGGTCCGCCAGTGCCGCCGTGCCAGCTCCCGTGAAGTAGGGCAGCTTGTCGGCCGCGCTGGTCAACCCGGCCAGGGCCGTCAGCTCGCTGTCCAGGGGCTGGTAGCCGCCGCTGACGAAGCTCTGCGTGGCCAGCTTGTTCGCGCCCCACTTGAGGGCGTTGGAGTCGCCGGAGTCAAGCCACAGCGTGTTGGCCGCCGTGCCGCCGGGGTTGGCCGCAACGGGAGTGAACTCCAGACCGGTGGGGTCGCGCAGGGCGCCGCCTATGCCGAGGTCGCCGGAGACGTCCAGGCGCTCCTCTCCGGCACGAAAGAGCTGCACGTCGGTGCCAAACGCGATGCCCTCGGTGGCAGCCGCACCAAGGCGCAGGGCGCCGGCATCGCCGTACTCGCCATCCACGGGCCCCAACTGCAGGTGGCCCGCCAGGCGCACGCCACGTGCCAGGCCTGCGGCGGGGGCGGCTGTGCTGTCGGTGGCGTGCACCTCAAGGTGACCGCCTTCCACGGAAAGCCCCAGTTGCCACCCGCTGTGCACGCGGCCGGAAGCGGCGCCTTGGTGGCCGGGGTGGCCAAAGGCCAGCAGCACCTCGGGGTGCAGGGCCAGAAACGTCTGGCGGGCGCCGCCGTCGTCCTGCGCCTGCGGAAGCGCGCGCCTGGGCGGCAGGTAGATGCAACCGCCGCCGAGGGCAACCTCGGGCAGGCCGGCCAGCTCGCCCGCCCAGCCTTCGCTGGTGATGCTTGGGCCGGGAAAGGGCAGGTCGCGCTCTTGCTCGCGGTTGCTGGGAGCGGGCACCCAGTCGTGGCTGGGGGCCCAGAGTTCGTGCTCGGAGACGGCGGGCCGGCCCGCGCCCTCGGGCAGGATCATGGTCGGGTAGACCGGCGGCGGCGCCTCGGGCGGCTCGGCGGGCGGCTCAATGGGCGGGTTGATGCGCGGGCGCCAGGTGGGCGGCACCTCGGGCAGGAACGGCACGCGGTACTGGATGCGCCACAGGCCGGGCCGGCGGGTGCGGTTCCAGGGGTGCGTGCTGCCTGCATCGTAGCGGATGCGAGCCTCGTAGGGCGTCCAGGGCGGCACCGCGCCCGTGAAGGGCTGGGGGTCGAACAGCAGGGGCGCGTCGTGCACCGGGTCGCCGGGCACCTTGAAGAAGCCCTCGGTGCTGAGGTGCCCGCTGCACTCGGTGTACAGGCCGTCGTCGGCGCCAGCCTGCCCGAAGCGGTGTTTCTCGCAGCTTGCGGCGTCTGCCAGCACGGGCCCGCCCTGCAATGCTGCGGTCAGGCGTCCCAGGCTGCGGCCGTCGCCCTCGGCGAACAGGCCGCGGCCCAGGACTTCGGGGTTGGCGGTGTCGCCCTCGCGCAGGTTCAGCACGGGCGCCCAGCCGGGGCCGCCCGCGCGCTCGGCTGCGTGGGCCGGGCTGTAGGCCAGCACGGTCAGCAGTTGCAGGCCGCCGCACCGGTCGCCGCTCAGGCGGTTGTCGCGAAGGTCGTGCACCAGGCTGGAGGCGCTTCCCGGCTGCGTGCCCCTTGCATGGGCGACCAGGGGGCCGATGTCGGCCCATTGGGGTTCATCGCCCAGGCTGACCAGCAACCCGCGCATCCCGGCGGGCAGGCGGCGTCGGGCCGGTTGCAGAGGCTCGGCCTGTAGCGGGGCGTGGCGCTCGTCGGGGCCCAGGACACGCACGCGGCCGTTGGCGTCGGCCTCGGCGCCCGCCACGAAGAACCAGCGGCCATGGCGCGCGGGCTCCTGGGACGCGGCAAAGAACGGAAACGCCAGCGGCCCCAGGTTGCGCAGCTCCAGCGAGCTGGTGCGGGGGTCGCGGGCCACAGCCTCCGCGGCCAGGGCACTCTCGCCCTCGGGTGTGTTGCCGGAGGCGCGTACGACCAGCGGTCCCACCCGGAAGGCGTTCACGGGCTGATGCAGGCTGCGCGGCAGCGAAGAAACTGCCCGGGAAACCCCCTCGGCGGCTTGCGGCGGCAGCGCGGTTGCAGGCAGCGGCGCGGGCGAAACCAGCACGCGGGTGGTCAGGCCGCCCGGCCCAGCCTGCAGCTCGATGGACTCGACGGCGCCGCCCGCCAGCCAGGAAAGCACCCCCGCGACGACGATCTCGCGGCGGTCGTGGTCGGGTACTTGGGCGGCAAGCTCGCCCGCGCAGGCTGCAAGAGTCGAAGCGTTCAAGGCCGCAGGCTCCCCGGCCTCAAGGACCGGCACCAGGTGCGGGGCGTCCACGTGGACGGCGGGCTCTGCGCCGGAAAAGCGCCATTGCAGCGGTGGGCGGTCCGACCGCACCGCCACGCGCAGCAGCAGGGTGGGGTTGCCCTCCAGCCGGCGCGCCTGCACGGTGGGGTCGTCGCTGCCGCCCGCCGGGGCAGCCAGCAAAAAGGGCGGGGCCTCCAGGGCCAGCACTCCGCGCCGCACGTCGAGCTCAAAACCGGCCTCGGCCGGCTGTGCCCCGCTGTCCTGCCACGCGTCTGCCTGTGCATGCGCAGGCGCGATGCCCGCAGGGCGTGTGGTGCGCAGCTCCAGCCGGGGTGGCAGCAACTCGCCGCCTGCGCCCAGGCCGCCCACGGGCACCCAGGGCAGTTTGGCGCGTGCCTCTGCGGGTGCCCGGAACAGCCGGAAAGCATGGCGTCGCAGCAGGGCCAGGCGCGCGGCCGGCGCGGTGGCGGGCAGCAGGCGCTCGAAGCCGCCCTCCGAGAGGCAGGCTTGGCGAGCGTCGTGTTCTTGAATTCCCCAGGCCTGCAACACCTGCGCCAGCGGGTGCAGCTCGCCCGCGGCAAGCTGGGCGCTGCCGTCGCCCGGCAACACAGGCTCCCAGTTGCCGATGTCGAGCAGCTCCAGCGGCGCGCCCGAGGTCACGACCACAGCGGCTGCGCCGGCGTCGTTGTGCGCGTGTGCCAGCAGGCGTTCCGGCGGCGGTTCGGGCACGGGC
>JADLBZ010000053.1 GCA_020847415.1 Planctomycetota bacterium
CCCCCGGCGAGAGGGGAAAAGGTTTTGCCCCGATTCACGGGCTAACGCCGCGGGTTCTGCAACGTGCTGAACACCGGCGGGCCGGCCGGCGGCTGGTCGGGCGGGCCCTGGCCGGGCGATGGCGGCGCGGGTGGACCCTGGCCGGGCGGGTTGGCCAGCAGACCCATGGAGGGGTCATAGCCCGGTATCCAGTGGGACTTCTCGGTGGCGGCGTTAGCCAGGTACTCCTTTACCGTCGGCCGTGTGATCATGAAGGCCAGCAGGCCGTTGATCAGCAAGACGAAGACCGCGGTGACGACTACCGCGCCAAACGCCATGCCGCGCATGATCGGCTGCATTTCCTCGATGATCTCCTTGCCGGATTTGCCACCACGGGGCGAGGACTTGATCTGGTGTTCCATGATGACTTGCTGGGTCTCAAGCTGGATCTCCAGGGCACGCACCTGCTGGATTCCCCAGATGGGCAGCGTCAGGAGTACCATCGCCGCGCGGGCCAGTGCCAGACGGGCCCCCTGGGGCTTGGAGCGCAGCAACTGCACGCCTGCCCACACGGAAAGCACGGCAATCGCCAATTCGCCTGCGAAGCTGGCCCAGAACAGCCAGCTGCTCATCTGCTCTTCAATCACCCGCTGGACCATCCGCTCCATCTCGGCCTTGGCGTCCGGAGTGAGGCCGACCGCAAACTGGCTGCCCGAGAATCCTCCAAAGGCCATCGCCAGAGCCGCTATCACGTTGACAACGCCGAGTCCCCCCAGGCACACCAGCAGAATGCCCCAGACCTTGACGGCTGTGCCGCCGGGGCGCTTGCCCATGCGGGGGTCAAAGGCGGGTATGCCCGCAGAGGGTTGCTGGCCATAGGGTTGCGCCGCTACTGGTGCGGGTTGCGGTTGCGGGCCAGCCACGGTGCCCCCGGGGTTCGGCAGACTGGGCCATTGTAGGCCGCGTGGCGGGCCAAGCCATGGTGCAGCAGGCTGCCCCTTGGTTGCATCGCCGGCGGGGGCATACTATAGAGTGTCAGTTACATACCGTCTTTGACGCTTGCAGACGTGAGCCAACCATTAAAGAGGAGCCATGGCCGAAGACGTTCACCAATCGTACCATGACGCCCTCTCAGCAGAATCTCGGATGCTTTTGGTCCTGCGAGACGAGCTTTACGTGGGCTCGTGGGACCGCATGGTGGAAGACCTGCAGAACCGGCTGAAGGGCCGGCCGTATATCTTCAAGCTGGTCAACCGCATCGAGCAGGACCTGGAGCGGATCGAGACGCTGCGGAGTTACGAACAGAAGCACAAGATCAACCTCCGGGATTACGAGAAAAAAGGAGAAGCCTCGTGAAGCCTTCGACACGTGCGTTGACGTGTCTCCCCCCCGGACTCATCGCACTTGCTTTGCTGATGGCCGCCTGCGGGATACCCAGCCAGGCGCGCCCAGTTGACCGTGACCCGCTGGCGCCGGACCCGACGTCCCGGCAGCCGGTCGCCTACTACGAGGCGCAGCTCGCCGAGCTGCCCCTGCGTGTGCGCAGCTACGACCTGACCGGCGTGCAGCGCAACTCGCCGGTCGTGGTGCGCGAGCTGCATGTGGTGCACGACGACGTCCGCGACGAGATTCTGGTCGTGGATGCCGATGGCGACCGCAGCTTCCTGTGGAGCATAGACGCCTACGACTTCACGCTGCACTGGCGCACGCCCCTGGAAAAGCGCGTCAACTTCGACCCGCTCTCGACGCGCAACTACATCATCCTGATGAACGGCGACGGCGAGTACCAGGCCTACGACCGCCTGAACATGCCTCGCAAAGGCGAGTCGCGCCTGGTTTCCAAGGGCCGCTACGGCGACTTGTTCCCCAGCGCGGCGCCCGCCTGCAACGACACCCACATCTTCGTGCCCGGCACCAACACCAACTCGGTGCAGGGCCTCTCCATGATCTCCAACTCGCGTGGCGAAAGCCCCGAGAGCTGGAAGTTCCCCAAGACCGGCGGCAACAGCGTGGTGGGCTTCAAGCAGGTCAGCATGCGCCCCACCGCTGACCGCGAGACCGTGGCCTTTGTCAACAATAACAACCACCTCTACATGGTGGACGCCCAGAATGGCGAGTATCGCGCCAGCCCGTTCCTGGAGGCCAACAGCCGCACCAACCCGCTGCTGAAGGACGACCTGGTGTTCGTTGGCTCGGACAAGGGCATGCTGTACGCCTGGCAGAAGTCCGGCCAGTCGGCTTTCACCATCACGCTGGACGGCATTCCCTACGGCGACATCTTCGTCGAGGACCGCTGGATCTTCGTGCGCACCATGGAGATCTACGAGAAGGAGACGCGTCTCGAGAACGGCGAGACCGGTTCCGAGGTCGCCCTGCGCCAGGGCAAGCTGTGCGCCTACCGCTACAAGGTGATTGACATCAAGGACGACCGCCCGGTGTTTGAGGTGCTGGACGGCGACCCGCGCACGTCCCACATCAAGGACCCCGTCTGGACCCTGGACGACGTGGGGCAGCAGGTGCTGATGCTGACGGACGACTACGCCTACGTGCTCTACGAGCAGAACGAGAAGTTCCTCAGCGAGCGCGAACTGGCCGAGCTCAAGGCTTCCGGTCGCATCGTCACCAAACACGACGAGTTGCGCACGGTCAGCCGGCAGCTTCGCGTGCTGGACTTGAACACGGGCAAGCTGGCCCGCCCCGAGTGGAACCTGAACCTGATGGACTTCACCTTCGTGCGCGGCAGCATGCACGAGCGTGATCGCGCCCTCTATCTGGCCACCAGCGACGGCTACGTCTTCAAGGCCTTCAGCAAGGCCAAGGGCTCGGCGGGCGGCAAGTAAGCACGGGCCTGGCAATCACACTGGGGCGAGACTCGTGTCTCGCCCCTTTTCGTGTCACCCGGCCTCCAACCACCATGCCGACCCGCGGCTGGCTGAACGCAGTCGGCCGCGGCAACATCGCGCCATGGCCCAGCCGCGCACCTTCTGCTGGCTTTCCGCACCCGGAGCTTCCGCCCTGGCGGTGCTGTGCGTGCACGGCCAATCAGCCTGGGACCCGGGCCAGGCCGGACCGCGCGCCCGCTGGCTGACAGGCCCGGCATGCGAGCCCCTGGAGCAGGCCGTGGCCTGCCGGGTGGGCGAGCACTTGCTGGTTACCTGCCACGGCGGCGCTGCCGTGCGCAACGCGCTGGAGCGTGCCCTGGCCCAGGCCGGCTTTGCCGTCGCGCCGCCGAACACCGCCACGCTGCTGGGCGCAACCTCGCGCCTGCAGGCGAGCCTGCTGGCTCTGCTGCCGCAGGTCCAGGGCCGCCTGGGGGCCACCCTTCTGCTGCAGGCGCTGGCCGGCGGTTCGACTGCGCTGGCGTCGCTGGCTGCCCTTCCGCGGCCCGAGCTGCTGCAGCGCCTCGCCGCCTGGGATGCGGCCCGCTTTCTCTTTCAGCCGCCCCGCGTGCAGCTCTGGGGGCCCGTCAACGCCGGCAAGTCCAGCCTCCTGAATGCCCTGTGCGGCAGCCCACTGGCAGCCACGGGCGATGAGCCCGGCCTGACCCGCGACGTGATCGAGGGCAGCCTTGAGCACCGGGGGGCGGTGTTGCGGCTGTTCGACGCGCCGGGCATTCGAGCCGACGCGTCCGGCCTGGAGCTGGCCGCCGTGACCCTGGCCGAGCAATGGCGCCGCCAGGCGGACCTCACCCTGTTGCTGGTGCCGCCCGGCGGCATGCCCGCGCCCGTGCAGGGGACCGCCATGCACGTCTTCAGCCGCGCCGACGAGTGGCCGGCGCCGCAACCAAGTGTCAGCACCGGCGACAAAGCCTCGCTGCAGCGGCTGCTGGACCGGCTGGTTGAGCACTTTCTCGGGCCGGTGCTCGCTGCCCCACCCACGGAGGGTGTGCTGGCGGTGCCGGGGCTGCGGCAGGAGCTGGCGAGCACGCCGGATGCCGCAGCGGTGGCGCGGCATTGGCTGGCGGGCCCTTGACGACCGACCCGATTGTCTGGCAGTTAATGATTCTATGACTATTGAATCTGGAAGCGGCCTGTCGGAAACCTACGTGCAGCGCAGCCGCGTGATGGCGCGCTTGATTGTGGCCTCGCAGCAGGTGTACCACGCGGTGAACGAGCTGGTGAGACGTCACGACCTGACCGAGAGCCAGTACAACGCCCTGCGCGTGCTGCGTGGCGCCGAGAAACGCAACCAGGAATTGACCCAGGCCGACCTGGCTGCCCGCCTGATTGCCAGCCGCGCCAACACCACCTGGATTCTGGATCACCTGGAAGAGCGCAAGCTGGTGCGCCGCAAGGGCCACTCGGACCGCCGCAAGAACCTGGTCGAGCTGACCGCCGCCGGCCACAAGCTGCTGCAGCGCATTGATCCCGAGTTCGAGCAGTTGCTGGAACAGATCCTGGGCGACCTCAAGACTGACGAACTGACGCAGCTGGAGGCTGTCGTCACCCGGTTCCGGTTCCTGTAGCTGCCGAACAAGCCCCTGGGCCGTGCCGCCGTTCGTGGCGTGGCCGTCTCGGCCGCGCGCCGTTCTGAACTGCTTGCTCTCGCAGAGCCGCAGAGACGCAGAGAACAGCAACTGCGTGCGGGCCAGAGGCCCACACCACAACTGCCACCACAAAAAACGCTCCGCGCAACACCAGCCGCGCGGCTGGCTTGCGCGCGCATCCCGCTCGCCCCTGTTTCTGTCCAGCCCATTGGGTGAGGGCTGTGTGCTGAACCAACCGACCATTGCCGAGCTTCTGGCTGGCCTCACCGACGACGGCGAGTTGCCGCCGTTGCCGTCTGCCAAGCTCTA
>JADLBZ010000054.1 GCA_020847415.1 Planctomycetota bacterium
ACGCCGACGCCCACCTGCCCTTTGTGCGCGAGGCCGACGAGGCCTACTACCTGGGCCCGTCACCCGCCGCCGAGAGCTACCTGGACATGCGCCGCGTGCTGGAGCTTGCCCAGCGGCACGGCGCCGAGGCCATTCACCCCGGCTATGGCTTTCTTTCCGAGAACGCTGCCTTTGCGCGGCTGTGCGAAGAAGCGGGCGTCACCTTTGTCGGCCCCTCCAGCCAGGCCATCGAGCGCCTGGGCGACAAACGCAACGCCAAGGACATCGCCGGCAAGGCCAACGTGCCCGTGGTGCCCTGGGTGCGCTGCAGCGCGGAGCCCGACAAGGCCACCCTGGAGCGCATCCGCGAAATCGGCTTTCCGGTCATGATCAAGCCCGCCGCGGGCGGCGGCGGCAAAGGCATGCACCGCTGCGACCGCAGCGAAGACCTGGCCGAGTTGCTGGCCAAAGCCGCCCGCGAGGCCAAAGCCGCGTTCGGCGACGATGCCCTGCTGGTGGAAAAGTTCCTGGTCGGGCCCAAGCACATCGAGGTCCAGATTCTGGCTGACCGCCACGGCACCGTGCTGCACCTGTTCGAGCGCGAATGCAGCCTGCAGCGCCGCCAGCAGAAACTGCTGGAAGAAACCCCCAGCCCCAGCCTCACGCCTGCCCAACGCAAGGCTGTCTGCGAAGACGCCGTGCGTATCGCCAGGGTGGCCGGCTACACCAACGCGGGTACCTGCGAGTTCCTGTTCGATACCGCCGCGGGAAAGTGGTACTTCTGCGAGGTGAACACCCGCCTGCAGGTGGAACACCCCGTCACCGAGCAGGTGGTGGGCCTGGACCTGGTCCAGTGGCAGCTGCGCATTGCAGCCGGCGAAAAGCTGACCCTGAAGCAGGAAGACCTGAAGCAGCGCGGCCACGCCGTGGAACTGCGCATCAACAGCGAGGACCCCTTTGCGAACTTCATGCCCTCGCTGGGGTACATCGAGGCCTTTGAGCCGCCCGAGGGCGAAGGCATCCGCGTGGACGCGGGCTACGCCGTGGGCGACAGCGTGACGCAGTTCTACGACAGCCTGCTGGCCAAGCTGATCGTGCACGCCGAAAGCCGCGACACCGCTTTTGACCGCGCCATGGAAGCCCTGCGCGAGTTCCTGGTGGTGGGCGTGGCCACGACCATCCCGTTTCACATTGAGCTGCTGCAGAACGCCGAGGTCCGCGCCGGGCGCTTTCACATCGTGTGGGTGGAGCAGCACCTGAAGGAGCTCACGCGGCGCGGGCAGGCGCGGCAGGCGGCTGTCTTGGCGGCGCTGATGGAGTACCGGCACCTGCAGAAGGTGCGCAGGGCGCAGAGCCAGGCCGGTGAGGTGCACTTTGATCCCTGGGGCGCCAGCGCTTTGCCCAGGCTGAGGTAGGCGGCAACGGGTGTCAGGATCGGGCCCCGCCTCATTCGGGGGTCCGGTGGGCACGGGAGCGGTAGCGAGGGTCCGAGCAGTCATGGAATACGAGGTCACCGTAGACGGCCAGAAGTTCCGCGTGCGCTTCTTCGAGCGCGACGGGCAGCTTCATGTGCAGCACGAGGGCGGCACGTTTCCGGTGCAGGCAGACACGCCGTTGCGCAGCAAGGTGCAGCTCGCGCGGCTGGACGGCGAGGCGGCACGCTTTGGCTATCATCGCGGCAAGGAAGCCATCTCGGTGGTGCTGGGCGGCGCCATCTACGAGGCCGAAGTCCGCGAGCAGCAGCATGTGCGCTTCACGCAACTGGCGCCCCGCAAAGGTGCGGGCACCGCCATAGACGTAAAAGCCCCCATGCCGGGCATGGTGGTCACCGTGCGGGTCAAACCCGGCCAAGCCGTCAAGAAGAACGAGAGCCTGCTGGGCCTGCACGCCATGAAGCTGGAGAATGACATCCGGGCGCCCCGCGACGGCGTGGTGCAGGGGGTGTTTGTGAAGGCAGGCGACGTGCTGGAAAAGGGCGTGCTGATGGTGCGCCTTGGCCCGCCTCAGCCCTGACGCCCCGTGCAAATCCCGCGCTCGGCGCTACACTCGCGGCCCATGTCCCTGCAGGAAGACTACATCCGGTGGCTTCAAGGCCCGCGCGCCAAGTTCGTGGCCAAAACACCCGAACGCCGCCCGCGCTTTGAGACCACCAGCGGCTGTGAGATCCCGCCCCTGGCACTGCCGACAGGCGAAGATGCCGACTACGCGTCCAAACTGGGCTTCCCCGGCGAGTACCCCTTCACCCGCGGCGTCTACCCCAGCATGTACCGCGGGCGCTTCTGGACCATGCGGCAGTATGCGGGCTTTGCCAGCCCCGAGGAAAGCAACACCCGCTACCGCTTCCTGCTGCAACAGGGCGTCACGGGCCTCAGCATTGCTTTTGACCTGCCCACGCAAATCGGCTTTGACAGCGACCACGCCATGGCCGCGGGCGAAGTCGGCAAGGTGGGCGTGCCCCTTTGCAGCACCGCCGACATGGGCGTGCTGCTGGCGGGCATCCCGCTGGACCAGGTCAGCACCAGCATGACCATCAACAGCAGCGCAGCCTGCCTGCTGGCCCTGTACCTGATCGAGGCCGACAAGCAGGGTGTGCCCTGGGCCAAGCTGCGCGGCACGGTACAGAACGACCTGCTCAAGGAGTTCGTCGCGCGTGGCACGTACATCTACCCGCCGCGCGCCAGCCTGCGCCTGACTACTGACATCATCCAGTTCTGCGCCGAGAAGGTCCCCAACTTCAACGCCATCAGCATCAGCGGCTATCACATCCGTGAGGCAGGCAGCACCGCGGCCCAGGAGGTCGCCTTCACCCTGGCCAACGGCCTTGCGTACGTGAAGCAGGCCGTGGCCCGGGGCCTGAACGTGGACCAGTTCGGGCGAAACCTCAGCTTCTTCTTCAACGCGCACAACAACCTGCTGGAAGAGGTCGCCAAATTCCGCGCCGCGCGCCGCCTGTGGGCGCGCCTGATGCGCGAGCGCTTCGGCGCCAAAGACCCCCAGGCTTTGATGCTGCGCTTTCACACGCAGACCGCGGGAAGCATGCTCACGGCCCAGCAGCCCGAGAACAACATCGTGCGCACGGCCTATCAGGCCCTGGCCGCCGTGCTGGGCGGCACCCAGAGCCTGCACACCAACAGCTATGACGAGGCGCTGGCCCTGCCCACGGAGAAGAGCGTCGAGATTGCCCTGCGCACCCAGCAGGTGCTGGCCTGCGAGTCCGGCGTGGCCGACTCGCCCGACCCCCTGGCCGGCAGCTACCTGGTGGAGCAGCTTACCGATGAGCTGGAAGCCCGCGCGCTGAAGCTGATCGGGCAAGTGGACGCGCTGGGGGGCGCCCCCGGCGCCATTGAGGCCAAGTTCATGCAGGGCGAGATCGCGCGCTCGGCGCTGGCCTGGCAGCGCTCCGTGGAGAAGGGCGAGCAGGTGGTGGTGGGTGTCAACCGCTTCCAGAAGGAAAACGAGCCGGCACCCGTCCTGCAGGCTATAGACGAGTCCGCCGTGAAGCGCCAGCTGGAACGCCTGAAGGCCTTCAAGGCCAGCCGCGACGGGGCCCGTGCCGGCAAGGCGCTGGATGCCCTGGAGGAAGCGGCCCGGGGCGACGCAAACCTGATGCCCCCCATCCTGGACGCCCTGCGGGCACAGGCGACATTGGGCGAGGTTTGCGATAGGATGCGCCGCGTTTTTGGGGAATACCGCGAAACCTGAGCAAGGAACCAACTGGGCATGGCATCCGGAGAACCTTCCAAGAGCCGCCGCAACACGCGGCGCATGACTGGCAAACCTAAAGAGCACGCGCCCGCCAACCCGACGATCTCGATCTCGACGTCGGCCGAGCGCAAGCAACTGCTCGACACCTGCAGCCAGATCGGGGCGCTGATCATCGGCCAGCGCTTTGACCGCATGCAGCAGGGTGTGGAGGTGCTGCAGAAGCAGGCCAGCGGGTTGCTTCTGAAGCAGCACCTGGAAGTGTGGCTGCCGCGCTTTCAAGAGCACTACGACGCGCTCGAGAAGATCGTGGGCAAGAACCTGGAGCTGGACCAGAAGAACCTGGTCAATGAGCTCAAGGCCAAGGTCAAGGCCGCCGGCTTTGCCACCATGAAGGACTTCCTGACCAAGGTCGTCCTGCCTGTGGTCAGTTACCACGGCCTGTTGCTGCACCTGAACAACAACGCCGGCGTGGCCCTGCCCAACGACGTGCGCGAACAGGTGGTGCAGCGCATGAACTCCATCAACCGCCTCCTGGGCGGCGCCTGCGCCGCCATGTTCATGGCAGACACCATGGGGCTCTCCTGATGCGCCTGGACCACATTGGCGTGGCTGTCGCCTCGATTGCTCAAGCCCGGGGCTTCTACGAGCGCGGGTTGCGGCTGGAGGCCGAGCCGCACATCGAGGAAGTTGCCGGCGAGAAGGTCCGGGTGCTGAAGCTGACCGTGGAACCCGGCGTGCACATCGAACTGATCGAGCCTGCCTCGCCGGATTCGACCATTGCCAAGTTCGTGCAGACCCGGGGGCCTGGCCTGCACCACTTGTGCTACGGGGTGGACAATATTGCCGCAGAGTGCGC
>JADLBZ010000055.1 GCA_020847415.1 Planctomycetota bacterium
CAGAGCTTGTCGTGCAGCGACCGCTTCTGGCGATCAAACCCGGCGATGATGAAACCGATCAGCAACAAGCAGGCGGAGAGGATCTTGGCGAAGTAGCGCCCGATCGCCCGGCCCGGCGTCAGGTACATGCCCTGTTCGTCCACCACGCGCAGGCCCAGGGCCAGCTTGCCCAGGGTGCCGCCCTTCTTCACGTCCATGCCCACAAAGTAGGCCAGGCTCACCAGCATGTTGAAGAGGTTCAGCCCCATCTGCACGCCGCTGAAAGCGGCCTGCCCCGATGTGCCGCCCACGGCGTTCGCGCCGGCGCCCGTGGCTGACAACACGACCAGGCTGATGATCTGCAACGGCACGCCAATGACCAGCGAGTCAATGATGTAGGCCACAAAGCGAATCCAGAAGCCGCCGAAGCACTGCTCGGGCAGTTGCGAGGGCGACAGGTACCCCTGCGGCGCATAGCCCTGCGGCGGGTAGCCCTGCGGCGCCTGGCCATAGGGCTGCTGGGGGTTGTACCCCTGCGGCGGATAGCCCTGCGGCTGTTGCTGGTAGCCTTGCGGCGGATAGCCCTGCGGCTGTTGCTGGTAGCCCTGCGGCGGATAGCCCCCTGCCATGTTCGCTCCCGTTCCGGTGCGCCAAGAGCCTAGCAACAGGCGCAGCAGTGGAAAGTCTCTCCCTACTCTGCCCGGCGCAGCGCCTTGAACGAAAGCCCGATCACCCCGCACAGTGCGCCCAAGGCACCCCCCAGCGCGAACAGCTCCCGCGGGCCCAGCACAGCCAGCAGCGCCCCCACCGTGAAGGCACTCAGGGCCGTGAAGCCCTGCACGGTGATGGCCACCAGCGAGAAGATGCGCCCCAGTCGCTCGCGCGGGTAATGGCGCTGGATCAGCGTCGTGCGGCCCACCGTGATCAGTGGGATCGCCAGCCCGTGCACAAAGATGGCCACCAGGAACGCCCCGAAGCTCTCCAGCCACAAGAACGGCACATACGTCAGCCCATCCAGCAGCATGCCGGCCAGCACCAGGTGCCCGGTGCGCACGTTGCTGCCAAGTCGCGCCACCAGCAGCGTCCCCAACATCCAGCCCGCGGCCAGGCAGGCCTCAAACACGCCATAGGCCCAGGTTTCCAGGCCCAGGAAGTTGCGCACCAGAAACATGCCGCCCACGATGGCCGGCCCCATGATGAAGAAATTGTCCATGGCGGTCAGGAACAGCAGGCCGCGCAGGCGCCCGTCGCCTATCGCCGCAGAAAGGCTCTCGCGAAGCTGCTTGAGGCTGCTTTCGCGCGTGGCGGCTGACCGGGGCGGCGGCGTCACGCGCAGGGCCAGGATGCAGAAGAACGACACGGCAAAGCTAAGGGCGTCGTAGGCCAGCAGCCAGGCAATACCGTCCGGCCCTGTGCTTTGCCCCAGCACCTCGGGCGCCAGCAGAATGCCCACCAGGCCTGCCCCCACCACGAAGGCAAGCTGCCCGCTGGTCTGGAAGATGCTGTTCACCTTCAGCAGGGAGGCGCCGCCCGCCAGCTCGGGGATCAGCGCGTCGCGGGCCGGGTTGAACAACGTGCTGAAGCTGTAGGTCACAAAGGCCGCCAGGGGCAGCACCCACCATTGCAGCCAGCCGGCAAAGTACAGCACGGGCAGCAGCCCCAGCACCAGGGCGCGGGCGAGGTCAGAGACCAGCATCAGGCCCCGGCGCGAGAAGCGGTCGGCCAGCACGCCCGCGTAGGCGCCAAACAGCAAGAAGGGCAGGGCGTCCACCGTGCGCGTCAAGCCCACGGCAAACTCCGCATCTACTGCGCTCTGGCGCGTTGCCAGCCACGCCACCAGGAAGCCCACGCAGGTCGAAAACACCGAGTCGCCGGTGCCCGAGATGAACTGCCCCAGCCAGAGCAGGAACAGGTTGCGCCGCGGGTTGTTGGGGCCCTCCATGGCGCGGCAGTGTAGCCGCGCCCCCGCCCAGCCGCACCCTGCCCGCGGGCCCACGCCGGCGCTATCGTGGCAGCCACCTTGGGGGCAGGTTCCATGAGACGGTTGTTGGCATTCCTTCTGGTTCTTCCGCTGCTGGGCGGCTGCATGGCTGTGCTGGGCTATGAGCCGACGCCCGAGGAGCTGGAAGCCATCCGCCGTGGCGAAGACCCCCGCGCCAACGAGGGCAAGGAACCCCCGCCAAGCAACGCCCCGGCTGCCAACGGCCGGCCCCGGCGCCCGCCGGACAACCGCGCCGTGCCGGATGACCCGACCCCCGCGGAAACGGGCCCTGCCTCGTGTGTGATCCTGCGCTGGCTGGACTCCGCCACGGTCAGCGTGGAGGCCGAGGGGCGCCGCGAGGTGGTGGCGCTGGCCGGGCTCAGTGCGCAAGAAGACGCCGCCTCCGAGGAGCGGGCGCTCTCGGACCGCATGAACCGCTGGACGTACGGCACCGCGGCACGGCTGCGCTATCCCCTGAAAGACGCCAAGGGCCAGGTGGTCTATCGCGACACCGAAGGCCGCCTGCTGGCGGCCCTGGACTGATGCTGCCTGACCTGCACGAGACCCCAGACGGCCTGCGCGACGCGAAGCTGCTGCTTGCGCAGGGCCGCAAGGTGTTGCGTCGGGCCCGCCGGCTGCTGCCGTACTCGGTCATGGCGGCCTTCACTGCCGCGGCCGGTTGCGCGTTGATGCTGCTGCTCACCATGTGGCCCTGGGAGGGCGGCATCACCCAGGCCCAGGGCAACTGGGGCATGCTGGGCACCGTGCTGTGCGGCGGCACCCTGTACGCCGCGCTGGCCTGGCGGCGCGGGCTGCTGGAGAACATCGAGACTGCCCTGCGCCTCATCCGCCGGTCCCGCCGCCAGTGCCGCTTCCACCAGAGCCCTGGATGAGAAGCAGACATTCCGCCCCGACATCCGGGTCAACCCGGATGTTGCATGGAGCCTTCTGCTGCAACGCGCGGTCTGCGTTCATTTCGCGGTTTCTCGCGGGTTGGCGCCTGCAACATGTCGGCAGACATGACTCGGCGTCAACCTCGCTGCGAGCCCGCGAACTGAACCGCATCCTGCACGTTTCGCCACGAAGTACCGTGCAACATCCGGGTTAGGCTCAAGTGCGCGCCGTGACACTCCCGATACGGAGTCTGCGGGGGTGCGTTCCGTGCCCTCAGGCTCCACTTTCGCGGACGGATCGTCATGGCCACCATCCTTGAACGCTTGCTGGGTGTCTTCAGCCTCGACATGGGCATTGACCTGGGCACAGCCAACACCGCGGTTTGCGTGGGCGGCCAGGGCATCGTGCTGTGCGAGCCCAGCGTGGTTGCGGTGCGCCAAGGCACGACCGAAGTGCTGAACAACGGCGACGCCGTGGGCGCCTCGGCCAAGAACATGCTGGACAAGTGCCCCGGCAACATCGAGGCCATCCGCCCCCTCAAGAACGGCGTGATCAGCGACTTCGAGATCACCGAGGCCATGCTGAGCTACTTCATCCGCAAAGTGCACAACCGCACCTGGGGCCTCAAGCCGCGGTTGATCATCTCGGTACCCATGGGCATCACCAGCGTGGAGAAGCGGGCGGTGATTGAAAGCGCCGAGCGCGCCGGTGCGCGCATGGTGTACCTGATTGAGCAGCCCAAGGCGGCAGCACTCGGTGCCGGCCTGCCCATCAGCGACCCGCAGGGCAGCATGATTGTGGACATTGGCGGCGGCACCACCGACGTGGCCATCCTGTCGCTGCAGGGCGTGGTCACCTACGAGACCCTGCGCATCGCCGGTGATGAGCTGACCCAGGCCATCGTGGAGTACATCAAGCACCACTGCGGCCTGCTGGTAGGCGAGCTCTCGGCCGAGAAGATCAAGATCGCCATCGGGTCGGTCGTGCCCATGGAGTACATCGGCGGCGAAGAAATGCAGATGGAGATTCGCGGCCGCTCGCTTCAGAACAGCCTGCCGGGCCGCGCGGTCATCAACAGCATGCAGATCCGCGACGCGCTGCTGCCCGTGGTGCAGCAGATTGCCTCGTGCATCAAGCGCACCCTGGAGCGCACGCCCCCGGAAATTGCCGCTGACCTGGTGGACCGCGGCATTACGCTCGCGGGCGGCGGCGCCAACCTGCGCGGCCTGGACTACTTCCTCGAGCACGAGGTGAACCTGCCCGTGCACAAGGCCGAAGAACCCATTTACTCGGTGGTGCGCGGCACGGAGGCGGTGCTGAAGAACTTGGCTGTCTACGGTGAGCTGCTGGAATCCGCCGAGGACATCTAGCGTCCTGTCTCAATGATCGCTGGGGCGCGGCATGTTGCGCAACGAAGGCTGTCATCCGCCAGGAGCAGACACCAGCACGTCCACTCGCCACGTACCCGACAGCCCCAGGATTCGCGCATGGCCCGCGCCACGGAAAAACTCTCGTTCGCGTGGTTCCTGCGCCACCCGCTGACCGCCACCTGCATCCTGCTGGCCCTGACCATCCTGCTGCCCTATCTGCGCGTGGCGGAACGCCTCAAGCTGTACGCCTTCCTGCCCGTGGCCCGCGCCGCCGATGAAGTCGCCCCCACGCCCGCCGCCGAGCTCACTGAAGACGAGCGCCTGCGCCTTGACCTGAAGACCGAGCGCGAACGCACCGCCGCGCTGGCCCACGAGAACGCAGCGTTGGCTGAGGCTTTGCGCCACGCGGGCTCGCTGAGCGCCCTGGAGCTGGACTTTGCCCAGCCGGCGCTGCCCAAGGCCGTTGCTGCCCGCGTGATGTTTCACGGCGATTCGTCCGGCTGGCGGCACTCCCTGTGGATCAACCGCGGCCGCAAGCACGGCATTGAAGAGCTGATGCCCGTGGTGGCAGGCCGCACACTGATCGGACGCACCTTCCTGGTGGGCGACCAGCACGCCTGCGTGCAGTTGCTTACCGACCCCGGCTTTGCCGCCAGTTGCCTGGTGCTGGACCCCGCCCAGGCCGCCAACCCCGATCTGCCCCGCGTGCGCGGCGTGCTGAGGGGCGACGGCTCCGCCCTGCCGCACTTCCCGCGCCTCGAGCTGGAAGACGTGGCCATCGGTGCCGAAATCCGCCCCGGCATGGCGGTGCTGACCAGCGACTACGGCGGGCATTTCCCGCTCGGGCTGGCGGTGGGCACGGTGCGCGAGGTGATCCCGCAGGCGGGTTTCCTGCAGGTGCGGCTGGAGGCCGGGCTGAACCTGGCCTCGCTGGACGTGGTCGAAGTGCTGCTGCACAGAAGGCCCGAACTGGAGCAGCAGGCGCTGGCCCTGCTGCGCCGCAAATAGGCACCCATGGCGACCCTGGCACCGGCAGCGCGCAACAACGAGGCCCATTGGCGCTGGCGCGTCACGCTGGGCTTGGGACTGGTGCTGGCAGCGCTGCACGGGCTGGTTCTGCCCCGCCTGTGCGCGCCTGAGTACCGGCCCGATCTCTTTACCCTGTTTGCGGTCTATCTCTCGCTGTTCTCGGCGCGGCAGGGCCGCTACTGGCACCTGCTGGCGCTTGGCCTGCTGCGCGACCTGTTCAGCCTGGGCCTGCTGGGCAGCTACGGCGTGCTTTACAGCCTGCTGTACAAGGGCATTGGCCGCGCCCGGGGCAAGCTGGACCCGGAGCGCCCCGGCAACACGCTGCTGTTCGGTTTTGCCGGCGTGTTCGCAGTGAACGTGGGCTACCACGTCACGCTGGTTGCCTCCGGCGATGGCGTGGGCTGGTCAGCCGCCTTCACGCGCTGCCTCATCACGGCCGCAGTGACGGCACCCTGGGCGCTGCCCACGTTTGTGCTGGCGCACTACGCGCTGGAGAAGTTGAAGTGCCCGCGCGCACCCGGCGGGTGCTGGGCGATATAGCGCTGAATGCCTCTCGAATATGGGGCGTCTGGTCCGTCCCGCCGAAGCATCAGGCCGCGACAGCAAGCGCTGCGTGGAACCCATGAGCTCGAATAGCTCGAAGCACGAGACCTCATGGCACCACGCACATGCCACGCCCGCAAATGCCTCGGGGGAGCCTTGCGGCTCCCCCGTCCTCTCCTCCGAAGTTCCGACTTGGGTCGGTTCTTACGCTGCGATGTACACACCGCCGGCCAGGGCCGCGAGCTGCTGCATGAACGTCTGGGCGCCGCTGTAGCCGCCGATGCAGATGCAGATCAGCTGGCAGTCCGTGAACTTCTGCCACCAGGGCGGAAAGTCCGCCAGAATCTGGCTGGACGAGCCCGAGACGTTGGGCGAACCGTCCGTCAGCAGGAACATCTTGGTCAGGTCAGCCGGATAAACCTGGCAGCTGCGCTTCAGGCACGCGTAGGTGGGCGTGCCGCCGCCGGGGTTGGTGCTGGGGCCGTTCACCCAGGAAATCGCGCTGCCGCGATTGCCTTCGGTGGCGGGCAGCAGTGCACCCCACATGAACTTGCTGTAGTACTGGGACTCCGGGAACTGGCTGCCGTAGGCGACGCAGTCAAACTCGTCGTCGTCGGTCAGGTCCTGGATCACCGAAGTGGTCTCAGCGCGCACGGTCGCGATGCGCGAGCCGTACATGCTGCCCGAG
>JADLBZ010000056.1 GCA_020847415.1 Planctomycetota bacterium
AGCGCTTCAGGGTCTCTGCGGCCAGCTCGTCAGCCGTGCCGCCCTCGGCCAGCATGGCCCGGAAGGCCTCCAGCGAGACGCGCACCTGCTCGTGCGAGATGCCGCTGCTGGGGAAGAATTGCGCGCTCGAGGGCTTGCCCAAGTAGTGCAGGCTGCGCTCGCAGGCGGCATCAAGCCCCGAGACGTCGGCAAAGGCAGGACGCAGGTCCGGCAGGTCGGCGGGGTTGGTCACCTTCCGGAGCGCGTGTGCTCCCGGCGGCAGTTCGCGCCAGTAGTCCGTGCCTTCGGGGCCTGTGGCACAGCCGGCGGCAAGCACGGCAACGCTGGATATGAGGGCAAGCAGTGGGCGGTTCATGGCTTCTCCGGCACAAGTGCCGCCCAGTTATCGGACATTCTAGCCGCGCGGATTGAGGGAATCGCTCGCGTCCGACCGCGACGCTATGCTGCCCGCCATGACGGCAGAAGCCGCCTATCTGTTTGCCCATGCGGCCCTGCGCGATGCGGCCTACCAGCTTCACCTGCCCAGCGACCGCGCGCGGCTGCACCACGAGGCCCTGCACCTGCTGGAGCGCTGGTTGCCCGCCGAGCAGCGCGAGAACCAGGCCCTGGAACTGGCAGAACATGCCCGGCGGGCCCAGGAAGGCGTAACTGTCGTCGGCAATGAGTTGCCCTACAAGCGGCTGGAGTACCTCCGGGTTGCGGCCCGGCGGGCGACGCGGCAGTTCGAAAACCGGCTTGCCGCCGCCCTGTACCGCGAAATCGCCATGCAGCCGCTGGCATCGCCCGAAGACCGTGCGCGCGCCTGGGCCGAGGCCGGCACCCTGCACTGGTTTGTGGGACTGCCGGAGCAGGCTTTGGCGGACCACGGCGCGGCGGTGGAGGCCTCGCGGCCGTGGCCGGCGCTGCATGCGTTTGCCCTGATCGAGCGAGGCACGACCTACCGCGACCTCGACCGAAACAGCGAAGCCGCAAAGGACCTGGAGAGGGCGTTGGAGCTCGCGCGGGCATGTGGGGACAAACACCTGCAATTGCGAGCACTGGGCAACCTGTGCACGGTACAGCAGGGCAACCAGACCCGGATTTCGGTTGCCCAGCTCTATGCGCCGGTCATCCGCCTGGCTGAAGAAACCGGGGACCGGCGTGCCCTGGGCATCTCCATGGGGCAGATCGCCATTGGCTGCCTGGAGAGCGGCGATCATCAGGCCGCGGAGCAGTCGTTGCGGCAGTCCATTGCCGTCCTGCATGAGGCGGGCGACCCCCTGAACGAAGCCGCCATGCACTGCGTGCTGGGCGATGTCCTGCGCCGCCGCAACGGACCGGACCCCAGGGCTGAGGCGATGGCAGCCATTGCAGCCTACCGCGAGGCAAGGCGCCTCAACCTGCGCGCCGGAAACGTCCCGCAGCAGGCAACTGTCGAGCTGGGCCTTTCGCTGGCATATGGCAGCCTGGGCATGGTCTCTGAGTGCCTGAACCATGGGCGCGCCGCGCTGCTTCTTCTGTCGGAACTTGGCAACCTGGGCCAGTTGCGCACAGCCCAGGCCGAAGTGAGCAACGAACTGCGGCGGCTGGGCGTCGGCGACCCCGACAGCCGGCTGGCATAGGCTCCAGCCCGAATGTTGCATGGTGCCTTCTGCTGCAACGTGCGGTCAGCGTTCATTTCGCGGTTTCTCGCGGGTTGCCGCCTGCGACATGTCGGCAGACATGACTCGGCGTCAACCTCGCTGCGAGCCCGCAAACTGACCGGCAGCCTGCGGTTTTCGCGACGAAGTACCATGCAACATCCGGGTTAGAAAACCAGCCGCGACCCAGACGCCAAGCCGCCACCCCAAGTGGTTGCTGCTGCATGTCTTGCGGCTGCGGCACCTTGCGTGCAGCCCCGGCTTGCAATGAACCTTTTGGCACTTGCCCCGTTTGCTATGCGATACTGGGCGTGGTGTGATCCGGGTGCGTCATGCACCCCCGCTGCAGTTTCTGGAGACCCCATGCGTTGGGACCGCCTGCTTGCTATTGCCTGTGTCGGCGCTCTGGCTTCCGCAACAGCACTCAGCGGCGTGCGCGCCCAGGACGCGGACGACGACTTCGTCAAGGAAGCGCGCAAGAAAGAAGTGCGCGAAAAGGCCACCCGCGAGGGCAAGGACCCCGACGCTGCCGAGAAAGAGCTGGAGGGGCCGGAGGCACCGGTGGGCCCGCAGTTGCCGGCCACGGCAGGCGGCTGGATCGGCACCATCCGCCGCACCTGGGATTCCGACAAACCCGAAGAGAAGCAGCTGTTTGACGAGGCAGTCGTCAAGCTGCGCGAGGCCATCGGTACCGACACCGAACTTCAGGCCAAGGTTGCCAAGACCTTTGAGGGCCTGAAGGAAGCCGAGGCAGACCGTGCCCTGGACAGTGCGCTGGCCCGCGCCGGCGTCTCGGTAGACTCGCTGCGCCAGGTGCTGGAGCGGAACCGGCCCGGTGCCCTCAAAGCCATCATGAACCCGGCCTACACCGAGTCCGACGGGTGCAAGCTGCAACCGGAAGTGGACAAGGCCTGCAAGCCGCTGTTCGGCGTGTGGCGCGACCCCGTTGGCTACGCCATTGAGAGCATGGGCCTGAACCTGGCTGTTCCCGCCGGGAAACTGGACGCCCTGGCCGCCACCCTGGGCTCGCTGGTCGCCGGCATTGAAGCCTGGCCCCAGCCGCACACCGGCGCGCTGGCCTACATGCGCGCCAAAGGGGCCGAGAAGCTGGCCGACGTGAAGAAGCCCGAGTACGACGGCGCCCGCGCCGCGCTGGACGCCAACGAGGCCCTGCAGGGCGGCATGCTGACCGAAGAAGACAAGCGCCACGTGCGGGTGCTGAACGACTACCGCCTGATGCTGGGCAAAGGAGTCGTGAAGATCAACCTGCAGCTTGTCGAGGCCACCACCCGCCACTCGCAGTACATGGAGAAGGTCGGCCAGATCGGCCACAACATGGACGGCCACCCCGACGGTCGCACGCCCCAGGACCGCGCCCGTCGCGCCGGCTTTGGCGGCAGCGTGGCCGAGAACTGCCTGATGGGCTCTGCCGACGGTGATGCGGCTGTGTGGCAGTGGTACAACGCCGCCGAGCACCATCGCAACATGATCGGCAACCACACCATCATTGGCTGCGGCCACTCAGGCGTGTACTGGTGCCAGAATTTCAGCGGCGGAGGCGGCCGCGGCAGAGGATAGACTTCACAACAGGTGCAGGCTTGCCTCGGCTTCGGGAGAAACGCCGGGGTGCAGGGATTCCCGGTCCCTGGGCTGGAGGACGAGGCATGAGGACGAGTATCTGGAAATGGGCGGCACTATGCCTGCCCGTCGCGGCACTGCTGGTTGCCTTTGCAGCCGGGGGCGTTCGCGCTGACGACCGCGCCGATGAAGCCGTGCGTATTGCGCGCGGCAAATTGGCCGACAAGAACCCGGACGTGCGCGCCAAGGCCGTGGAGGATTGCGCCCGCGCCAATAACAAGAACGGCGCTGAGGCCGTGATGCAGGGCCTCTCCGCGGAGAACGACGGCCCGGCCGGCTACCGCATGGCAGAAGCGGTGATGCAGCTCAACAGCCCGGAAGCCCACGAGGCCATCGAGAAGATCCTGACGGGCTGGACCAAGCCCAACCAGCTCTTCCCGGCCTACTGGTGCTGCATCGGCCTGGCCCGCCAGAAGACCGCCGGCGCCGACGCCATCCTGAAGAAGGTGGTCAACGAGGCCAAGGAGAAGGACGTCCATATCAAGGCAGCCGCCCTGGAGGCGCTGGCCTTTGCCGAACGCAGCGACCTGAGCGAGCTGCTGCTGGTTACCCTGAAGCAGTACACCGCCGAGTGGGACACGAAGTCGGTCATCCTGAGCATGACCTGCATTGTGGGCGCACCCAAGCTGGCCAAGGGCGCCCCCAACGAAACGCGCATCGAGATTGTTCTGGCCCTGGCCGATGTACTGGAGAAGACCACCAACGACCGTACGCAGTACTTTGCTGCCAAGGCCCTGTCCGAGATCACGGGCGAGGACACCTACATCACGCCCGAGTTCTGGCGCTTCTGGGTCAAGATGGGCGGCAAGAAGGTAGAGGGCCGCGAAGAGGGCGCCACGACTGCCGGTCGCGACGTGCCCAAGTTCTTCAAGGCCGCGGCTGTTGGCAAGAACGTCATGTTCGTCATTGATATCTCGGGCTCCATGCAGCACCCGGTGAACCTGCCGCCCGAGATGAAAAAGAAGCCGCCGCCGCCCCCCAAGGAAGAGAAGAAGGGGCCCGTGACCGGTAACGGCAAGGCGGGAGGCAACGGGGACGCCGGCAAGGAAGAAGAAGAGAAGAAGCCGGAGATTCCGCCGCCCGACTACAGCAAGGTCGTGTCCAAGCTGGACCTGGCCAAGGTGGAGCTGATCCACACCCTGCGCTACCTGCCGGAGGACTACAAGTTCAACATCGTGGTCTACCACACGACGCACGACCTGCTGGACAACTCGGTGAAGAACCTCGTGCCGGCCAACGAGGCTAACAAGCAGAAGTTCATCAAGAAGGTGCAGGACCTGAACTGGGCGGCTCTGACGAACATCCACGGCGGCATGATCCGCGGCTTCTGCGTCAACGAGAAGGGCATGATTGACCAGAAGAAGGAAGACCCGGCCTGGCACCCGGAGTGCCTCAACAGTGGTGCCACGACCATCTTCTTCCTCACGGACGGCTCGCCCACGATCAGCGACGACACCACCAACCCCGGCGAAGTCGGACGCCCGGGTCCAGGCGGAGTCATCTTACCCGTGGGCAACGGGCGCATGTGCATCCCGCAGAACATCATTGAGGACATCCGCCGCGTGAACACCTTCCGCAAGGTGGTCATCAACACCGTGGGCATCGGCCCCCACGACCGCACCCTGATGCAGGCCTTGGCGGAGATGACCGGCGGCGAGTACATTGACCGCAGCGGCGTGGCCGACCGCGGGTAGCAGGCTGCCGCAGAACACACACGGGGCGCTGAGCAATCAGCGCCCCGCTTCTTTGGCCGTCTCGGCCGCGCGCCGTTCGTGGCGTGGCCGTCTCGGCCGCGCGCAGTTCGTGACGTGGCCGTCTCGGCCGCGCGCCGTTGTCGTTCGTGGCGTGGCCGTCTCGGCCGCGCGCCGTTGTCGTTCGTGGCGTGGCCGTCTCGGCCGCGCGCAGTTGTCGTTCGTGGCGTGGCCGTCTCGGCCGCGTGCAGTTGCCGTTCGTGGCGTGGCCGTCTCGGCCGCGTGCAGTTGCCGTTCGTGACGTGGCCGTCTCGGCCGCGTGCCGTTCTGAACTGCTTGCTCTCGCAGAGCCGCCGAGCCGCAGAGAACAGCAACTGCATGCGGGCCAGAGGCCCACTCCACAACTGCCACCACAAAAACTCTCCGCGCA
>JADLBZ010000057.1 GCA_020847415.1 Planctomycetota bacterium
CGGGCAGCCGCTGCTGGCGGGGTTGGCGTCGCTGGGCCTGCTGGAGAAGTAGCCATGCCCCACGTCGCCCTGGTGCCGCTGGTGGGTGTCCGCGTGGCGGACCCCGAGCTGCGCGCCCTGGGCCTTACGCTGCCGGGCCTGCGCGACCGCACCCGCGCCCTGGGCAACCTGCCCGCGCTGGGTCTGCTTACACTGGCCGGCCTCACGCCGCGCCACTGGACGCAAAGCTGGCACCCCGCCGCCGTTTGCACCTACCTGCCCGCCGAACTGGCGCGCCTGCGTCCCGATCTGGTGGCTGTCTCGGCCCTGACCGCCTCCATCACCGAGGCCTACGCCCTCTGCGACGCCCTGCGCGCTTTGGGCCTGCGCACGGTGCTGGGTGGCCTGCATGCCACCGCCCTGCCGGCCGAAGCCGAACAGCACGCGGACGCCGTGGTGGTGGGCGAGGGCGAGCCCGTCTGGCAGACCGTGCTCTCTGATTGCGAGCGCGGGGCGCTGCAGCGCCGCTACGTGGCCCCGCGCGCGGATCTCGGCGCCGCACCCCTGCCCGCTTGGCGCCTGGCCGGGGCGCTGTCGCGCTATTCGCTGCAGACACAACGGGGCTGCCCCTTTGCCTGCGAGTTTTGCGGCGCGTCGCGCCTGCTGGGGCCCTTTCGAGAGAAGCCCCTGGCCCGCATTGAGGACGAACTCGCCCAGCTGGCGGCCCTGTCGCCCCGGCCGGTCATCGAACTGGCCGACGACAACACCTTTGCAGGGCACCGCGACCACGCCGCCCTGCTTGACGTTCTGCGCCAACGCGGGGCTCGCTGGTTCAGCGAGGCCGACTGGCGCATCGGCGAACAGCCGCACTTGCTGGTTTTGCTGGCTGCCTCCGGCTGCGTACAACTGCTGGTCGGGGTCGAGTCCCTGGCGCACGCCTTTCGGGGCATGGGCGCCAAGGGCGTGGAGCTCCCCCGCGTGCTGCGCGCCATTGAGGCCATCCAGGCTGCCGGCGTGGCGGTAAACGCCTGCTTTGTCGTGGGTGCCGATGGCGAAAGCGAGGCCTCGCTGGCGGCCCTGGCAGAGCTGGTCGGGCGCGGCCCCTTTGCCGACGTGCAGCTAACCCTGCAAACACCCTTTCCGGGCACGGCCCTGCGCGCCCGCCTGGAGGCAGAGGGCCGTCTGCTGCCGGGCGCGGGGTGGGATCACCACACCCTGTTTGACCTGTGTTTCGTGCCGGACAATCTCCCGGCAGAAACGCTGCACGCGCGTTTCAAGAGCCTGGTCGCGCTGGCATACTCGTCCGCGGCTCGCAAGCGCCGGGCGAGGATCCGGCGCGAAGTGTGGCGCGGCAACACGGGCTTGCACCCATGGGACTAAGACAACTACTGGCCTTCCTTTGCGGCTCGCGGCAGGCCGTCAACGGCTGGGCCCGCACGCCGCGCGCCCTGTGGTTCGGGTTCGTCTGTGTCATGGCGGCAGCCCTGTGCCGCGAGTACGACCAGCTCGACCTGGTGGCCAACACGGTGATCCTGGGCTTGCCGCTGGCGGGCTCCCTGGCGGCGTCGTTTCTGCTGTTTGTGGTGCTCTGGGTCCAGGGCACGCAGCCGCGCACTGCGCGCAGCTTTGCCCAGGGGTATCGGGAGTTCCTGGCGCTGTTCTGGCTCACGGCGCCGCTGGCCTTTCTGTACGCCATACCCTACGAGATGCTGTTTTCGGCCTACACAGCCACGGTGCTGAACCTGCTCACGCTGGCCCTGGTGGCAGCCTGGCGGGTGATGCTGATGGTGCGGGTGGCTCAGGTGCGCTTTGGGCTGGGTCCTGTCCCGGCGGTCACGGTCGTGGGCGGCTATGGCATTGTTGTGGCGTGGCTGGCAGTTGCATTCTCGCCCGTGCCGGTCATTGAGATGATGGGAGGCCTTGCCCACTCCCCGGAGCGCAACCTGCTGAACGGCCTGGCGTTTTTCGTCCTGTTCTTTGGTTTTCCCGCCATGGTAGTGGCGGGCTTGGTCGCGCTGATCGTGACAACAGTTCGCGCCTCTTCGCGCAAGGCGCCGGCCGCAACGGACGACCAACCCCGCCTCGCCCTGGCATGGCACTCGTGGCTGTTGCCGGCGGCGATCATCCCGCCGCTGCTGGCAGCGATCCCGTTCCTGCACAGCCCGCAGATCTACGCCCAGAAGGCCGACGCAGCCATCCTGGCCGGCGACTACGACACTGCCCGCGAGATCCTGAACGGCCTGCCCCGCGATTACTTTCCGGCTGACTGGCAGCCGGAGCTGAACCTGGTTTCGGGCTATCCCCGTGCAGCCCTGCCCATCCTGCCCCACCTCAAACGCTATGGACACCGCGGATGGGCCGGCGACTACTATGACCAAGCTCTGCTGGTTGCGGTCCAGCGCGACGACTGCACCTGGGAAGACCGCGATTGCATTGAATTTGCCTGGCATGCATCCGGGCGCAATATGGGCTACTACAACTCAAATGTACTGGCGCACTATTACGACGGCGCAAGTGATGCGTATCTTCTGGCGCTAAAAATGCGCCTTGAGGCTGCACTCCAGTCAGGCGTCTCAAAATCCGACGATCCGTACGGCCGCGCATACACCGCATTGGAGAACGTCGAGAAGTGGATTGAATCTCGCAGGCTCGCAGCCCAGCCGCAACCCGGCCAAAACAACGGCGCCGGGATTTCCCGGCGCGTTGAAGACCAAGAACGATAGTGAAGGCCGACCGCAGGCCCCTACACCTTCAGGCGCGGCAGCGGGTTGCTGGCCAGCCACTGCCACATGCGCTTGGCGCACAGGCTGCCGCTGGCAACCACGCTCATCAGGGTGCGGATCTCGATGTTCGTGCAATCGCCGGCCACATAGATGCCGCCGAACATGGTTTTGCCGCCCTCGCCGTGGGCAAAATAGCCGTTCTCCTGGGGCATGCGCTCCAGGCCGGGGATGGGCGCCTTGGGCGCCGGGCCCAGGGCGATAATCATGGCAGCAACGGGCAGGCCCTGCTCTTCGGGGATGCCCTTCTCGACGAAGAAGATGAACTCCAGCGTATCGGTGCCCTTGACCGCCACCACCTTGGTGCCGGGAATGATGCGCACGCCGTGGCCCACGGCGCGCTCCACCAGCAGGGGCTCCGCAGTGGGTTTGTCGTCGGGGCACAGCACCGTGACGTGCTTGGCGTGCTGGCCCAAAAAGATGCCCGCGTGCATGGCTTCATCGCCGCCGCCCACCACCATCACGCGGCGGTCCTTGTAAATGGCCGCGTCCACGTGCGCGCCATAGCGTATGCCGCGGTTCACGAACGCTTCCACGCCCTGGATCTTCAGCTCGCGCTGCGTTGAGCCGGTGGCGATGATGACCGCCCGGCCCCAGAAATTTCCGGCTGTGCTGTGCACGCGCTTGAAGGCGCCCTGGATGCGCACGCTGTTGACCTTGCCGCGCATCAGCACGGCGCCCACGTGGCGGGCATGCTCGGCAAAGTTGTCGGCCACTTCGCGGCCGCTGATGGCGTCGTCGTAGCCGACACCCAGGTACTCGTCCACGTCGGTCAGGTTGAGCAGGTGGCCGCCGGGCTCGTTTTCGTCCAGCCCCAGCACGGAAAGCCCGCCCAGGCGCGCGCCGTGGCAAGCCGCCACTCCCGCCGGGCCCAGGCCCACCACGATCACGTCAAAAATCGTCTGCCCGCGCGACTCCAGCCGCTCGCTGTCGTGGCGCACCTTGCAGGCCTCCAGCAGTTCTTCCTGCGTGGGGTCAGGCAGCCAATGGTCGTTCACGTACAACACGGGCGAAACCGGTGCCCCGCACAACTTGCGGATGAAGGCGTTGGCCTCGGCATCGGTGGAGATGTTCTTCTCGGTCCAGGAGAGGTGGCAAGACTCCAGGGCCTCGCGCGCGAGCCGGTTGGACTCGGACACGCCATCGGTGAAAAACACAATCTTGGCAGCCGGCATAACTCTTCCTGGACCAGCGAGCCGCGTTCAACGCGTTGAGGGAGACGGACTTATCCCTAAAAGCGGCGGCCGGTTCAAGGGCCATCCCCCACAGAACCACAACAGGGGGGCCCAAAGGGCCACCCCTGTCGGTTGTTGTCATGGCTTGCAGCCTATTCCAGCTTCAGAGTGGCTGGCATGGTCTTGGTGTGTTGCTTGCCGTCCCCTTCGCCGCAGTCGTCAAAAACAGCTACGGCAAAAGTCACGCTCTTGCCGGCTTCCAGCCGGGCGTCGTCGTTGTTGCCGGTATCCAGCTTGCGCTTGAAGACGACCGTCCAGACGCCGTCCTTGTGCACCGCCGCGCAGGTCACATCGGCGCGGCTGCCGCTGGGGGTCTTCAGGATGTTCGAGGGCAGGGTGTAGCCCTTCTCGGGCTTGAAGTCGGCGGCAATCTCCAAGGTTGTGCTTTCATTGAAGGGGCCGTTCTTGTCGGCGTCGTCCTTCCAGCGGCGGGCAGGCGCCTTGCCGTCAGCGGTTTCGTTCTTCTTGCTGGCGCCGTCGCCGTCGTCGTCCTCGCGGCCGTCGTCTTCACTGAAGGCAAAGTGCTGGTCATCCACCAGCCCGAAAAGCCCGCCGCGGGCCGCCTTCCAGTGCCAGGCGTCCACCAGCTCGCCTTCTTTGGCGGTGGCCATGCCCTCTTTGTGGCAGATGCCGCCGCAACCCTTTTCGTCAAAGGCCGGGGCGCTGATGTTGAAGGCGATCGAGATGCGGTCTTCGTCGCCCTTGGCCTTCTCCCAGCCGTTGTCTCCCCACAGCCAGGCCTTCTTGGTCAGGCTCTGGGTGGCATCGGCCCAGCGGGCATACAGGTAAAGGTGTGTGCCGTCGTGGGCGGCGCGCAGCTCCACTTCGACGTCGGAAGTCTTGCCCTTGCGCGCGGTCAGAGTCACAGGGGCGGCCTTCTGCCAGGTGTCGTTCAGCTCGGCCTTGAGCTCGATGGCTGCGTCCAGCTTCGCGGCCTTCAGCACGGCCTTGGCCGGGGCTTCGGGCTTGGCTTCGGGCTTGGCTTCCTGGGTGCTGGCGGGCGCGGCAAACCCGAGAAGCAGGGCGCCGACTGCACCGGCAAACGTCGCAACAAGTACGGGCTTCTTCATTAGGGGCGCTCCTGATTGGGCACTGCCGGCGGGAGATTCGTAATGGACTACTCTTGCACCAGCACCACCTCGTCGCGGGCTGCGCCGGTCTCGGTAAGGCGCACGCGCACGCGGTCTTGCTTGCGGGTCTCCACACGAAAGCCCGCGTAATCGGCGCAGATGGGAAGCTCGCGGTGGCCGCGGTCCACCAGCACGCAAAGCTGCACGCGGCTGGGGCGGCCGTAGTCGGCCAGTTCATTCAGGGCCGCGCGCACGGTGCGGCCGGTGAACAGGACGTCATCCACCAGGACCACGCGGCGGCCCTCCAGGTCGCAGTCAATGTTGCTGCCGCGAACCTCAGGCAGGGCGCGGCCCGCCAGGTCGTCGCGATAAAGCGTGATGTCGAGGGTGCCCTGGGGGATTTCCTTGCCCGTGGCGGCGCGCAATGCCGCGGCCAGCCTGCCCGCCAGGGGCACGCCGCCGGTGTGGATGCCCACCAGCACGGGCGCCTCGCCCAGACGGGCGATTTCAGTGGCCAGGCGCTGGATGGCGGCGGCAATCTCGGCTGCTGCGTAAAGGGTCTTCTCGCCCATGGCGGGAAAGTGTCGTTCAAGGACTGTGCGGCTGCAAGAGGCCCGTTGTGCCAAATGTTGTCGCGAGTTCGGCGGGCGCTTGGCATGCTCTGGGGCGCATTTGTGGGCAGACGCTGGTCACCGGAGAACAACATGGCGGAGAAGAAAAAGAGCAGCCTGAAGCGCAAGCTGGCCATTGCCGGGCTGGGCGTGGTGGGCCTGTTGGCCTGCGCATTCGGCGGCATTCACTTCGTGGCGGCAAGCAAGATCGCCGAAACCGTCACCGTGGAAGTTGCCGACCTGGAGATCCCTGAGGGCAGCAAGGCCGTGAAACGCGGCGAGTACCTGGTGGACCACCTGCTGGGCTGCAAGGAATGCCACGGGGAAGACCTGGGCGGCAAGGTGATCATGGACAACGGCGCCATGGGCCTGTGGTACGGGCCCAACCTCACGGCAGGCAAGGGCTCCGAGCTTGTCGACTACACCGGCAAGGACTGGGCCCGCGCCCTGCGTCACGGCGTGGGCCGCGACGGCCGCCGACTGCTGCTCATGCCCAGCGAAGACTACGTGACTTTCAGCGACGACGATATCGGCGCGGTGATCGCCTACGTCCGTTCGCTGCCGCCCGTAGACCGCGCGAACCAGGACATCAGCCTGGGCCCGGTGGCCAAGGGCCTCATTGCCTCAGGCGAGGTCCAGTTCGCCTACGACAAGATCAACCACCAGGCCAGGCGCCCCGAGGCCAAGCCCGGCCCCACCAAGGAGTGGGGTGCCGTGCTGATCGGCACCTGCACCGGCTGTCACGGTACGGGTCGTTCCGGCGGCAAGATCCCCGGCGGCGACCCGAGCTGGCCCGAGGCCGCCAATATCAGCATGGACAAGGCCACCGGCCTGGGCGACTGGACCTTTGAGCAGTTCGACACCGCCATGCGTGAAGGCAAGGGCCCCGACGGCGCGACCGTCCGCGCACCCATGCCCTGGCAGGCCTACAAAGGCATGAGCGAAGACGACATGAAAGCGCTTTGGGCCTACTTGCAGGCTGCACCCGCCAAGGCCAAGGGTGGCCGATAACCGCACGCTGCTCTGCGCGGCGGTGGTTGCCGGAGGCCCTGGGAGCGCCGGTCTCCTGACCGGCATGGCTCAAGCGCCAAGCAGAAGATAGGCGTTCCCAGCCCGGCTTTGGAATTCCGACGCTTGACTCTGCGGCGGTCTCCTCGGGCGAGACGCCCGAGGGACACACGGCTGTGTCACGTGCTGCTCTCGACTCTCGACTTTGCCCTGCTACGGCTTCACGATCTTGCGGGTGGCCCGGCTGATGGCGTCCTGGGCCGGCACACTGCCGGTCTGCAGCAACAGCATGGTGTCGCGGGTCTGGGCCAGCGAACCCACCAGATACAGCAACTCGCCGGCAATCAGCGCTTCCGCGGGTTGCGGCTGTCGCAGCTCGTGACCGGGGCGGCGCGTGGCGATGACCAGGGCACCGGTCAGGGTGCGCACGCCAATGTCGGCCAGAGTCCGGCCCACCGCCCAGTTGCCTTCTTCCAGCAGAAAACTCTCCACTTTCAAGGCGCCCAGGTCCGCCACGGCGCCCAGGGTGTGCCGGGGCACGGTAACCTCGCGGGCACTCAGTTCGGTGCGCTCACGCACCAGGGCTACTTCGCGATCAATCAGGTTGCGCGGCACAGCCAGCAACCGCAGCACGCGGGCCAGGATCTCGACCGTGCCTTCCAGTTCCAGCGTCACAACTTCTGTGGCGCCCAGCTTCAGGAGGTGCTCGCGTTCGGAGGCGTAGCGGCAGCGCACGATGACCGGGATGGCAGGCGCGTGGCGCCGCACGTTATCCAGCACGCGGCCAACGGCGCCCGGATCGTTGATGGTCAGCACAAAGGCCGAGGCACGCTCGATGTGGGCGTGGTGCAAGGCCTCGCCTGCGGTCACGTCGCCATAGATAGCGCGTCTGCCTTCCCTGCGGGCCTGCATCACGTTGTCGGCGTTCAGTTCAAGCACCACAAAAGGGATGCCGACAGCCTCCAGCGTCGACGCCAGGTTCCGCCCGGTCACGCCGTAGCCCGCGATAATCACGTGCGCAGATTCGGATGCTTCCACGGGCTGCATCGCCACTTCGCGCTTGATTCCCAGCAGCCGCTCCAGCGGGCGCAAAATGCGCGCGCCCGCCGCCAGGTGCGGAGAGAAGCGCAGCACCAGCGGCGTCACGAACATGGTCAGCAGGGCCGCCGACCACAACCAGCGGCCGTCGCCGGTCATGTCGAACAGCCGCAACTCCGGCGTGGAAGCCTGCTTGAGCAGCACAAAGCCAAACTCGCCGAACTGCGCCAGAGCGAGGCCATAAAGCACCGCGACGCGGCCGGGAATGCGCATCAGCATGGCGGCCATGGCGGCAATGGCTGTCTTGCCCACCACCATGGCGGCAAAGATGCCGACCACCAGCAGCGGCTTCTCGACCAGAGTGCGCCCGTCGAACATCATGCCCAGCGAGATAAAGAACAGCCCCGTCAGCACGTCGCGCAGCGGGATCACATCGGTCAGGGCGCGGTTGGCGTAGGGCGAGTCAGCAATCACCACGCCGGCCAGGAATGCGCCCAGGGCAAGGCTCAGGCCCGCGTAGTCGGTGGCCAGGGCAATGGCCAGGCAGATGGCCAGGATGGAAAGGATGAAGCTCTCGCGGCTGCGCGTACGGTCCACGCGGGCCAGCACCACCGGCAGCACCAGCCGCGAAATCACGTAAGTGACCACCACCGCGCCCAGCGCCAACCCCAGGCTGACAGCCGCCTGGCGCAGGATGCCCCCCAAGCTGCCCTCGCCGGCCAGCACCGGCAGCACGAGCATCATGGGGATCACGCACAGGTCCTGGTACAGCAGCGTTCCCACAATCAGGCGCCCGTGGGGCGCGTCCACTTCGCCGCGGTCTGACAGGCCGCGCAGCACAATGGCGGTGCTGGAAAGGGCAACAGCAAAGGCCACCGGCAGGCTGAAGTTCAGTTCCATGCCCAGCAGCAGGCAGGCCGCCACGGCTGCCGCCACCGTGAACGCAACTTGCAGCGTGCCTCCCACAATGAGCGGTTTGCCGATGCGCAGAAATCGCGAGAGCGGGAACTCGAGGCCGATGGTGAACAGCAGCAGCACCACGCCGATCTCGGCGAGCGAGTCGATGGTGCCCAGGTCCGACACCAGCGCAAGTCCGAATGGGCCGCAGAGGGCCCCTGCCAGCAAGAGGCCGGTCACGGCGGGCAGGCGCAGGCCTGCCATGAGAATGCTGGCAGCCACGCCGGCACCCAAAACGACGCCGATGTCCACCAGGAACGCGTAGTGCGTGGTAACCGCGGAGGCCAGGGCCTGCATGGGACGCCCTTTTAGCGCCCCATGCGCCCCGATTACAGGAGCGACCCGGCACTGAAGTAGACGGTAAGTGTGCCCAAGTCCGCTATGGCCAGGGTCAGGGGCCCTGCTGCAACCCTGGGATCCAGCCGCAGGGCGTGCAGCACCGTGGGCACAGCCAGGCCCAACGTCGCCGCGCTTAACAGGGCCAGCACCACGCTGACGCCAATGGCCAAGGCGGCAGCCGGCTGTCCCTGCCAGACCAGAACGGTGACGCCGGTGATGGCCGCGCAGCACAGGCCCAGCAACAGGGCGGTCAGGAATTCGCGCAGCACAGCCCGCCCGAACCAACCGGCGGTGGGCCGAGTGTTACGCAGGCGCTGCACCGCCAAGGTCATGCTCTGGGTGCCCACGCCTTCGCCCAAGCCCAGCACCAGCGTGATGAAGAATGCCAGCACAATGTGCTGCTCAAGGGTCTCCGCGAACAGCCCGGCGAGCAGGGCACAGGCCGTGCCGCTGGCGATGGTGGCCAGCAGCCAGGGGAAGCGCAGCCGCCAGGCGCGCAGGGGCGGCGCGTCACGAGCCTCAGAGAGACGCAGACCAATGGCCTCGAAGACCGCATCCATGTTCTTGCGCTCGGTGGCGTCGAAAACTTCTTCTGTGAACGTACCGACATCCACGGCCCCCAGCAGGCGGCCCCGAACGTCCACGACCGGAAAGGCCAGAAACTTGTGCAGGACAAACAGCTCCGAGACCAGCTCCAGCGGAAGTTCGGGCTTGACGGTAACCAGCTTGCGGACCATCAGGTCGCTGACGGGCTGCGCCGCGGGCGCCATGAGCAGCCGCCGCGTGGGCAGCACCCCCACCAGCTTGCCGGCGTCGTCCACCACGTAGAAGTAGTGAATGCCCCCCGGCACTTTCTGCGTGCGGATCTTCTCCAGCGCTTCACCCGCCGGCCATTCGGGGCGAAGTCGGACAACTTCTTTCTCCATGCGATCTGCAGCGGTCGTGGCCATGGGCGCCTCGGGTGTGCCGGGTTTAACCCCATGGCTCGCAACTCCATAGCAAGAATCGCCGCCCTGGACCGGATTTCGGCGCAGCTCCAAACAAGCAGCAGATTTTTCATCGCCCGCGGCAGGGAACCGGAGCAAAATGAGCATACAGGCAAAAGGTGGCCGGCTGGCTGCCACCTTGGAGGACGCCATGACACACACGCCCGCCCCAGGCACGCCCTATGCGTCGAGCTGGCAGCCGCCTGCTCCACGCATTGCCTGTGAACCCGAAGACCACGCCATGGTGGGCATTGCCATGCTGGGCGCCGGCCTGGCGTTGTTCACCTTCCTGCCGGCAGGGATCATTACCGGTCCCCTTGCCCTGACCCGCGCGCGCCGCGTGGAAGAGCGCATGGCCCGGGGCACGCGCCCTGCCTCAGATCGCGCCGCCGTCGTCGCCACACGCATTGCGGCCTGGATCAGCCTGATCATCTCCATCCCCGTCACGCTGTTGCTGCTGGTTCTGGTCGCGGCTGCCATGGGCTGAACCGGCGCTGCCCCCTTGGCAGGGGCGCGCCGGGCGATTCAACTCTGCCCATGAAGCTGAAGCAGCTCCCTGAAGACTTCCTTGTTGACGAGCAGGCCGAGTTTACGCCCGACCCAGCCGGGAAGTTCTTCGTCTACGAGCTGGACAAGACCTCCATCTCCACGCTGGAGGCCATGCAGCAACTGGCCCGGAACGCGGGGCTGAAGATTCGCGACCTCTCGCCCGCCGGCCTGAAAGACAAACACGCCAGCACCCGCCAGCTGTTCAGCGCGACCGCGGCCCTGCGGCCCGAGACCGGCGACCCGCGTCTGAAGATCCGCTTTGTCGGCAAGGCCGCGGCGCCGCTGACAGCCGCCTGCATCACCGGCAACGCGTTCCGGCTGGTGGTGCGGTGCCTGCGTGATGTGGACGCCCGCCGCCTCGCCGCCAACGCCGAGGTCGTGAAGCGCGTGGGCCTGCCCAACTACTACGACGACCAGCGCTTTGGCGGCAACGCCCACGGGCAGGGGTTCATCGGCCGGGCCTTGGCGCAGGGCAACTTCGAAGAAGCTGTACGGCTGCACCTGGCCGCGCCGCACCGCAAGCAGAACCTGACCGACAAGCAAAACCGCCGGCTGGCCCGCGACCTGTGGGGCAACTGGGCTGAGCTGCACCAGCGCATGCGCAAGTCTCCCGAACGCGCGCTGGTGGAGTTCCTGCGCGATCACCCCGGCCAATGGGTCGAGTGCTTCGAGCGCATCACGCCGCCCCTGCGCAACATGTTTGTGGCGGCCTACCAGAGCCTCTTGTTCAACGAGACGCTGGCTCGCTTCGTCGCGGCATCGGGCCTGCCCGTTGCCGCCCAGGAGAACCGGGGAGGCAGCATCCCCATGCACTGCGACGCGCCGACGGAGGTCCTGGCCCGCTGGCGCGAACTGCGCTTTCCGTTACCGGGGCCCGAAACGCGGCTGGCGGACTGCCCGGAGGCTGCTCCCCACTTGCAGGCTGTGCTGGAGCAGCAGGGCATCATGCTGCCGGACTTGCGCCTCGCCGGGCTGCAGCGCACGCGGTTCATGGCCGCCGAGCGCGCCATCCTGCTGTTCCCGAAGGACCTGAACCTGGCTGCGCCGGAAGCCGACGACCTCAACCCGGGACGGCTGAAAGTCGCGCTGACGTTCAGCCTGCCCAGGGGCAGTTTCGCCACCATGGTGGTGAAGCGGCTGGCAGCAGACTGCGGAAGCGCGGGCTGACGGCGTCAGCTACGTATCCAGTTCATCGAGGGCGGCTTTCACGTCCGGATCAGAGACGTCGCTCGCCTCGGGAATCCGGGCCTTGAGCTCTTGCCCGCGGCTGAGGTCCTCCACCACGGCGTATTCGTTGTTCAGCCACCGCCCGAGGTCCAGAAGGCGGCATTGGTCACAACAAAACGGAAACGACGGCCGATCTGCCAGCCCGACGGCGGTGAAAGAGCGCTTGCAATGGGGGCATGTGCGTTTGCGGCCCTTGGCCATGGCTGGATTGTAGCACCGCGTTTTCGGCCGGGTGACTTCTTTCGACAGCCGCCTGCTGATCAACGCGGGAAGGTCCTGTGCCAGCCGCATTTCCACCGGCATTCAACGCGCTGTCATATTCGCTTCACAGCGGGTTTTCGGGCCTTGCGCGCGCCTGCCCGATTGGCCTACACTACCCCAAACAAGACCACTCCGGGCGGACCGCGCTAGGCGCGGCGCTTGGGCGTGCGGCCCCCCAATGGCCGGTTCTGGCTGTACGGAGTCCTGCAATGCCGAATTACAAGTCGTTCGATGACGTCCTGAAGGAACTGGAGATGGACGAGGACGAGCTGAAGAGGCTCGTATCCGAAGGCCAGATCCGCGCGTTCCGCGACGACGACCGCATGAAGTTCCGGTCCGAAGACGTGAACTCGCTGCGTCGCTCGCGCGGCAGCGAAGGCGGCGGCGACGACCTGGAACTGGGCGAAACCCAGATTGGCGGCGAGGGCCTGGAGGTCGTCGAGGAAGAGACCGACGAGACCCTGCTGGACCTGGGCAAGCTCTCCAGCGACCAGGACTTCGAAGACACCGGCGCCACCAGCGTGCCCACCGTGGAACTGAACGACGTGGGCGGGGAAGACCAGGACGCCACTCTGACTGAAGAGCTGGTGTTCGACGAAACCGACGAGCTGGGCGGGCTGGACTTCGGCGAAGGCGATGCCGACGCCACCCAGAAGATCGAGGGTGGCCTGAACCTCGAGGAAGGCGAAGTCGGCCTC
The DNA here is from genome assembly GCA_020847415.1 of Planctomycetota bacterium. Taxonomy (GTDB): domain Bacteria; phylum Planctomycetota; class UBA8742; order UBA2392; family UBA2392; genus JADLBZ01. Next base: position 12,739 of record JADLBZ010000057.1, read on the forward strand.
GAGACCGAGCCCATCGAGAAGCAGAAGAAGACCAAGCCGCCCGCCAAGACCAAGCCCCCGGCCAAGGCTGCCAAGCCCGCGCTGGAGGAAGTGGACGAGCTGGACGACCTGGGCACCGTGGAGGGCGAAGAGCCCGTGTCCGCGGCCCCGACGCCCTATCGCGGCGGCATGGGGGCGCCCGGCCCGGTGCAGATCCAGGAGCAGATCAAGTACGTCGAGATCGTTCCCAGCGAGAAGATCGTGTGGAAGGTGCTCAACGGCATCTGCTTCCTGCTGGTCATGCTGCTGCTGGTTTCGTTCCCGGCCTTGGGTGTGGGCAAGTCGGAGGACGTGCTCGGCACCTTCTGGGGCAACTTCGGCTACTCGCTGTTCCTGAAGGGCCCCAACCAGCTCCTGCAGCAAGAGCCCTACCGCATCACGGAGCCCAACGTGCCCAAGCGGCCCCTGCCCACCTCGGTGGGCCAGAAGCCGACCCACATCTTCACGCCCGGCATGGAAGTGATCCGCAGCTTCAGCGGCTACGGCATCCACAGCGGTTCCGCAGCCACGGACACGGGCGGCGATGCGACAGCCCCGGCTGGTGACGGTACGGAAGGCGGCGGCACGGAAGGTGGTGGTACGGAGGGCGGCGGTACCGAAGGCGGCAACGGCGGATAACGGTCGCCAGGGAATACAGGAACGCGACGCCCCGGCACCTGCCGGGGCGGTGTCTTGCGTCAGCCGCGGCTGCTCTTGCCGCGCTCGCCGCAAGGGTGGCGAATGACCGGCCCCACTGTCGTTGCCGTTCTGAACTGCACGCTCGCCACGAAGGCGCGCAGCGAACAGCAGGGGCATTTGACGCGAAGAGCCGAAGCAACGAAGAGCGACACGCCCGGCACTCGCAGTTCTCCGCGAGCTTCGCGTCTCTGCGTGAGCCTGCCGTGACTGTGCTCTGCAACCCTTGCGCCTTTGCGTGGCCGCGCGTCTGCGCGTCAGCAGTTGCCTTGCAGCGCTGCCGTTGCCACACCCAACAGCGAAGTACCTGCTACTTCCCGGCGCCCTCACCCGGCTTCTCTGCCTTGTACAGCCGCACATCCACACGAATGGTCTCGGCCAGTTCCGTCAGCAGGGCCTTCAGCTTCTCTTCCTTGGCATCGGCAGCATGGGCATCGCACAGCTTGGCGTCTTCCTCGGTGAAGGCCCGGGGAAACTCCCTTTGCAGGTCCTTCAGGCCTTCGGCGGCGGCGCGCTTGGCTTTGGCGTCTTCTTCACGGCTGATGGCGCGGTACTTGAGATGCTTGACCCGTGCCTCCACCATACCCTGCAGGGCAAGGCGCAAGTCGTCTTTGGTCTGGCGGGTGTGCCGTGCGGTCGCCTCGTCGCGGGCGGCCCGAACGCGCTCGAACTCGGCCTCACCGATGATGCCGGCCCGGTCGCGAGCCACAAACATCAGCTCTACCACGGCGTTCTGGGCCGCGTAGCCGCCCAGCCGCAGATGCCCGACTATGAGGTCCCAGAACGCGCGAGTGCGCTCGTCGCCGGCCTTCTGGGCCTCCAGCGCCACGAACTCGCGCGTGACCAGCAGCTTGTCGTTTTCCTCGGCATCACCGGGCGCCACCAGCACGGGTTTGCCCACCACCTCGTAGCCGCCCTCAGCCATGGCCTTCAGCGCAAACAGGGCGCGCACGGCAACATCCGCCTGCAACAACGCGGGGTCGCTGTAGTAGACAGAGACCTCGCGGGCGTCGGTCTTGCCGTGCAGGGTCTGCTCCAGCGTCAGTTCCACGCGGGTCAGCGTGTTCATGCGCTTGCGCTCGGCGCTGGCCACGCCCAGCACAATCAGGTCGCTGCGGGCCAGGATCACGCGGCCGAAGTTGCTTTCGGCCTCGGCCGCAGCCAGCGGCACCGCCAGCAAGGCTGCCAGCCAGAAGCCCAGCACGCCGCACGCCCGCATTACTTGCCCTCGCCCTCGGTGCCGGCCGGGGTGATCCTGGTGACAGGACCCGCCAGCACTTCCACCATGCGCTCCGGCACCAGGTACTTGGTCGCCACGCGCTGGATGTCGTCGGGGGTCACCGCCTCCACCGCCTGGGTGTACTTGACCATGTAGTCGGCACCCAGGTTGAAGCGCTCGATGCTGATCAGCAGGCCTGCAAGCTGCGAGCTGGTCTCCAGGCCGAAGACGAAGCTGCCCTTGAGGTAGTCCTTGGCGGCGCGCAACTCGTCGTCGCCCACCTTCTCGGTGCGGATCTGCGCGATCAGCTCGTACATCGTCTTCAGCGACAGCTCGACGTTCTCGGGGCGCGTGCCGATGTAACCCTGGAACGTGCCGGGATAGATCCCGGCGCCGCCGGTGATGTTGGCGCTGGTGCTGTAGGCGAGACCCATCTTGTCGCGCAGGGTCTTACTGAAGCGATCCGTGAAGCCCGCCCCGGTGCCCAGGATGTTGTCCATGACCAGCAGCGCGTAGTAGTCCGGGTTGGCGCGTTCCACACCCAGGCACACCAGCCGCACCGCGACTTGGTCTTTCTCGGGGTGGTCCACCATCACACGCTTGCAGCCGGGCTTCACCTGCGCCGGGTCAAAGGACGCGAAGTGAAAGACCTGCTCGCCGGACAGGCTCGCCGGAACTGCAAAGGCCACCTGCGGGACAACCAGTGGCTCGGCGGGCTTCTGCCAGCCGCCGAACTCGGCCTGCAGCTTCTTCAACATCTCGGGGGCGTCAAAGTCACCCACCGCGGCAATCACGCAGTTGTCGGGCCGGAACCAGCGCTTGTGCCAAGCTGCCACCTGCTCGCGCGTGAAGCCCGCCACGGTATTCAAGTTGCCGAACGCGGGCCGCCCCATCGGGTGGGACGCGCCGTACACCGAGGCTGCCGCAGCCTCACGGCCAAAGGTCTGCACGTCATCCTTGGCAGCCTCCAGGTTGGCCAGCACCTGGGCGCGGGCCAGCTCAATCTCCTCCGCGGGGAAGGTCGGGCGCTGCAGCACCTCCGCCAGCAGGCGCAGGCCCAGGTCGGTGTGCTGCTTCAACACGCGAATCTCGCCGCCCGCGGCAGAGGCACTCAGCTCGCCGCCGACGTTCTCCATGGCCTCAGCAAGCTGCTGCTTGCTGTAGCCCGCGGTGCCTGTGTCCAGCAGCAGGCCGGTGAAGCTGTTCAGGCCGGCCTCGCTCGCCGTCTCGCCGGTGCGATAGCTGCGTACCGAGGCCTCCACCGACACCACCGGCTGGCCCTTGCGCTCCAGCAGCAGAACGGTGACGCCGTTAGGCAGCACATGGCGCTGGATGGGCAAAGCCTGCGGCTGCGCGTCGGCCCCGGCGGGGCCTTGGCCGGCCGGGCTCAACTCGGGCACCAGCCAGCCCATGGCGCAGTTGCCGGCCTTCAAGTAGCGCTGGGCCGCGGACCGAACGTCGTCAGCCTTCACCGCGGCAATGCGGTCGGGATAGTTCAGGGCGCGGCGCCAGTCGCCTTCCGCGGTCTCGGCTGAGCCCAGGGAGGCGGCAATCTGGTCGGCACTCTCGCGCTCAAACACGCTCGATGCCACCACGCGGTTACGGGCACGTTCAAGCTCGTCGGCGGTCGGGCCCTTTTCGGCAAGCTCGCGCACCACATCGTTGATGCCGGCCAGCAGCTCCTCGCGTGTGTGGCCCTCGGCCAGTTCGGCGGTGACGTAAAACGAACCCGCCAGCATCTGGCTGTAGTGCCCGGCCCCGGCGCTGGTGGCCACGCGGCGCTTGTCCACCAGTTCGCGGTACAGGCGGCTGGTCACGCCGCCGCCCAGCACAATGCCCAGCACATCCAGGGCCTCGGTGCCGCTTTGACCTGCGCGCACGGTAAGATACTGGCTGATGAGCTGGACGACCTCCGAATCACCCTTCTCCTCAATGGTGACCGGGCCGCGGAAGTTGATCTCGATGGGCTGGGGCCGTGCGGGCTCCGGCCCGCGGGGCAGGTCGCCAAACAAGCCGCGCACGGTCTTCAGTGCCTCTTCGCCCGTGATGTCGCCCGCCAGCACCAGGGTGGCGTGGTTGGGGTAGTAGTGCTTCTCGTAGAACAACCGCATGTCGCGGCGGCTGGTGTCCTGCACATCCTGCGGCCAGCCCAGCACGGGGTGAGAGTAGGGGTGGCCGTGGCCGAAGACCGCGCCGGACAGGCGCTCCCACAGGCGCGAGGAAGGGTCGTCGGCACTGATGTCGCTTTCAGACTGGACGACCTGCTTCTCGCTGTCGAACTCCTTAAGGTCGAGAGTCAGGTGGCGCATGCGGTCGGCCTCAATCTTCAGGGCCTCCGCGTACCGGGACTTGGGCAGGTTGATGTAGTAGGCCGTGTAGTCGTTGCTGGTAAACGCGTTGTTCGAGCCGCCGTTGCGCTGGCACACGCCGTCTACATCACCCACGCGGTACTCACGGCTGCCCTTGAACATCATGTGCTCAAGGAAGTGGGCCATGCCGGTGCGACCGGCATCTTCGTCCATGCTGCCCACCTTGTACCAGACGTAGCTGGACACGATCGGCACACCGGGCCGGTTCACGACCAGCAGCTTCAGGCCGTTGTCCAGGGTGTACTCGGCAACGTCCAGGCCCTTGGCGGGCGTCTTGGGCGCTTCCTGGGCGACTGCGCTCGCGGCGGCAAGGGCAGCTACAGCACAGATCAGGAAGAGCAGGCTCTTGGCTCGGGTTCTCACGGGTTCGACTCCTGGCGGTTACACAAGGGGGCGCCCAGCCGGGGTACGGGGGCGCCCAATTCCATCAGGCCGTTGAAAAGGGCATTTTCAACGCCTTGCTATTACGAACGAGTCACGGCTGACACGCAGCAGAACTAGCGTCGGTCACCGAGCACGAACCGATCCTGCTTCAGCTCGCGCTCGAGGTTGAACTCGACCGTGACTGACTCACTGGCGGGGGTTGCAGCCACCCAGCGGATCTCGGGCAGGTAGCCGCCCAGCGACACGCGAAACAGCTCGGGCCGGCCGGTGGCCTCAATGGCGATCTGCAGCGTGGGCGTCGTGCCGACCGTGACCCACAGCCCGTCGTTGTTCAGCCACTCCACCAGCGCGCCGGGGGGATTGCTGCGCAACACCACGCCGGTCTTGGGCGTGTTGTACTCGTAGTACTTCGCCGTCTCCAGCGAGTCCACAATGGCGCGTTCTTCGGCGGTGTTGATGCCCACCTGACCCACCTTGGTGGCTTCCCGCTTCTGGGTGGCGCAACCGGTGGTCAGCACAACCATGGCGGCTGCAAGCAACAGCGCAAACGTGCGCATGGGCATGTTCCCGTGCTCTGGAATGGGGGTGTGCCAAGGATACAGCCGCCGGTGTGGGTGGCAACGGCGAGCCGCCGGAATCGCGCCGAGTGGCTGCGCGCCTTCACAGAACACGCTACTTCGGCCTGGCGTCGCGGCCGGTGATCTGGCGCAGAGCCTCCTGGTCAATCTTGCGGGTGCGCATGGCCAGGCGGCTCTTGGCCAGCTTGACAATGGACTCGGCCACCTGCTCGGGCGTCAGGTTGCTGGTGTCCAGCTCCAGGGCGTCCATGGCCTTGCGCAGACCGCCAATCTCGCGGCTCATGTCCAGGTAGTCGCGGCGCGAGACGTCTTCCAGGATCTCCTCGTAGGTTACCGAGGCGCCCCGTTCGGTCATTTCTGTGAAGCGGCGGCGCGCGCGCACCTCGGGCGTCGCGAACATGTAGATCTTCAGGTCGGCATCAGGAAACACCACCGTGCCCTGGTCGCGCCCTTCGGTGACCAGGTCGCCCTGCCGGGCGATGTCGCGCTGGATGCGCGTCAGGAAGTCGCGAGCCTCACGCACGTCGGCCACATAGTGGATGTTGCGGGTCACTTCCTGGGTGCGGATCTTCTGGGTCACGTCGTCGGCGCCCAGGAACACCTTCATGGGGCCGTCGTGGGTCAGTTCCACGCGAAGCTGCGCTGTGGCCAGCGACTTGGCCACCTCGGCGGGCTTGTCCAGGTGAATGCCCGCCCGCATGCAGTGCAGGGTCAGTGCCCGGTACATGGCGCCCGTGTCCAGGTAGCGCAGGCCCAGGCGCGCGGCAGCCAGGCGTGCAATGGTGCTCTTGCCCGCGCCGGAAGGGCCGTCAATGGTGATGATGTTGTTCCCCATGGCCTACCTCCCTGTCCCGTGGGTTACGCGCACGCGCACACCCAGCTTCTTGCCGGTCACCCGCGTCACCATGGTGCGCCCGGGCAGCCCCGTGCCCGCCTCAGGCGAGGCCTCCGTCTGCTTCAGGCTGATCTGCTTCACGCCGGTGACTTCAACCCCGGTGTCCGCAGGCAGGGTGATGCCTGCGCCATCCAGCGTCAAGGTGCCGTCGGCAGCGCGCCGAATGACGCTGCCCCGCAGGCTGTACCCGGCACGCGCAACTTCCACGGGGCCGGCCGCGGCGGCATCCACCACCGCACCCAGGCCGTTGAACACCACGGAAAGCGACTGCGCGCTGAACTCGATGGCCGGCACCGCGTCTTTCAGCGCCTGCAGCCGGGCTTTTACACCGCCCCGGGCCACCACTTCCATGCGGCCGCCCAGCAGGGCGCCGGCCCGCCGCGCTGCCTGCTGCCCGCGTTCGCGCCAGTGGCCGGCCATGCTGTCCCCCACCGCGCCCAGTGCCGCCGCCACCCGCAGATGGTGCGCCGCCGCTGCCAGCTCCTGGGCGGCCTGGCGCACCTCGTCGACTGGGCGCGTCACGGCCCGGCAAGCCTCCGCCCCGCGCGTGGCATGCACGGCAGCCGCCCAGGCGGGCATGTCTGCCTTCTGCGCGTTGTCGGCCAATCCGCGAGCCTTGGTAACCGCGCCGGGTGTGTCCTCGGGCAGGGGCGTCACCGTGAACTCCAGGCGCTCCCGCGCCGTCAGCTTCCAGCGGCCGTCATAGCCGAACGTCCCGCCGCGCACGGCGTTGCCGAAGTACGGGCCGGCCTCGGCCAGCTCGACCTCTGCTTCGCCCAGCAGCACCACCGAGAGCGGGGCATCCGGGTTGCGCTGCCGGTCAGCACCCGAGACCTCAACGGCATCTCGCGCCGCGGCTGAGAAGCCGTCCGCCACGCTGCGCAGCCTGGCGCTGCCGGCCAGCCGCAGCACGTGCACGACGGCACCCGGCCCCGCGGCGTGGCCGGTGCTGACCAGTTGCAGACTGCCGCCGGCGGCTTCATAGAGCCGGGCCACCTCGGCCTCCTCCAGCTCGGGCAGGTCCTCAAAACCGGCCAGGCCCGCACGGGGCGTTTCAAAGTCACCGCGCACCATGCGCAAGACGCAGTCGCGGGCATCAATGGCGTGGCGGTCATCATCTGAGTCCAGCTTCATCCCGGTGCTGAAGGTCAGCCAGGCGGCGTCGGGCGCCGGCTGTTCGCCGGCCTGGTCCCGTGGGCGCGGCAGCCGCCGCACCGCCTGCCGCAAGCCGTCCAGCGTTTGCTTGTCACGCGCCGTAAGCCGCCCGGGGCCCTCAATGCTGCCCTGGTAGTTCCGCTGGGCGCCCTCAATGTGCACGCCCCGTGCCGCCAGCAGGTCGTAGCCCACGGTCAGGCGCGCGCCCTCGACGCCGGGCCGGATGTCCAGCAGCCTCAGCTCGTGCATGCCGGCGGCCGGCTGTTGGCGCAAGGCAAGGGCCAGCGACTCGCCCGACACCACGACCAGTTCCGTGTCGTTGCGCGGCACCGGCTCGTGCTCGGCGCTTACGTCGCCGTCGGCGGCCAGCGCCAACTCGTGCGCCGTCTCGGGCCGGGGGTGCTGCGACTCGGCCAGCACGTCAATGTCCAGCGTGCGCGAGGCCCGCAAGGCGAGGCGGCTGGTGCCAGTTGCAATCTTCGCATCGCCATCGCTGCGCTCGCGGCGGGGCGACAGGGCCTCGCGCAGGCGCGGTGCCAGCGCATAGGTTGAGTCCACCACGGCCAGCAAGCCGGGGCCAAGCGCCCGTGCCTTGAGGCGCCCACCGGCAAAGGTCCCGCTTGCGCTGCGCCCGTGCACCGCGGCCCCTTGCAACGACGCGGGCGCCGCAGCGGCAGTGACCTGCAACAGGGGCGAGTAGCCCTCGGCCTCGACTTCAAAGGCGTGGCTGAAGTCCTCTGCCCGGGGGGCGTCACGCACCGAGCGCACCGCGACGCGGCGGCCCACCACGCGCCATTCCTCGGCGCCGTGGGCCTCGCGCCACACACGCGCGCTGCCCAGCACTTCCACGTCCACTTCCTGCACACCCTGGCCGGCGGGCATCACGGGTGCCTTGGCGCGAATACTCTGGTCGGCCAGCAGGCGCAGGGTCGCCGGGCGGGACTTCGACGACTGGTCCAGCTCCAGGCTGGCGCCGTCGCGCAGCGTGATTTCGTGCGCCTTCTCCTGCTGCCGAAAGGCAAGCTGCCCGCCGTAGCCCTTCAGGTTCCGGGCGGAGAGCGCCACGTTGCCGTCGGCGTCCAGTTCCTGCTCGCCCAGCATCACCCCGCCATTGTTGCGCAACACTCGTCCGCGCAGGGCAAGCTGGTCGCAGGTGAGGTCCAGTGGCTGGCCGGCGCGGTCCATAGTCATGTGCGCGCGCCGTTGCAGCAGCAAAGAGGCCCGGTCGCCGTTCTCGGTCAGCTCCAGGCGCACATCGCCAAAGCAGTTCATGCGCACCACGCCGGGGCCGGCTTCTCCGGGCTCAGCGGACGGCACCGACGACAACCGCAC